>NZ_DASSAB010000014.1:0-92708 GCF_035685805.1 Dyella sp.
CAGATGGAAACCCTGCTGCGCGAAGGCCAGGCGCAGGCGCTTGCCGCCTCCGCGCGGGCGGTGGCGCGCAGCCTGGTGGCGACCGGCGCCACGCTGCCGCGCGAGGCGCAGGGCTGGTACGTCGAGCAGGCCAGCACGCCGATCACGATCGACGGCTACGGCGACGACTGGGCGCCGCTGACGCCGTGGAGCGAGCCGGTGGGTGCGCGCGCCAAGCTGCTGCTGGCGCAGGACGACCACTGGCTCTACCTGTGGCTGGACGTGCGTGACAGCCGCCGCACGCGCGCCGAGGTCGACGATCCGCTGGTGCTGCGCGCCGATCATGTGGTGCTCACGCTGGTGCGTGGGGCGGCGCGTCGTCGCTACCTGCTGGCCAGCGCGGCACCGGGGCCGGTCGGCGCCCGGGCGCTGGATCCGCCGGTGGACGGACTGCCCGATCAGCTTGCCGCGCAGTGGCAGGAGGACGGCAGCGGCTACCGCATCGAACTGCGCGTGCCGCGTGCGGCGGGGGTCGGCGGGCTGGGCCTGGGCGTGTTCGATCCGGCCGACGGCGGCGATCCGCTGGCGTTCGAGCAGCGTCCGTTGCTGGCGTACTCGGACACGCTGTCGGCAGAACTGGCGCAGCTGGCACCGGACGATGTGCACGCCCGCGTGCTGTCGCCGGGCGGCTGGCTGCTGGCCCGCAGCGGCGCGGGTGCGACCAAGCGCGGGCAAGGCCCGCAACCGGGCTGGTTCGCCGCGTTGATCTACCGCTCGCTGCTGGCCGACCGGGTGCAGGCCTCGCAGCCGTGGATGCAGGACGCGCCGCGCCTGCTCACCGACGAGGTAACCCATGCACGCCGTGGCACGCCTGCCGCGGTGTGGCGCGAGGGCGAGACGCGCGCCAGCGTGGTGCTCGATGCCGCCGTGCCGATCGAGCGCGACGGTCAGGTGCGCGGCGTGCTGCTGCTGGAGCAGGCCAGCCGGGCGGTGCCGCTGCTGGCGAACCGCGCGCTGTTCGGCCTGTTGCTCACCAGCTTTGCGGTGCTGCTGGTGGCCGGCGGCATCCTGCTGGCGTTCGCCACGCGGCTGAGCCTGCGCCTGGGCAAGCTGCGCGATGCAGCCGAGCGGGCGCAGGCGGCCGATGGACGTCTTGACGGCCTGTTCCAGCGTGGCCGCTTTCCGATGACCGATGCGCCCGACGAAGTCGGCGACCTCGCGCGCAGCTTCGAGAAGCTGTTCGAGGCGGTCGGCGGCTACACCGACTACCTGCGCACGCTGGCGTCCAAGCTGTCGCACGAACTCAACACCCCGCTGGCGATCGTCAAATCCTCGCTGGACAACCTCGAGCATGCGCTGGCCGCGGACGGCGGCGTGCCGGCCGACGCCGCGCCGTATCTCGAGCGCGCACGCGACGGCACCGCGCGCCTGGGCGCTCTGGTGCGGGCGATGAGCGAGGCCAGCCGGATGGAGCGCGCGATCGCCGCCGCCGAGCCGGAGGATGTCGACCTGCGCGAGGTGCTGCGCGGCTGCGCCGAGTCCTACCGTGCGCTCGCCGGCACGCGGCCGTTCGAGTGCCTGCTGCCCGAGGCGCCGCTGCCGTTCCACGGCGCGCCCGAGCTGATCGCGCAAGCCCTGGACAAGCTGTTCGACAACGCGCTCTCGTTCACGCCCATCGACGGCTGGCTGCGGCTGGAGTTGCATGCCATCGACGGCGGCGCCCGGATCACCCTGGCCAACCAGGGCCCGTTGCTGCCCGAGGCGATGCAGGCCCGGCTGTTCGACTCGCTGGTGAGCCTGCGCGACAAGGCCACGCCCGGCGATGCGCCGCACCTGGGTTTGGGGCTGTACGTGGTGCGGCTGGTGGCCGAGCGCCACGGCGGCAACGCGCTGGCGCAGAACCTGGCCGATGGCAGCGGCGTGGCATTTACCCTGCAGCTGTTCGGCATGCCACGCCCGCGGCTATAGCGTCGGGCTTTCCAGGTGGAAGCGCACCGGCACGCGCGCCGTCGCCGTGGTGGCGCCGCCGTCGCTGCGCAGCGCACGAAAGCGCCACTTCCGGGCAGACGCCACCGCTGCGGCATCCAGCTCGGCAAATCCACTTGATTGCGCCACCGCGATCTCTTGCGGCAGGCCATCGGTATCGATGGTCAACAGCAGCAGCACGGTGCCTTCGTGCCGCTGGCGCACCGCTTCGGCAGGGTAGTCCGGCGGCGGACGGCTGATGATCTCCACCGCGGCGGGCGCATCCGCCGCGCCGTATGCCACGACCCAGCCGCCGTGGCCCCGCTGGAGCCGGGCCTGATAGGCCTCCGGCTCGTCGCAGCGGTCCGAGCGACCGTCGCAGCGGCGCAGGCGATAGCCGAGCTGCCCCTGCTCGTCGATCGAGAAATCGAGCAGCTGCGTGCGGCGCGGATCGATCGGCGCATCCATCGCGGTGCCGACGAAGGCGCCGTGGCGGAAGACGTAAAGCTGCACTGCGCTTGGCTGGCACTGCGCGTCCCGCTGCAACACCGCCTCGGCCACGTACGCGTCGGTGCTGCGCTGCGCGCGTCCAGTCAACTGGCGTTCGCCGCCGGTGAGCAGGAAGCGATCCTCCTCGCCGGTCGGCGCGGGGCCGGCCGGGCAGGTAGTTGTGGAGGCGGGCGCATCGGCAACCATCGGCTGCAGCGGTCGCGGCACATAGGTGACGGCCCGGCGCGCCGGCGCCGGTGGCGATGCGTGATGATGTGCCCACAGCGCCAGCAGCAGCACCGCGGCAGCCAGTCCGCCCAGCCAGGCCAGGGTGCTGCGCCGGCGCCGCACTGGCCGGGCGCCAGGCAGTGGCGGTGGCAGCAGGGCAGCGTTTGCGGGCAGCGGTGGCGGCGAGGCGGACGGCAGATCCTGCCAGCTGGCGTCGCCATCGTGGCACCAGCGGTCGCCGGCGCGGGCATAGGCTGCGCGCGCCGCGGCGGGCAGTGGCCCCAGCACCCGCTCGCCGCGCAGCAGCCAGATCAGCGCCCCGTGATCGACGTGCACCGCTGCGGCGGCGCCCATCTGCTGCAGCTGTCCGGCCTGGCTGACGGCCGTGGCCTCGTCCAGCGCGCGGCGGATGATCAGCGGCGCGCGTTGCCATACGTTTTCGCGAAACGCCGACGGTGTCATGCCGAACGCTGCGGCAAGGCGCGATTCGCTCGCCTCCGCGTCGTGGTCCAGGTGGTCGCCCGCAAGCACCAGGCAGAACGTGTCCATGCCCGTGATTCCCTCCGATGGGTGCCTGCCAGCTTACCCAAGCGGCGCCTCGCCGCCACCCCGCCGGGCGCTGCCGGCCGCTGCGGCGCGCGGACGCAGTGCGCCGCCCGTCGTGCGGCCGTCGCGCGGTGGCGCGGCGTCATGCCTACAATGGCCGTCCGTTTGAATCAGCCGGACCCACCCCACGTGATATCCCGAGACGAGTTCGACGCGCTGGTGGCCCAGGGCCACACGCGCATTCCGCTGGTGCGCGAGGTGTTTTCCGACCTCGACACGCCGCTGTCGGTGTACCTGAAACTGGCCGATGGCCCGTACACCTTCCTGTTCGAATCGGTCGAGGGCGGTGCCACCTGGGGACGCTATTCGATCATCGGCCTGCCGGCGCGCCGCGTGTATCGCCTGCGCGGGCACGAGCTGGAAGTGGAGGACGCCGGCGAAGTCACCGAGCGCCGCCATCTGGACGATCCGCTGGCCGAGATCGAGAAGCTCCGCCAGCAGTACGACGTGCCGCGGCTGCCGCAGCTGCCGGCCTTCTCGGGCGGCCTGGTCGGTTACTTCGGCTTCGAGACGATCGGCTACATCGAGCCGCGCCTGGCGCAGTGGGGCCGGCCCGACGAACTCGGCACGCCGGATGTGCTGCTGATGCTGGCCGAGGAAGTCGCCGTGTTCGACAACCTCAAGGGCCGGCTGTACCTGATCGTGCACGCTGATCCGTCGCAGCCGCATGCGTACGCGCAGGCGCAGCGCCGGCTCGATGCGCTGGTCTACCGGTTGCGCCAGGGCGGCGCCTCGTATCCGCAGATGACCCAGTCGGTGGCGCTGGACGAGAGCGACTTCAAATCGTCATTCACCAAGGCCGAGTTCGAGGCGATGGTGGAGAAGGCCAAGGAGTACATCCGCGCCGGCGACATCTTCCAGGTGGTGCCGTCGCAGCGCCTCAGCGTGGGTTTCAATGCGCGCCCGGTGGACGTGTACCGCGCCCTGCGCGCGTTGAACCCCTCGCCGTACATGTACTTCGTCGATCTGGGCACCACCCAGATCGTCGGCTCCTCGCCGGAGATCCTCGCCCGCATGAAGGACGGCAAGGTGGTCGTGCGCCCGCTCGCCGGCACGCGCAAGCGCGGCGCTACCGAGGAAGAGGACCGGGCGCTGGAGGCCGAACTGCTGGCCGATCCGAAGGAGCGCGCCGAGCACGTCATGCTGATCGATCTGGGCCGCAACGACATCGGCCGGATCAGCGAAACCGGCACGGTCGAGGTGAGCGAGTCGTTCGTGGTCGAGCGCTACTCGCACGTCATGCACATCGTCTCGCAGGTGCAGGGCACGGCCAAGCCGAACCTCAGCTACATGGATGTGCTCAAGGCGACCTTCCCGGCCGGCACGCTCAGCGGCGCACCGAAGATCCGCGCGCTGGAGATCATCCAGGAGCTGGAGCCGTACAAGCGCAACATCTACGCCGGCGCGATCGGCTGGATCGGCTGGTGGGGCGACGCCGACACCGCCATCGCGATCCGCACCGCGGTGATCCAGGACGGCCGCCTGCACGTGCAGGCCGGCGCCGGCATCGTCTACGACTCCGACCCCGCCGCCGAGTGGGAGGAGACCATGAGCAAGGGCCGCGCACTGTTCCGCGCCGTGGCGCAGGCGGCCAAGGGCTTGTGAGGCGCGGGGCGACCTGCGCTGGCGTAGCCATGGCGCTGGCGACCGCGCTTGCAGCCGGTGCCAGTGCGTCCCCACCCGCGCCCGCCTGGCCCGATACCGCGCTGGCCCGCACCGAGGCGCTGGCGTTGCTGCAGACGCTCAACGCCGACCTGCTCAGCCACGACAGCGCCACGCTGACGCTGGAGCGCTGGTGCGGCGCGCACGGCATGGCGTCGCCGGCGAGGGTCATCGCCGAACACGCACGCGGCGCGGCGCGGCCGCTGCCGGATGATCTGCGCGCGCAGCTGGGGTTGCCCGCGGATGCGCCGGTGGCCTATCGCCGGGTGGCACTGCGTTGTGGCGGGCACACGCTGTCGGAGGCGGAGAACTGGTACGTGCCGTCGCGACTGACGGCCGCCATGAACCGCACGCTGGAGCGCACCGACGCGCCGTTCGGCAAGGTGGTGCAGTCGCTGCATTTCCGCCGCCGCACCTTGTCTGCGGTGCTGCTGTGGGCGCCGCTGCCGGCCGGCTGGGAGCGGGCGCCGCGGTTGCCGGCCGATCGCGCCGGCGCGCTGGCGATTCCGGATCGGGTGCTGCAGCACCGCGCGGTGCTGGTCGACGGTGAGGGGCGGCCGTTCAGCGCGCTGATCGAGACCTACACCGGCCAGGTGCTGGCGTTCACGCCGCCCTCGCCGCCCGCCGGGGAGCAGCGGGCCCGTTAAAGATCACCTCGGAATGGCCGCTATCGTGAGGCCCGGCGCGGATGGTCCGCGCGGTCCGCGAAGGCACGCCTCCATGAACGTACCGGATCTCAGCCAGCTGCCCTACCGGCACCCCCCGATGACCCGCGGGGTGGACCCCAAACGCATGAACTGGCTGTGGCGGCTGATCTGCGAGCTCGGCTCGATCGACGCGAACGAGGTGATGGCCTCGCTGCACGCCGCCGGCGTGCCGGTGGACCTGCGGCGCGTGCGCAGCTGGACCGTCAACGACCGCGACGCGTCGTTCTTCCCGATGACGCTGGCCGAGATGGAGCGCAACGTGCGCACGGTGCTGGCGCTGCGGCTCGCCCAGGCCGAGGCCGCGCGCAACGCCGCCGACGCACCGCCGGATGCTGCGCCCGCAGACGTCGATGCGGATGCCACGGCGGCGCCCGCTGCCGAAGCCGGTGTCGATGCCGCCGTGCCGGCTGCCGATCCCGACGCCGAAGCGGTGCCGCTGGAGTGGTAGCGGCCGGATGAGCGCTCGCGCGTCGCAGTCGCTGCGATGCGTCGGTGGTTCGCTGTGCCGTCTTCGCGCACGGCTATCATCCCCACGATGCACACCGCCCCCACGGACGACCTCCATCACGGCCTCGTGGTCTATCGCGCCAGCCGGCTCGAGGCCCTGCTCGATCCGCTGCTGACCCTGCTCGACAGCGCGCCGCCGGCCGATGTGCTGGCGCCGCAGACGGTGATCGCCGCCCATCCGGGCATGCGCCACTGGCTGGCCGGCGCGCTGGCGCGTCGTCGCGGGCCGGCCGGCATCGTCGCCAACCTGCGCATCAGCCTGCCCAGCACCTGGCTCGACGAACTGGCGCTCAGCGCGCTGGGCAGCGGCGCCGTGGCGCTCACGCCGTATCGGCGCGACCGGCTGCGCTGGCGCATCCACCACCACCTGCCCGCGGTGGACGATGCGGCCGTCCGCGCCTATCTCGCCGGTGCGGACGCACCGCGTCGGCGCTACCAGCTGGCCGACCGGCTGGCGCGGCTGTACACGCAGTACCTGGTCTACCGGCCGGACTGGCTGGCGGCGTGGCAGCGCGGCCGCGACGACGTGCCCGAAGCCACCTTCATGGCGCCGCTGTGGCGCCAGCTGCGCGCCGACATCGGCCTGCCGCATCGCGGCGAGCGGGTCGATGCGCTGGTACAGGACCTCGCCCGCCGGCCGCAGCGCCAGGCCAGCGACGAGCCGCTGCACATCTTCGGCGTCAGCCACCTGGCGCCGGCCGAGCTGGCCCTGCTGCGCGCGGTGGCGCAGCTGCGGCCGGTGATCCTGTACGTGCCGGACCCGTGCCGCGACTACTGGGCCGGCCTGCGCGGCGAGCGCGAGCAGTTGCGCGAACGGGCGCAGCAGGTGGACTTCAGCGAGGCTTCCGAACAGTTCTTCCTGCAGATGGGGCATCCGCTGCTGGCCAGCTGGGGCCGCATGGGCCAGCACTTCATGCTCAACCTGCAGGCCTTCGACGACGCCATCGCCATGGACGTGCGCCACTGGCAGGACGAGGCGCCCCAGCGCGGCGAGGGCGACGGCCTGCTGCAGCGCCTGCAGGAGAGCATGCGTCAGCTCGATACCACGCGGGTGCAGCCGTTGCGTGGCGGCGCGGCGGCGGCGCTGGCCGACCGCTCGTTGCGCGTGCACCTGTGCCACACCCGCCTGCGCGAGCTGGAGGTGCTGCGCGACGCACTGCTGCGCGAGCTGTCCGAGCGGCCGGACCTGAAGCCCTCCGACATCGTGGTGATGGCGCCGGATATCGCCGCCTACGTGCCGCTGCTGCCGGCCGTGTTCGGCGAGGCCGGGCGCCACCAGGGGCCGCTGCCCTACCACTTGGCCGACGTGGCGGTAGCCAGCACGCATCCGCTGCTCGAGGCGTTCAGCCGGTTGTTGTCGATCCCCGAATCGCGTCTCGCCGCACCGGAGCTGCTGGACCTGATGCAGGTGCCGGAAGTAGCCCGCGCCCTGGGCCTGGACGACAGCGATCTGGACACGCTGACGCGCTGGCTGCGCCAGAGCCGCGTGGCGTGGGCGCTCGACGGTGCCTTCCGCGAAGGCTTCGGCGTGCCCGGCATCGACGACTACACCTTCGCCTGGGGCATGGATCGCCTGCTTGCCGGCTATGTCATGGGCGACGCCTCCGACCAGGCGGGCGAAGGCTGGACATTGCCCGGCGGCGAACTGTGGCCGGTGGAGGGCGTGCATGGCCCGCAGGCAGCGGTGCTCGGGGCGCTGGACCGGCTGCTGCTGGCGCTGGCCGAACTGCATCGCGACGCCGGCACGCCGCGCAGCGCCTCGGCCTGGGCGACCCGCCTGGAAAGCCTGCTGGACACGCTGTTCCGGGTCGACCCGCGCGACCACGAGGCGGTCGAGGCGCTGTCGCTGCTGCGCCGGTTTCTGCAGGCGACCAAGCTGGAGACGGCCGACTGCGGCCTCGACCCGGTGCTGGATTTTTCCGTGGTGCGCGAGGTGCTGCGCGAACGGCTGGCGGCCGCGCCGGAGCGCCAGCGCTTCCTGCTCGGCGGCATCACCTTCTGCGGCATGGTTCCGCAGCGCGCGATCCCGTTCCGGGTGATCGCCGTGCTCGGCCTCAACGACGGCGAGTTCCCGCGCACCGTCGGCGACGCCGGGCTGGACCTGATGCAGCGCCACCGCCGTCTGGGCGATCGCGACGTGCGCAACGACGACCGTTATCTGTTCCTGGAAACCGTGATGGCCGCGCGTGAGGTGCTGCACCTGTCGTACCTCGGCGAAGGCATCCGCGACGGCAAGCCCCGCAACCCGGCCGCGCCGCTGGCCGAACTGCTGGGCCTGCTGGACGAGCAGGCCGGCCTGCGCGGCGAAGACGGCGATATCGACGAGCGGCCGGCGGCGCCCGGTGCCGCGCCGGTGATCCGGCGGCCGTGGCGCATCCGCCATCCGCTGCAGCCGTTCGACGCGCGCTACTTCGACGGCAGCGACCCGCGCCTGTTCTCGTTCGACGCCGGGTTCGCCGGCATGGTGCGGGGCGAGGCCGGCGGCTCGTTCATGCAGCCGGCCGCGGGCCCGGCGCCGATGCCTGCGGCCACGGTGCCGCTGCGCGAGGTGCAGGCGTACTTCCGCGACCCCGCCCGGCAGGTGCTGGCGCAGCAGCTCAACATCCGCCTGGATGCGCTGGACGACGATCCCCTGCAGGACAGCGAGCCGCTGCAGGCCGGCTTCAGTGCCCTGGACCAGGTGGCGAAGCGGCTCTTCTTCGAGGCGATCGAACGCGGCGCGTTCGCGCTGCCGGAGCAGGCCCCTGCGTGGTTGCGCCTGAGCGGCATGCTGCCCAGCGGCCGGCTCGGAACAGACGCCTGGACGTCCGAACGCGCGGCGGTGCAGGCGCTGCTCGAGCGCGCGCAGTCGCATCCGCTGTTTGCGCCGGTGCCGCCGCGGCGCCAGCCGGTCTCGCTGGCGCTGGCGCTCGGGCCGGTCAGCGTGGAGGGCACGCTGGAGCGCGTGTTCGGCCAGGGCGACGGGCTATGGTTGTTCGAGGCATGGCCGGGCCGCAAGACCGCCAGCCTGAGCTTTGCCCAGCGCATCCCGCTGTTCCTGGAATGGGCGCTGCTGCGCCTGTCCTGCGACCTGGCGGTGCCGGTGCACGTGGGCGTGCTGACCGCCGACGGCGGTGCCGAGGTGGAGGCGCCGTTCAACGCCTGGGCCGAGCTGCTGGCGCTGCACCTGCGCAACGGCGACCACGCCGCGGCGGATGCCATGCGCGCGGCGCTGGGCGAGCGCGTCACCGCGCTGCTGGCGTGGTGGCAGCAGGCGCAGCAGCAACCGCAGCATTATTTTCCGCGCACCAGCTGGGCCGCGCTGGACGAGCGCGACGATGCCGCGCGCCTGGCGTGGGAGGGCAGCGGTTTCGGCATCGGCGAGCGCGACTTCGCGCCGGGCTACGCGCGGCTGCTGGCGGGCGCCGCCCGCTTCGAGCCCGGTCATGCCGATCACGCGGCGCTGCAGGCGCTGGCGCGCCGGCTGGCGGCGCTGATCGATCCGGTCACGCTGCTGGAGCCCCACGCATGAACGCCGCCGCATCGACTCCCGCACTGGACTGGACCCGGCTGGCGCTGGCCGGACACGGCCGCACGTTGATCGAAGCGAGCGCCGGCACGGGCAAGACCTGGACCATCGCCGTGCTGTACCTGCGCCTGCTGCTGGAGCAGGGGCTCAGTCCGCGCCAGGTGGTGGTCACCACCTTCACCGATGCCGCCGCCCAGGAACTGCGCGAGCGCCTGCGCGCCAAGCTGGTGTGGGGCGAGATGGCGGCGGAGGACTGGCTGGCCGGCCGCGCTGCGCCGGCCCCCGCGCCGGACCGCGCCTGGCTGCAGGCGCGCTGGCAGCACGATCGTGCCGACGCCGAGCGCGACCGCCTGCGCCTGCGGCTGGCCCAGGCCGAACTCGACATGGCGCCGGTCGGCACCCTCCACGGCCTGTGCCGCCGCATCCTGGGCGATTACCCGTTCGAGAGCGGCGCGGGCTTCCAGTTGGGCGAGATGGTCGCCGCCGATGCGCTGCTGGACGAATGGGCCGCCGACCTGTGGCGACGGCTGCAGCAGGGCGACCGCGCGGTCGCGGCCGCTCCGGCCTCGCTGGCGGCGCTGCGGCGCCTGCTCAAGGCGTACCTGCAACCGGGCGTGGCGCTGTGGACGCCCGACGCGCAGGCGCTCGAGGCCGCCTTGCCCGCAGCGCAGGCCGACACGCTGGAAGCGTTCGCCCAGGAGAAGTCGCATTTCCTGCCGCGCAAGAGCGCGCTGAAGAACGCCCTGCTGGCTCTGGCCAGCTGGCTGCGCGATCGCGACGAACCGCTCAAGCCCTCCGCCCTGGCCAACCTGCTGGCTGCCGAGACCGACGCGCCAGACCAGCTGCAGCCCGAGACGCTAGCCTCGCCGGCGACCCGCGCGCTGCTGGGGTTCGCCAGCCGCGCGGGGCGGGTGCTCGAATACGCGGCCGAGGCCGATCACGTGCAGGCCTGGCAGGACTGGCTGGCGCAAGTCGGCGCGTGGCGTGCACAGCGCCTGGCCGCACGCGCCCAGCTCACCTTCGACGAATTGATCGGCCGCGTCGGCGAGGCGCTCAGGCGCGAGGACCGCGCGCTGGCCGACCGCCTGCACGCGGCGTGGCCGGTGGCGCTGGTGGACGAGTTCCAGGACACCGATGGCCAGCAGTACGACATCCTGCGCGCGATCTACAGCGACGCGGCCGGCGCCGCGCGCGGGCGGCTGGTGATGATCGGCGATCCCAAGCAGGCGATCTACCGCTTCCGCGGCGGTGACATCGACACCTACCTGCGCGCCGCCCGCGCCGCGGACGAGGTGCTGCGGCTGGACACCAACCATCGCTCCTCGCGTGCGCTGGTGGCGGCGATCAACCAGTTCTATGCGGTGGTCGGCCCGGTGCTCTCGACCCGTGACGACGCGCCCATCCGTTATGAGGCAGTGCACGCCAGCGCGCGCCGCGATGGCGAGGTCTATACCGTCGGCGGTACGCCGCTGGCGCAACCGCTGCAGCTGCATTTGCGCAGCGACTGTCCAGCCGCCGTGCCGGCGCGTTCGCGGCTGGCGCTGGAAGCGTGCGCGCAGCAGATCGCCGCGCTGCTGCAGGCGGGCACGCATCGCATTGGCGACGCGCCGGTGCAGCCGGGCGACATCGCCGTGCTGCTGCCGGGCAACCAGGACATCACCGACCTGCGCGGGCTGCTGCAGCGTCACGGCGTCCCCTGCGTGGGCGCGGGCCGCTCGAGCGTGTTTGCGCTGGACCTGGCGCGCGAGCTGCAGATCGTGCTTTACGGCATCGACCATGCCAGCGATGAGGGCGCGGTGCGCGCGGCACTGGCCACGCGACTGTACGGCATGTCGTTCCACGCGCTGAAGGCGCTGCGCGAACAGCCGGAGGCATGGCTGACCTACGAGCAGCAGTTCCAGCAGTGGCGGGTGCGCTGGCAGCGCGAGGGCGTGCTGGCGGTGGTGCGTGCACTGATCGATCGCGCCGCGCCGACGCTGCTGGCCGGCGAGGACGGCGAGCGCGCGCTGACCGACCTGCGCCACCTGGGCGAACTGCTGCAGGCGCAGTCGGAAAAGCTCCACGGCAGCGAGCAGTTGCTGGCGTGGTTCGCGCGCCAGCGCGAGGGCGAGGCGGCCGGTGGCGACGCCGCCGAGGAACAGCAGTTGCGGATCGAGTCCGATGCCCGCCGCGTGCGCCTGATGACCCTGCACGCGAGCAAGGGGCTGGAGTTTCCGATCGTGTTCCTGCCGCTGATGTGGGACCACACCCGCAGCGGCCAGGACACCACGCCGGTGATCGACGAGCCGCTGTGCGGCCAGCGCGTGATCGGCTTCGGCAAGGCGGCGAAGGCGCAGTACGACCGTGAGGGCCAGGACGAGCGCTTCCGCGTGCTGTACGTGGCGCTGACCCGCGCCATCCACGCCTGCCACGTCTACGTGCTGCCACCGGACCGGCCCAAGCAGGCCAACAGCGACAAGCCCGCCGGCGACCCCGAGCGTGCGCCGCTGGATGCCTCGGTCGGGCGTTTGCTGGCGCGGCTGGCAAACGGCCTGGTGCTGGCGGACGAGGCGCCCCAGCTGGCCTGGCTGCCTGACGGATGGCCGTGGCGGGCCAGCGGCCGCATCGGCCCCGATGCGGCCGACGACCGCCCGCGCCGGGTGCTGCCGATGCCGTCGGCGCATCCCGATGCGCGCGTCTACAGTTTTTCCACGCTGACCCGCGGTGCGCACGCCGGCACGCTGGAGGACTCTTCCGCCAGCGACGAATCGCCCGCCGCTGACGACGTCGAGCCGGGGCTCGACGCGGTGCTGCCGGCACCAGCGCCGGACCATCCGGAGCTGCTCGCGCTGGCGCCGATCCGTGGTGCCGACATCGGCAACGCACTGCACGCGATGTTCGAGAACCGGGTGATCGGCGAACCGATGACCCGCCAGCTCGAGCTGGTCGACCGCGAGCTGCGCGCGTTCGGCGTGCCGCTGGAGGAGCGCGAGCGCGGCGCGGTAATCCAGCGACTGGCCCGACGGCTGCAAGGCGTGCTCGACACCGCGCTGCTGCCGGGGCTCACCCTGGGCAGCCTGCCGCCCGCGCGCCAGCTCGCCGAGATGGAGTTCCACTACGTGCTCGACGACACCTCGGTGGCCGCGCTGCGCGAGGCCTGCGTGCGCCACGGCCAGCCGACCCTGGTGCCATTCACGGCGGTCAACCAGCTGCGCGGCCGCATGACCGGCAAGATCGACCTGATCATCGAGCACGATGGCCGCTACGGCGTACTCGACTACAAGAGCAACTACCTGGGCGACCGTCTGGACGGCTACATGCCGGACGCGCTGGAGGCGGCCATGGACGCCCACCAGTACCGCTTCCAGGCGCTGCTCTACACGGTGGCGGTCGACCGCATGCTGCGCCAGCGCCTGCCCGGCTACCGCCGCGAGCGGCATCTGGGTGAAGCGATCTACCTGTTCGTGCGGGCAGTCGGGCTGGCGCCGGCGGCCGGTATCTGGCGCCATCGCTTCGACGATGGGTTGATCGCCGCCGTCGATGCGGCGCTGGCCGGGCACATGGAAGGAGCTGTCGCATGAGCGCCTACCGTTTCGAGCCTTCGCCGCTGGAGCTGACCACCGACGCGCCGTGGCGTCCGCTCGACCGCGCCGTGTTGCGCTGGACGCTCGGTCACGGCGGTTCGCCGCTGCTGGCGAAGATGGCTGCGTGGGCCAGCTACGCCGACGGCGAGGGCGATACCGCGCTGCCGCTGTCCGGCGACGGCCCGGGACGCCACGGCATGCCGCGGCCAGACGCCGACGCGCTGCTCGCGCTGCGCGCCGAGCCGCTGGTCGGCGACGGCCGGGTGCCGACGCCGTACGTGATCGACGCCGACGATCGCTTCTACCTGTGGCGCAACCACGCGCACGAGGTCGCCGTGGCGCGCGCCGTGCGTGCGCGTCGCGCGGCCGCCGGGCCCCTGCCGGTCGACGAATCGCTCGTCGACAGCCTCTTCCACGGCGAACGCTCCGAGGCCGTGCAGCGCCAGCGCGAGGCGGTGGCCGCGGTCGGCGGACGCCGGCTGTTCGTGCTCACCGGCGGCCCCGGCACCGGCAAGACCACCACCGTGCTGCGCATGCTGCTGGCGCTGCAGCGGTCCCGAGCGGAGACGACGCTGTCGATCCAGGTTGCCGCGCCCACCGGCAAGGCCGCGCAGCGATTGGTGCAGTCGCTGCGGCAGGGCAAGCAGGCCCTGGCTGCCCGGCTCGGCGAGGACTGGAGCACTGCTCTGGCGGCGATCCCCGACACCGAAGCGCTGACCCTGCACCGCCTGCTCGGCTACGACCCGCGGCGCAACCGTTTCACCCGCGACGTGACCCACCCGCTGGCCGCCGACGTGGTGGTGGTGGACGAGGCCTCGATGGTCGATCTGGCCATGCTGCGCGGCCTGCTCGACGCGGTGCGGCCGCAGGCCACGCTGGTGCTGGTGGGCGATGCCGACCAGCTCACCTCGGTCGCCGCCGGCTCGGTGCTGATGGACCTGGTGGGCGCGTTCGAGGCCGATCCGTGCGGCGACCTGGTGCGGCTGGAGCACAGCTTCCGCGCCGAGCGACAGCTGGTGCCGATCAACCGGGCCGTGCGCGTGGGCGACGGGGACGGATTGCGCGCGGCGATGGCATCGGCGGGTGACGACGCGCGCTGGCGCGAGGTCGCCGACGTGGCGGCGCTGCGCCGCGCGCTGGCGGCGTGGTGCGAGCCGTTGGCGGCCTTGCCGATCCGTCCGGAACTGCCACCGCGCGACGAGGCCCGGACCGAGGCCAGGGCCGTGATGGCGGTGCAGGCCCTGCGCGCCCTGGCGCAGCGGCAACTGCTGGCCGCGCTGCGCGAGGACGGCTTCGGCGCGCTGGCGCTCAACGGCTGGATCGAGCAGCGCCTGAAACAGCTCTGGGGCGTGCCGCCGGAGCGCACCTGGTACGCCGGCCGCGCCGTGCTGGTCAGCCGCAACGACTACGCCGCACGCCTTTACAACGGCGACGTCGGTCTGTGCCTGGCCGAGCCGGACGGCTCGCTGCGGGTGTGGTTCGAGACGGTGGACGAGCACGGCCGCGCCAGTGCGCGCAGCTTCGCGCCTGGCACGCTGCCGCCGCACGAGGGCGGCTTCGCGATCACCGTGCACAAGAGCCAGGGCTCCGAGTACGACCTCGCCGCCGTGCTGCTGCCGCCGGATCCGCAGCACCGCCTGCTGTCGCGCCAGTTGCTTTACACCGGCCTGTCGCGTGCGAAGCGTCAGGTCGAGCTGTGGGGCACGGCGGAGGCGGTCGCGGCGGCGCTGGATCGGCCGGTGCAGCGTGCCGGCGGGCTGGCACCGCGGTTATCGCGGACCGGCGACGGGGGCTGAGCGCATGGTGCGCCGTGCTGCCCTGGTCGTGCAGCAGCGTGCGCACGTGACGCTGGATACCACTGGCGCGATGAAGCTCTCTATCTGCGCAGAAGCCCAAGAGCCGTCATTCCCGCAAAAGCGGGAATCCATCGATCTCTGATGCAGCGGTCACCGTGGATTCCCGCTTTTGCGGGAATGACGGCAATGTGGGCGGTGCTTCCGGTTGGCCACGTCCGGTTCTCCCGGGCCGAGTGGGGCGCACGGTCATTGCCATTGCCATCGATCACGGAAATAACGAAAAGGTCTGAGGGACGCTTCTAGGGGCTACTTTCGGTCTCTCTGGCCGCATAGGGCACACAGGCGTTACCGCCCCCATCGATCTGCTGCGCGAGGTTGTAGAGGATCCGGGCATCCTCCGCGTCCAGCGTCTCGCCCTGCATCGCGCGGAAGTGGTGGTGGAACGAGCGCACCGCGCCCGGGCGGTCGTCCAGCGGGTAACCGACCGCGGCCAGCGCCATCCACGGGTCGAAGCCGGCGGGCGGATCGCACAGCGGCCCCTTCGGCCACAAGCCGAAACCGGCTTGAGCCAGCGTGCTCCAGGGAAAGTACGGACCCGGGTCGTCCTTGCGCGTGGGTGCCAGGTCCTCGTGGCCGATGATCTGGGTGGGCGGGATATCCAGCCGCGTGGTGAGGTCGGCCAGCAGGCGCAGCAGGCTGGCGATCTGCGCCGGCGCAAACGGCGAATGGCCGTCGTTGTCCAGCTCAATGCCGATGGAGGCGGAGTTGAGGTCGGTGACGGTGCCCCAGCGGCCGCCACCGGCATGCCACGCACGCTGCGCGTCGGCTACCAGCTGGTAGATGTGGCCGTCGCCGCCCACCAGGTAGTGCGCGCTGACCGGCCCGCCGCTGTTGCGTGTGCGCAAGGTGTCCAGGCTTTCCTGCGCCGAGTGCTGATTGGTGAAGTGCAGCACGACCAGCACCGGCCGGCGGATGTCGTGGTTGGGCGACGGCACCCAGGTCGCCAGCGGATTGCGCGGCGGCGCATGGGAGCAGGCGGCCAGCAGCACCATCGCGCACCACGTGGCGATGCGCAGCGGCCAGCGGAAGGCTTCGGGTGTGGGGGACGGGACTGGCATCGGGACGAGGATTCCTTCGAGGGCGCATCGCACGCGTGAAGCGGGCGGCGGGTCAGCGCGCCAGATACGGCTGCGCGAGTTGCAAGGCCGTGCGATACGGCTCCGGATCATTGCGGTTGCTGAGCACGATCACCGTGAGGTGCCGCTGCGGCCAGCGCACGATCACGTTGCGGAAACCGATGCTCTCGCCGGAGTGCCACAGCGTCTCGCCGGTGATCCGCCAGCCGAAGCCGTACTGCGCCTGGTACGGCTCCCCGGTCACGCTCACGTGTGGGCTGAAGGCGAGCGCGCGCGAGGCATCGCTGAGCAGGCGGTCGTCGTACAGCGCGGCGTCCCACCTGGCGAGATCGTCGACCGAGGCATAGATGCCGCCGTCGCCGCGGGTGGCGGAGGTGACGCTCTGATCGGTGCGCTGCCAGTGGCCGTCGATGAAGCTGTAGCCGTAGGCGCGGTGGGGCACGGCAGGCCCGCGGTGGTGCTCGTAGAGCAGGGTGTGGTCCATGTGCAGCGGCGCGAAGATGCGCGCCTTCAGGAACGCTGGCAGCGTCATGCCCGACGCCCGCTCGATCACCAGCCCGAGCAGCACGTAGCCGGTGTTGCTGTAGCGGTAGGCGGAACCGGGCGCGAAGTAGCCGTGGTCGGTGCCGGCGATCATCCGCAGCACGTCGGCGTCGCCGACCTGCGCGGTCTGCGCGGGCTCGATCAGGTCCTCGTAGTCGAGCAGGCCGCCGGTATGGTCGAGCAGCTGGCGCAGGGTGATGCGGTCGGCAAACGGCGGCAGCGACGGCAGCCAGTGGCGGACCGAATCGTCCAGCGCGAGCTTGTGGTCCTCGGCCAGCAGCAGGATCGCCGCGGCGGTGAACTGCTTGCTCACCGAGGCGAGCCGGTAGTCGGTGGCCGGCGTGGCCGCGACATGCTGCTCGAGGTCGGCGTAGCCGAAGCCGCGTCGGACCACCGGCTTGCCGTCCTTGAGGATCAGCAGCGAGGCACCGGGAACGTCGCCGGTGTAGGGCTGCATGCGTTCCGCGACGGCAGCGGGCAGCTCTCCGGCGCGGCAGGGCGCGATGCAGGCGAGGGTGGCGAGCAGGCTCAGGGCAAGACGCATGGCGGTCACCGGATCGGCGTGTCGTACAGCGTGTGCGGCGTGGGTTCGGGCTGGAAGGTGTAGTGCCACCACTCCATTGGATAGTTGCCGAACCCTTCCCTTGCCATGGCGTGCAGCAGGCGCTGGCGGTTCGCGCGCTGCGCGGCGGTCACGCCGGGGTTGTCGGTGTTGGCGCGCACGCCGAACCAGTCGAACGGCGTGCCCATGTCCAGCGGCACGCAGTGGCGATCGTGCGCGTCGCACTGCTCCATGGTCAGGTCGGTGGTGGCGCCGCGGCTGTGGCCGGAGACCGGGGCGATGTAGTCGCCGAGCAGCTGCGACTTGTGCAGATCGGGATAGTGGGCGGCCTTGGTGGCCTGGTCGGACAGGTCATGCGCCCAGCGTACGAAGTCGGCCACCGCGCGGGCCGGGCGATAGCAGTCCCACAGGCGCAGGCGCGCATGCTCGCGGCGCAGGTCGTGTTCGACCCGAGCCAGCGCCGCGGCGACGGGTTTCAGCAGCAGGCATTTCGGCGCGAGGTAGCCATCCACCGGGCGGCCGACGAAGTTGTCGTGGCCGGCGTACTTGATGTCCTCGTGGATGTCCGGCACCAGGCTGCGGATATCGACCAGGTTTGCTTCGGCGGCCGTGCTTGCGGAGGAAAGCGTGACGGGCTGCTCGGCGAAAGCCGGCACGGCGAGCGCCAGCAGAAACGCCGCGATCACACACGAGCGCACCCGGTGCGCGACCGTGCGCAGCGGCAGGCGCGGGTCGCGCACCGGGTGCGCCCGTGCATAGCTGTCTTGCGTCATGGGCAGTCTCCGCTGCGGGTGAAGTGCAGATCCTCGTAGTCGGAGCTGAAGTCGGCCTGTGCGTCGACCTTGGCCATGGTCAGCGTCACCGGGCTGCCGGGATGCACGTCCAGCCAGGCGTCGGGAGAGACGGTGGCGTCGTCCCAGTGCACCAGCAGGCGACCGTCCAGGCGCTGCACGTCGCCGCTGAGCTTGGGCGATTTCGCCACTGCGAAGCGCACGCGGTTGCCGGCCGCGCACAAGGTCAGCTCGCCCAGCCAGGGGTCGCGGTAGTGGCCGGTCCACGCCGTTGCCTCCGCCGCGGCGAGCGGCACGGCGCGCGTGGTGTCCGGTGCCGGCGTGCCGCGGTTGTCGGTCTGGGCCGCATGGTCCAGCGCATCGGCGTACCAGGTGGCATCGCGCGTGTCGTGCGGCGCGGTGAAGTGCTTGAGCAGCAGTTCCCCCAGCACGGTGCGTGCATCCTCGGCCTCGCCGTTGATCAGGAACACGAAGCCGCTGCGTCGATCCGGCAGCAGCATCAGTTCGGAGTACATGCCCGACAGCGTGCCGGTGTGCCACACCGTCCACTGGCCGTCGACGTCGGCCATGCGCCAGCCGTAGCCGTAGGCCATCACGTGGCTGTGGTCCCAGGCGCGGCGCTGCTCCGACACCGGGATCAGCATGTGCGGTGATTGCAGGATCTGGCGCTGTTCGGCCGATAGCCAGGCCAGCTGTGCCGGCGTCGGGGCCAGCCAGCTGGTCGCCCAGGTCAGCATGTCGGTGAGGTCGCAGCGGATGCCGCCGGCCGGTGCCGAGGTGATCGCGGGAATGGTCGCACCGTCTTCGCGGATCGGTTCGTTGTGGCCATCGGTCTGGCGATGCGGCTGCGCCACGTTGCCCACCGCGTCGCGGTTCCACCTGCCAACCTGGCAGCGGGTGAGGCCGAGCGGCGCGAACACCTCGCGATGCATCAGCGTCTCGTACGACGCGCCGCCCGCCGCCGCGGCGACCTCGCCGGCCACCACGTAGAGCAGGTTGTCGTACTGGTACTTCGAGCGAAAGCTGTAGCCGGGTGCGATGGAACGAAGGCCGTGGATGATGTCCTGCCGGGTGAACGCATTGGGTTCCGGCCACAGCATCAGGTCGCCGCCGCCTTCGGGCAGGCCGCTGGCGTGGGTGAGCAGGTCGGCCACGCGCATGTTCCTGGTGACCCACGGGTCGTGCATGGCGAAGTCGGGCAGGTATTTCGTGACCGGGTCGTCCCAGTGCAGCTTGCCCTGGTCGACCAGGCGGCCGAGCAGGGCGGTGGTCATCGCCTTGCTGTTGGAGGCGATCTTGAACAGCGTGTCGGTGTCGATCCTCTGGCCGGAGCCGGTGACGGTCTCGCCGCGGGTGGCGGTGTAGACGACCCTGCCGTTCTCGATCACGCCGACGGCAATGCCGGGCAGGTGGTAGCGGGCGACGACGGCGTCGACGATGGGATCGTAGGTGGCCTGAGCATCGGGCGACGCGGCGGGTTGGTGCGTGGCGTGCGCCGAGCCGGCGAAGGCGAGCGCGATGGCACAGAGCAGGGCGGACGGGCCTGCGGAACACCGCCATGCTCTCGGCCGTGTGCGGGACGCGAGGCGCGGGACGCCAGCGTCCGCTGGCATAACGGAAGGTGCGGCTGGGGCGAGGAGGAGTCTTGCCACGTCGTGATCCCGGCGCCGGCCGTGATTCAGCATCTCCTTAATGGCGCGGCGCCGCGCGCGCGGTCGGCCGTCTTCGATGCTGCCTCCGTCAACGCACCGGGTGCCTGCGATCGCTGGCGTCACGGAGGCAACGGGACAGGGTTCTACCGCGGCGCCATCGCCATCAACTGGGATTCCCCACGACGAACAACGGCCGCCGATAGCCTGAGGTGGGCGCGCGTCAAAGCGCATCGCAACCCACCTCGCCCCACACCCGCAGCAGGTTGCCGCCCCAGATCTTCGCGATGTCGGCGTCGCTGAAGCCGCGCTTGCGCAGGGCGGCGGTGACGTGGCGGGTTTCGCTGGCGTCGGTCCAGCCGGTGATGCCGCCGCCGCCGTCGAAGTCCGAGGCGATGCCGACGTGGTCGATGCCGGCGACCTTCACCATGTGCTGGATCTGGTCCATGTAGTCGTCCAGCGTGGCCAGCGGATATTTCTTCTGGATGTCGGCCATGCCGGCGCCCATCTCGGGGCGGTAGTCGTCGGTGTCGCTGTCGTATTCCTTTTCGCCGAATTGCTTGGCGATCGCGGCCTGCAATTTCTTCTCGGCCGCCTCGCGCGCCGGATCCTTCTTCAGGAATTCCTTGTACGCCACCGCCTGGATCACGCCGCCCTTCGCCGCGATGGCGCGCAGCAGGTCATCGGGCAGGTTGCGCGGATGATCGAGCACGGCGCGTGCGCCGGAGTGCGAGGCGAGCAGCGGTGCGGTGGAAACCTGCAAGGCATCGCGCACGCAGGCATCGGAGGCATGCGAGATATCCACCATCATGCCGAGCGCGTTGGCGCGCCTGACCACCGCGCGGCCGAAGTCGCTCATGCCGGTGTCGCCGGCGCTGCTCATCGCGGGCTCGCCGTGTTCGGTATCGGGCAGCGAGCTGGTGCACAGGTCGTTGTTGCCGACATGCACCAGGCCGACATAACGTGCGCCGCGATCGTAGGCGGCGTCGAGCCGGTGCAGGTCGTGCCCGAGCGAGTAGCTGTTCTCGATGCCTATCATCGCCGAGAGCAACCCGGCCTTGCGGTTGGCCAGCGCCTGCGCGGGCGTGGTGGCGAGGCGGATGCGGTCGGGGTATTTCATCAGCATGTCGCCGATGGCGTCGTACTTTTGCTCCGCCTGCTGCACCGCTTTTGCGTAGCCGGCTGGATCGAGCGCGTGCTGCGGCACCCAGATCACGAAGAACGCGGCGTCGAGCCCGCCACGCTCCATCTTGCCCAGGTCCACCAGCAGCGGTGTCGCCGTGCCGACGTCGAAACGCGGCTCGTGCATGTAGCCGAAGGGGATGTCGACGTGGGTGTCGATGGTGATCGGCGGGTCCTTGCCGTCGGCGGTGGCGATGGCGGGCAGGGCTGCGGCAAGGGTCAGCGCGAGCGCAAGGCGTCCGATCATGGTGAGGGTCCTCAGGTGGTCTGCCACTGCCGTACGGATTGTTCGCCGGCAATCATCTCGCTGAAGCTCTGGCGGCGGCGGATTTCCGCGTACCGGCCGGTGTCCAGCAGTACTTCGGCGGCAAGCGGGCGCGAGTTGTAGGTCGAGGCCATCGACGCGGCATAGGCGCCGGTGCCCCGGATCATCAGCAGGTCGCCGGCCGCGCAGCGCGGCAGCTGGCGATCGCGGGCGAAGGTATCGCTGCTTTCGCACACCGGACCGACCACGTCGTAACGCATCGCAGGCTGGCCGCTGGGCAGCACCGGGGCGATGTCGTGCCAGGCGTCGTACAGGCTCGGGCGGATCAGCTCGGTCATCGCCGCGTCCACCACCAGGAACTGGCGCTGTTCGCCCGGCTTGACCCGCACCACGCGGGTCAGCAGCACGCCGGCCTCGGCCACAAGGTAACGGCCCGGTTCGAGCAGCAGGCGGCCGCCGAAGCCCTGCAGCGCGTCGCGGATCGCCGCCACGTAGTCCGCCGCGGCAATCGGCCGGTCTTCGCCGTGGCGATAGCACACGCCCAGGCCGCCGCCCACGTCGATGCTGGCGACGCGGTGGCCGGCCTGCTCCAGCTCACGCCAGAACGCGGCCACGCGCGCCAGCGCGGCGCGGATCGGCGCCAGCTGCAGCAGTTGCGAACCGATGTGCGCGTGCAGGCCGTCCAGCCGCACGTTCGGATACTCGGCGGCCGTGTCGAACCAGTGGCGCGCCTCGTCGATGCTCACGCCGAACTTGTTTTCCGCCCGGCCGGTGGAGATCTTCGCGTGGGTGAGCGCGTCCACGTCGGGATTGATCCGCACCGCCGCGGTCGCCACCACGCCGGCCGCAGCGGCGACCCGCTGCAGCGTCTCCAGCTCGTCGCGCGATTCCAGGTTGAAGCGGCCGACGCCGGCCTCCAGCGCCTCGGCGATCTCCTGCGCCGTCTTGCCGACGCCGGAGAACACGATCCGCGACGCCGGGATGCCCGCACGAAGGCAGCGCCACAGCTCGCCGGACGACACGATGTCCGCCCCCAGTCCGCGCTCGGCCATCAGCTGCACGATGGCGAGATTGGTGTTGGCCTTGGCCGCGTAGCAGACCAATGCGTCCGTGCCCTCGAGGGCCGCCAGCAGGCCGTCGATGCGGGCGCGGATCGCGCTGGCGGAATACGCATGCAGCGGCGTGCCCATCTGGGCGGCCAGCGCAACGAGGTCGACGTCGTCCAGGTGCGCCGCGGTGTCGGCAGCGGGCCGCTCATGTTCGTCGATCAGGCCGGGATCGCAGGGGCTGTTGAACAAGAAGACTCCTTTTGCGGCATGGCCGAAAAAAAACGGCCCGCCGGGGAGGGCGGGCCGGCCAGGGGAGGGTGGCCTAGAAATCCAGCGCGACGGTCAGCTGGGTGAAGCGCGGGCTCTGGAAACCGATCGGCAACCGGAACGTGTCATTGAACGCGGGACCTGTGCCGGTGTCGTTGTCGCCCAGGCCCGTCTGCAGATCCTGGTCCACCTGCACGGTGCGCTGCTGGTTGAGCAGGTTGTAGACGGCCAGCTTCACGCGCAGGTTGCCGCCGTTGAACGGTCGGATGTAGGCAATGCCGGCGTTGAGGGTGTAGGTCCACGGCAGGCGCCCGTACTTGCCGCGCGGCGAGCGCTCATAGACGCGGTCCTCGGACGGGTAAGGCACGGGGTCACCATCGGCGTCGGTGGCGCCGGGAATGTTCCCGCACTTGTCCACGCAGATGAAGTAGCTGTGGTAGTTGGACGCGTCGTACGGGTTGCCCACGCCGAAGCCGGTGATCGGGCCGCCCGAATGGATGTCCATGTCGCCGCTCACCTGCCAGTGGGGCGTGAGCGCATAGACGCCGCGCAGCTTCAACTGGTGACGCCGGTCGTTCGGCAGGAAGCCGTCGCCACCGAAGTTCACCCACGGATCGTCGAAGTTCTCAGTGCGGCCGGTGTCGTCGAAGTCGGTGTCGGAGTTGACCGGGCCTTCGGCGTTGCCGCGGTTCCAGGCCAGCACGTAGGACGCGTTGAACGACCACTTCTCGTCCCACGCGCGGTCGAGCTGGAACTCCAGCGAGCTGTAGGTGCGCTTGGGCTTCACCCAGCCGCGCTGGCCCAGATAGTTGCCGTCGGAGTCGTACAGCGCGAAGCCCTGTTTGGACGTGTCGATGTTGATGTAGCCGTCTGCCGTGCCGTCACAGTCGGTATCGCCGTAGACGGTGAGGTTTTTGCCCGGATTGGCCATCACGTAGCCGATGTAGCCATCGCCGCCGCATTGCGGCGTGGCGCTGATCTCCATGTCGTCGATGGCGTTGTGCAGGCGCCGGTAGGTGCCGCTCACGCCCCACGACCAGTGCGCATTGATCATCTGCTGGAAACCGAGGATGGCCTCGTCCTGGTAGACCGGGTCCATGTCCTTGTCCACTTCCGAGCGCAGGTCGCCGACCGTGCCGTCACCCTGCGAGGTATCGGTATGGCTGCCAGGGAGCGCGTCGCCGACGATCGGGAAGGCGTACTGCACGCCGTTGATCTCCCGCGTTTCCCAGCCCAGGAACCGATGCGCCGAGCGCTCGTCCAGCAGCCCGCCGGCCTGCTTGATGTTGATCACGTTGGCCACCGGCAGGTAGTAGCGGCCGAGGTTGCCGAACAGCTTGGTGCTGCCGTCGCCCTTCATGTCCCAGGCAAAGCCCAGCCGTGGCGCGATCTGCTTGTTGATCTTGATATAGCTGCGGCCGCTGGCGTCGCGGTTGTCGAAGCTGTCGTTGCGCAGGCCCGCGTTCAACACGAGGTTCGGCGTGAGCTGCCAGTTGTCTTCCAGGTAGAGCGCCGAGTTCTCGGTCTCGAAGGTGCCGGCAATCTCGTAGCGGCGCACGCGAACCCAGGCCGGATCGCCGGCCGGGATGCTGCCGCCGCCATCGGTGTCGGCCGGATCGCCGGTGTTGGCGTAAACGTTGTAGTAATAACCGCCCGGGCCAGGATAGCGACGGGCGTAGTCGGACGTGTCCAGCTCGTGGTCGTAGCCGAAGCGCAGCAGGTGGTCCCCCAGCGTCCACTCGAAGTCGGCGCGGTACTGCTTGCGGGTGTCCACGCGCGAGGCGATGTTCGAGCTGCTGGTGCAGCCGGGCGTGAGGCCGCCGGGCGGCTGCGGCGCACCGGTGCTCACGGCCACGCGGTTGCACTCCTCGTCGCGCTGCGAGCTGACGTCGGCCTGGCGCTCGTTGCGGCCGTACATCAGCTTCATCGACAGGTCGTTGGTGAGGTAGCTGGTCCAGGTCAGCGCCCAGTTCCTGCCGCCGGTGTCGGTGTAGACCTCGTTGCTCTTGGCCGTGCGCGTGTCGGTGTCGTAGTCGTAGTTGTAGACGTCGCCGACATCGCGGTTCTTGTCCGAGAACGCCATCAGCGACAGGGTGTTGCTGTCGGTAATGTTCCAGTCGATGGTGCCGCCCCAGAAGCCCTGGTTGGCGCTGTGGTCCGTGATCGACGTGCCGGTGTCGTTGGTGTTGCGGGGGCTGGCGCCACGCTGCTCGTACATCGCGAAGAAGAACAGCTTGTCCTTCACGATCGGTCCGGAGGCCCACACGTTGGTCTTGATCAGCGAGTCACGGTCGCGGCTGGAGGTGTAATAGCGCTCGCCGTCGAAGGTGTAATCGCCGCCGCGGGAGTGCCAGTTGCCCGGCTCCATCGTGATCTCGGTGCCGGCGTGGAATTCGTTGGTGCCCGAACGGGCCACCGCATTGACCACGCCACCGGTGGTGCGGCCGAACTCCACCGAGTAGCCGCCGGTCTTGACCTGGAACTCCTGGTAGAACGCGAACGGCGCCTCGGAGAAGCCGTTGCGGTTGTAGAAGTCGGTGACGTTGAGGCCGTTGACGTAGAACGAGTTCTCGGCGATCGACGAGCCGCCGAAGGAGATCCCGCCGAAGCCGGCGTTGCCCTTGACCACGCCGGGCGCGAGCAGCGCCACCGAGGCCACGTTCTGGTCCACCGGCAGCCGCGCCAGTTCCTGGCGGGTGACGTTGGTGGCCGATTCGGTGGAGGTCACGTCCACCGCGCTGGCCACGCTGGCGCCGGTGACGGTGACGCCGCCCAGCTCCACCGCGTCGCGCGACACCAGGTTCACGGTGGTGGCGTTGCCCAGCGACACGGTGACGTTGACCGGCGCGCCCACGGCCTGGCCGGCCGCTTCGCTGGTGAGCGTATAGCGGCCGATCGGCAGGAACGGCAGGCGGTAGTTACCGCTGTCGTCGGCGGTCACGGTGCGGGTGAAGCCGGTGTCCGGGCTGACCACCGTCACGGTGGCGCCAGGCCGGGTGTGGCCGACCACGGTGCCGTCGTTGTTGGCCGCGAACGCGGCTGGAAGCGCGGCCATCAAACCCAGGCCCATGGCGATATTCAACGCGGTCTTGCGTATGTGCCGACTGCTGCTCATTGCCCCATCTCCCCGTTGCTGCTCGGGCCGCTTGTGGTGCGGCCGGTTAGTTGTCCGAGCGTCCCTGCGCCGGCACGGTGTGCCAGTCGAAGTGGTAATCCCATTGATCGAAGTACAGGTTGCCGCCCTTCCACTCGACTTCACCGCGCTGCGAATCCACCGTCTCCGAGCGCGGGAACGTCTTGGCCGGCACGAACGGCTGGCTGAAGTCGTCGTTGAAGGCGATCCGATAGGCATCCAGCCCGCCCAGGTAGAACCAGCGCAGCGCCGGGTCGTCGCCGGAAGCGGGCTGGAGCTGGCCGAAGGTCACGTCCATCGGCACCCAGCCATAAGGCGGCAGGTACAGCTGGCCCCAGTCGTGGATGTTGTTGTAGCTGGCGTCGGAGAAGATCCAGCCGGACTGCCAGCGGGTCGGAATGCCGTTCAGGCGCAGCAGGGTCATCAGCAGCAACGTCTGCTCGCCGCAGTCGCCGTGGCCGGCGTGCAGGGTGTAGTCGCTGATGTTGCTGAGGGTGGAGTACTCGCGCGCACCGGCCCACGGGATCCGGTCGACCGCGGCGAACAGTTTCTGCGCGATGCGGTAGGGATCCTTCTCGTCGCCCACCACCTTGCGCGAAAACGCGCGCAGGTCGTCGGTGAATACGATGTGCGGCGGGCGCTCGGCGACGTACGGCGCCAGCGCGGGGGTGATCTGCTCGGCGGTGACCCTGGCCGGATCGATCCGGTGGTACTGCGCCAGCACGGTGACGTCGTAGGTGATCGAGAACACCGTGGGCTGGCCGGCAACGGCCTTCTTCTCCAGGTACGCGGTGCGCTGCAGCGCCGATTCCGGCGCGATGCGTGCGCCCGCGGGCGCACTGCCGACCAGCTGGATGCCCTCCTGCTGGCCGGGGATGGCACGCGGGTAGGGAATCCACGCGCGCACTGTTTCTCCCGCCGGCACCGCATCGGCATCCACGGTCAGGGTCTGGGTGACTTCCACCCGGTTCGGCGCGACGCCGGTGCGACCGCTCGCCAGTGCCTCGCGCCGCACTGCGCGATGGTGGTCGTTGAGGATCTCGTTGGGGCCGTCGTCGAACGGCGTCTGCACCGCACGGCGCTGGCGCGCCTCCTCGCTGAGGCGGAACAGGTTGCCGGGAGCGCGGTTGAAATAGCAGGTGCGACCGTCGATGGTCAGGTGCTCGAACAGGCCGGCGCGGTCCCAGCGGGCGAATTCGGCGTCGGTGAGGTCGGGAATCTGCTTGCGCACGCGCGCCCGGGCGGCGTCGGCGTCGAGCGAGAAGTCGAGCCGAATGCGCCGCATCCGCTCGCGCTGGAACGTCAGGCGTTCGCGTTCGGTGGCGTCGAGGCCGGGTTTGGCGAGCGCCGCATCAATCGCGGCGTTGGCGGCCTGGAAGTGGCCGGCGTCGATCTGCGCGATGATCGCGGGCAGGGCTTCGGTGGTCGCCCCTGTCGTGGGTACCGCCATCGCGGCGCCCGCCGTGGCCAGCGAGAGTGTGCAGACGGCGGCCTGCAGCGAGTGACGGAACACCGCTGCGGCGCAGTACCTGCCTGGTTTTCCCCGTCGGCTCATCGTCACGCGACCCCCGCTGGCATGAACTTGCGTGACGGTTGTGTAGCATGCTTGCAAAAGCGGGTCAATAATTTATGCTGCGGTCGACGCGATAAAGAATCAGATATTCCAAGGCGGCGCTGCCTGCGGTGCCGCGGGCGGCTCGCAGAGGGGGTACGGGTGATCCAGACGGTGTGGCCGTTCCTGGGCTTGATGCTGGTGGTGGCGGGCTTGTTTCCGGCGCTGGAGCGTCGCTTCGGCTGGCGCGTGTTCAACGTGCTGCCGCCGATCGTCATGGTCTACCTGCTGGTGACCGCGCTGGCGATCGCCGGGGTGTGGCAGGTCAATGCGCCGATCCGGGCGGCGCAGTCGCTGCTGGTCGGCAATCTCGTGCCGGCACTGCTGTTCCTGTTGATGATCAACTGCGACCTGCGCGCGATCTTCGCGCTGGGGCCGCGCGTGCTGGGCGTGTTCGCCTGCACCACGGTCAGCCTGTTCATCGCCTTCCTCGTCACCTTCATGCTCTATCGCCGCTGGCTGCCCGGGGACGACTGGCATCCGCTGGCAGCGCTGTCCGGCAGCTGGGTTGGCGGCACCGCCAACATGATCGGGGTGAAGCAGGCGATCGGCATGTCCGACCCGCACCTGGCGATGTCGCTGCTCACCGACGCGGTGTGCTACTCGATGTGGGTGGTGGTGCTGTTCTCGGTGGCGCGGCTGGCACCGGCGTTCAACCGCTGGACGCGGGCGCGCTCCAGCGGCGAGCTGCAGGTGGCCGAGGTGGCCGAGCGCGGCCCCACCACGCCGGAGAACGTGCTGCTGTGGCTGGGCATGGCGCTGCTGGCGACCGCGCTCGCACGCCTGCTCGCGGGCGTGCTGCCGGTGTCGGACATGGTCAGCGCCACCACCTGGACGATCCTGCTGTCGACCCTGGCCGGGCTGGCGGTGGCGCACACGCCGCTGGCGCGGTTCCCCGGCGCGGGAAGCATCTCCGGCGCGATGCTGATCTTCGTGGTGGCGGTGCTGGCCTCGCAGAGCAATTTCCACGGCCTCGGCGAGGCGCCGCTGTACCTGCTGTGCGGCATCACGGTCATCGCGTTGCACGCCGTGGTGCTGGCACTGTGCGCGCGGGTGTTCCACTTCGACCTGTACCTGTGCGGCATCGCCTCGCTGGCGCACATCGGCGGCGTCGCCGCGGCGCCGGTGCTGGCAGCGAGCTATTCGCGCGCGCTGGTGCCGGTGGGCATCCTGCTGGCCCTGCTGGGCTACATCCTCGGTACCGGTTTCGGGCTGCTGGTGGCGTCGCTGATGGCGATGCTGGCGGTGCCCTGAGCCTTTCAAACGACGGGACCTGATCATGCACCTTCGAAGCTCCGCCCTCTCTGCCGTGTTGCTCGGCCTGCTGCTCGCCGTGCCGTCGTCCCGGGCCGCGGACAGCCTGCCGGTGCCGCCGTCGGGCGTGCTGGGCGTGGGCGACGCCCAACTCGACCCGCAGTTCTGGATCGACCGGCTGCCGCATCCCGACGCTGTGGTGCTCACGCCGGCCCGCATCGCGGCGCAGAACGCCGCGCTGCTGGCTCGTGACCCCTCGATGCACGATCTGCGCGCGCTGCCCGCGCAACTCGATCGTGCGCGCGTGCAGGGCTGGATCAGCGGGGTTTCCAGCCGTCCCACCCATGCGCTCTACGACGTGCAGGGCACGCCGGTGCCGCAGGCGACACTGGACGGGGTCGTCGCCAATGCCGCCATCGACGCCGTGCCGGCCCACCAGAAAACGCGCTACGGGCTGGTGGTGGAGCGCGCCGCGCTGCGCAGCTTCCCCACCGCGCTGCGCGTGTTCAGCGAGGCCGGCGACACCGACATCGACCGCTTCCAGGAGACCGCCGAATTTCCCGGCACGCCGGTGGTGATCGCGCACACCAGTGGCGACGGCCAGTGGCTGTTCGTGGTGAGCGAACGCTACGCAGCGTGGACGCGGCGCGCGAACATCGCCGAAGGCAGCGCGGCGCAAGTGTTCGGCTACGCGGAAAAGACCCCGTACCGGGTGGTCACCGGCGCCACTGTGCGTACCGTGTTCACCCGCGAGCAGCCGCAGCTGTCGCAGCTGCAGCTGGACATGGGCGACCGCCTGCCACTGGCTACCGGGCTGGCGCCGGACGCCGCGGTGAACGGCCAGACGCCCTACACGTCGCACGTGCTGGAGCTGCCGATCCACGGCAAGGATGGCGCCCTCGCGTTCGCACCGGCGCTGCTGCAGAAGAACACCGACACCGCGGCGGACTACCTGCCGCTGACCCGCGCCAACCTGCTGCGCCAGGCGTTCAAGTTCCTCGGCGAGCGCTATGGCTGGGGCCACGCCTACGATGGCCGCGACTGCTCCGGCTTCGTCTCGGACGTGTACCGCTCGATGGGCGTGCAGATGCCGCGCAACACCAGCCGGCAGGCCATCAGCCCGGCGCTGGCGCATCGCGCGTTCACCGATAAAGACAGCCACGACGAGCGCGTCAGGGCGGCGCAGGCGCTTGAGGTGGGTGATCTGGTCTACATCCCCGGCCACGTGATGATGGTGATCGGCCAGTGGCAGGGGCAGCCGTGGGTGATCCACGACGTGCTCGGCATGAGCTACCGGCAGGCCGATGGCAGCGTGCGCCACGTGAAGCTCAACGCCGTCTCGGTGACGCCGCTGCTGCCGATGCTCTACGGCAAGGATGGCTCCACCTTCATCGACCACATGACCAGCATCGTGCGGATACGGCCGTGATGGGGCGGGGTCCTTCCGGCGCCAAAGCGAAATGGATGACCGGCTTCCGCCGCTGGAAGGCACTTCCGGCTTTCGCGGGAATGACGGTGAGGGCTGACGGGGCCCTGAGGGAACCTTCGGTTTCTACGTCAAGCAAGAAGCCACGAAGACGACCAGGCACACGGGAATCTCCCCACTGGCGTCATTCCCGCGAAAGCGGGAATCCACCTTGCTCTTCACCCGCCAAGACACACTTGCCCACGCGGGCCCCATAAGTTTCCAGGACAAGTGACAGCACATCCATGAAGATCACAGACATCCAGTTCGGCATGTTGCGGGTCCCGCTGAAGACCCCGTTCAAGACCGCGCTGCGCACGGTGAGCACGGTGGAGGACATCGTGGTGATGCTGCACACCGACACCGGCCAGGTCGGCTATGGCGAGGCGCCGGCCACCGCGGTGATTACCGGCGACACGCACGGCTCGATCGTCGATGCGATCCGCCACTACATCGCGCCGCGGCTGATCGGCCAGGAGGTGGCCGACCTCAACCGGCTGACCGGGCTGATCCAGTCGTCGATGGAGAAGAACTCCTCGGCCAAGGCGGCAGTGGAGATCGCGCTGTACGACCTGTGGGGCCAGCTCTACAACGCGCCGCTGTACAAGCTGCTCGGCGGTGGCGACCCGGTGATCACCACCGACATCACCATCAGCGTGGACTACATCGACAAGATGGTGGCCGACTCCGTGGACGCGGTGAATCGCGGCTTCGAGTCGCTCAAGATCAAGGTCGGCAAGGACATCGGCGTGGATATCGAGCGGGTGCGCGCGATCTACGCAGCGGTGGAGAACCGCGCGCTGCTGCGGCTCGATGCCAACCAGGGCTGGACCGCCAAGCAGGCGGTCTATGCGCTGCAGACGCTGGAGGACGCCGGGGTCAAGCTGGAGCTGGTGGAGCAGCCGGTGAAGGCGCGCGATCTCGCCGGCATGCGCTATGTCACCGAGCGCGTGCACACGCCGGTGATGGCCGACGAGAGCGTGTTCGGCCCGATGGAGGTCATCGAGCTGATCCGCCTGCGCGCGGCCGACATCATCAACATCAAGCTGATGAAGACTGGCGGCATCTCCAACGCCATCCGCATCGCCGACATCGCCGCGATGCACGGCATCGACTGCATGATCGGCTGCATGCTGGAGACCTCGATCAGCGTGGCGGCCGCGGTGCACGTGGCGGTGGCCAAGGCCGACGTGATCACCAAGGTCGACCTGGACGGGCCGTCGCTGTGCCGGTTCAACCCGGTCGACGGCGGCGTGCTGTTCAACGAGTCGGAGATCTCCGTGAGCGACGCGCCCGGCCTGGGTATCCGCGAGATCCGCGGGCTGGAACCGATCCCGGCGCAGGGAGCGGCCTGAGCATGTCGCCGCTGGTGAAGATCCGTTCCGAGCGCGACCAGATGTCGGCGGTGGAGCGGCGCATCGCCGATTTCATCGTGGAGAACGCGCAGCTGCTGCGCGACTACTCCTCGCAGCAGCTGGCCAACGCGCTGGGCATCAGCCAGTCGAGCGTGGTCAAGTTCACCCAGAAGCTGGGCTTCAAGGGCTACCCGGATCTCAAGTACTCGATCGGCGAAGCGATTGCCCGCGCCGCGCCGGGTGAGCGCGCGCCGGCCTCGCCGGCACCGGGCGTGGATGCGGGCGAGTCGCCTGGCGACAGCCTGTGGCGGCGCAAGTGTGCCGCGGAGGAAGAAACCCGCGTGATCAACGACCCCGGGACGCTGCGTGCGGTGGCCGAGGCGATCGATCGCGCCAGCCGCAGCGGGCGGGTGTTCCTGCTCGGCATGGGCGACGACGACGTGCACGTGCGTGCCTTTGCGCTGCGACTGGCACTGCTGGGCATCCTCACGGTGCACAGCTTCGACATGGTGCGGATGACCTCGAACGTGTCCGCCGCCCAGGCCGGCGACGTGCTGGTGGTGATCTCCGAGTTCGGCAACCACGTGGCACTGGGCAAGATCGCCCGCCAGTTCCGCGAGCGGCGCGGGCAGCTGGTCACGCTGACCCGGCACACGGCCAACCCGCTGCGCACGCTGGCCGACCTGTCACTGGTGGTGTCGGCGCACGACGAGCAGCCGTACATCCAGTCGCTGCTGTACCAGTCGGCGATGCAGCACCTGCTGGACAGCGTGTTCGTGCTGCTGTGCGAAGGCCACGACGACCGCCACGCGCAATTGCTCGGCAACCTCGAGCGGATCCAGCACATCCTCGAACCCTAGATCCCGCACATCGACGCTTCGGCAGGCAGGTTTTCATGCGTTTTTCCGTTCCCCTTTCATGCCGCGTGCTGGTGCTTGCCGTGCTGGTCGCATCCGCATCGGCACCGGCGTCGGCTGCGTCACCGCCCTGGCACGGCGCGCGCCAGCTGGTGCTGGTCACCACCGGTGGCTGGGACGACGACCACGGCACGCTGCGCCGCTATTCCCGCCAGGACGGCCGCTGGGTGCCCGCGGCGAGCCCGGTGCCGGTGGTGATCGGCAAACACGGCGCGGCCTGGGGGCTGGGGCTGCAGGCGCCGCGCACCGACGGCCCGGTCAAGCACGAGGGCGACGGGCGCAGCCCGGCCGGTGTGTTCCCCATCGGCACCGCGTTCGGCTACGCCAGGGCGCTGGCGACGGCGATGCCCTACCGCGCGCTGAGCGCCACCGACTGGTGCATGGACGTGAGCGGAGCGCCGCACTACAACCGCATCGTCGACGCCGCGGTGGTCGGCGCGGACGCGGTGAAGGGTTCGTCCGAGCCGATGCGCCGCGACATCCACGTGCACGGCGACCAGCGCTACCGCATGGGCTTCGTCATCGAGAGCAACCCGGACGCCGTGCCCGGCGCCGGCAGCTGCATCTTCGGCCACCTGTGGGCCTCGCCCGATGCCGGTACCGCCGGCTGTACCGCGATGACACCCGGGTCGATGCGCAACCTGCTCCGCTGGCTCAAGCCCGAGGACCATCCGGTATTCGTGCTGCTGCCGCGGCAGGCGTACGCGGCGGTGAAGGATGACTGGCAACTGCCGGCGCTGGAGGGCAGCCGATGAGCGCGCGCCGCGCCGGTGGCCGCGGGGTCAGCCCGACGGCACGCGTGCTGCTGGGCCTGGCGCTGGGTGCGGCGATCGGGCTGGCGCTGGCGGCGTTCGATCCCTCGACGGCACAGACCGTGGCCGCGGTGGTGCAGCCGGTGGGCAAGCTGTGGCTGGCCGCCCTGCAGATGACCGTGGTGCCGCTGGTGCTGTCGCTGGTGGTGGTGGGCGTGAACACCGCCAGCGACGCGGCCGCCTCCGGCCGCGTGGCGCGCCGGGCGATCGGCGTATTCCTGGTGCTGCTCGCCGGCGGCGCCTTCCTCGCGGCGCTGCTGGCGCCGTGGCTGTTCCGGCTGTTTCCGCATGACCCGGCGCTGAGCGAGGCGCTGAGCCACGCCACCGTGCCGCTGTCGGCACGCACCGCGCCCACCGGCTGGGTCGAGGCAGTGACCTCGATCGTGCCGACCAATGCAATTGCGGCCGCCGCGCAGAGCGCGATGCTGCCGCTGGTGGTGTTCGCGCTGTTCCTCGGTTTTGCGCTCACCCAGATCAAGCCGGAGCGGCGCGCGCTGCTGGTGGAGTTCTTCCAGTCGATCGCCGACGCGATGATCGTGATCGTGCGCTGGGTGCTGTGGGTGGCGCCGCTGGGCGTGTTCGCCCTGATCCTGGCGGTGTGCGCGCGTGCCGGGCTCAGCATGCTCGGCGCGCTGGGCATCTACGTGCTGGTCGAGTGCCTGCTGTACCTCACGGTGACGCTGGCGATGCTGGCCGTGGCGGTGACCTGGGGCGGCGAAACGCTGCGCCGGTTCGCTCCCGCACTGGTGCCGGCGCAGGTGGTGGCGCTGAGCACGCAGTCGTCGCTGGCCTCGCTGCCGGCCATGCTCGAGGGGGCCAACCGCACCCTCGGTTACCCCGAGCGTGTCACTGCGCTGGTGCTGCCGATGGCGGTGTCGCTGTGCCGGCTGACCAGTCCGGTGCAGTACGTGGCCTCGGCGTCGTTCATTGCCTGGGCCTACGGCATCGACCTGTCGCCGGCCGCGCTGTGCGCCGGCGCTGCGCTGGCGGTGGTGATCAGCCTGGGCTCGGTCGGTTTGCCGGGGCAGGTCACCTTCATCGCCACCAACCTGCCCGTGGCGCAGGCGATGGGAGTGCCGGTGGGCCCGCTGGGCCTGATGCTGGCGGTGGACACCTTGCCGGACACGCTCGCCACGCTGGGCAACGTCACCTGCGACCTCGCCGCGACCAGTGTGGTGGTGCGCCAGTCGGCGGAGGACGCGCCATGAGTCGCGAGGCTGCCGACGTGATCGTGATCGGTGCCGGCATCGCCGGCGCCTCGGCCGCGTATTTCCTGGCGCCTCACGCACGCGTAGTCGTGCTGGAGCGCGAACCGTATGCCGGCATGCACACCACCGGACGCTCTGCCGCCTTGTTCAGCGAAACCTACGGCTCGCCGCAGGTGCGCGCATTGACGCGGGCGACGCGGCCGTTCCTGGCACGGCCGCCGGAGGGGTTCGCGGCGCACCCGATTCTCACGCCGCGCGGTGCGACCATCGTCACTCATGCGGCGCAGGCCGACCGCATGCGCGCGATGTTCGAGGACATGCGCCGCGACACGCCGGATCTGCAGCTGCACGACGGCTCGCGGGTGCGCCACGACGTGCCGGTGCTGCGGCCGGAGGCGGCGATGCTCGGCCTGCATGAGCCGGGCGCGGCCGACATCGACGTCAATGAACTGCACCAGGGCTTCCTGCGCGGGTTGCGTGCCCGCGGCGGGAAGCTGCACGTCAACGTCGCCATCGGCGCCATCGAGCACGGCGCCGACGGCTGGGCCGTGCATGCCGGTAACGTTGCCTTCCACGCGCCGCTGCTGCTCAACGCCGCCGGGGCATGGGTCGATCAGGTCGCCGCGCTGGCCGGCGTGACGCCGCTGGGCATCGTGCCGAAGCGGCGTTCGGCGTTCGTGTTCGAGCCGCCCGCGGGCATGGACGTCACGCACTGGCCGTTCGTGTGCGATCTGGACGAGACGTTCTACTTCAAACCGGATGCCGGCCAGCTGCTGGGCTCGGCGGCGAATGCCGATCCCACCCATCCGCATGACGTGCAGCCGGAAGAGTTCGACATCGCGCTGGGCATCCACCAGATCGAGCAGGCCACCACCCTTCAGATCCGCCGGCCGACGCGAACCTGGGCCGGGCTGCGTTCGTTTGTCGCCGGCGGCGATCTGGTCGGCGGTTTCGCGCCGGATGCGCCTGGGTTCTTCTGGGTTGCCGCGCAGGGCGGCTACGGCATCCAGACCTCGGCGGCGATGGGCGAGACCTGTGCGAGCCTGGCGCTGGGTCGGCCACTGCCTGGGCATCTGCAGGACGCGGGGCTCACCGCCGCGATGCTGGCGCCGCAGCGGGCGGGCCTGCGTCGCTGATCTCTCTCCGGACGCCGCTCGCGCCCGTGGTGGCCGGGCCGCGCTTGGCCAGGTGTGGCGGCCGTCGCGATACGCGGCTGCGCCCTGCAGCGGCTCCGCGATGGGCGTGCGCCCGCCAGAGTCCCTGCGCTGTCGACGCACGCTGCGCGCCGCGCGCCGCGCTGCGCATATGACCACCCGCGGGGGCGGCCGGGGGTGGATGTTGCTTGCCGACGCAGGAAACATCTGGCGTGCCCTTTCCGAGCGTAGCCCCCCCGCGCCGGCCTTCCTTTGCTGCGGCACCGCAGCCGTGGACGCGGCGGCGCCCTGCTGGAGCCGCCCCGCAGGACCGATCAGTTATGAAGGCGACGCCAACGCTGCAGCTGCCTGCCATCACCGTGTCTCGATCTGCCACTGCAGAGCATCCCGGTTGCATCTGACTGGCCACGTGCGGCGTCGTCGGTGCGGCCCGGACCTGACCCATGTCTTCTGCATCGAGCATCGCCACCGACACTGCCTGGACCGCCCTTACGGCGGTGCTGTTGATGTTCATGCACGCGGGGTTCGGCTTCTACGAGGCCGGCATGTGCCGCTACAAGAACGCGGTCGACACGCTGGCGCACAACCTGGTGATCCTCGCGATCACGCTGGTGGTGTTCTGGGCCGCGGGGTTCGCCCTCGGGTTCGGCAACGGGCATCCCCTGATGGGCCTCGTCGGATTCTTTCCCGACCTGGACGACGCGGGCTGGTCGAGCTTCCGCGCACTGCAGGAAGGACGCCACGTGCCGCTGGCGGTGGCGTTTGCCTTTGCGCTCTCGCTCGCGGATACCCCGGCCACGCTGATCGCGGGCACCGGGGCGGAGCGGATACGGCTTGGCGCGGTGATCGTGTTGACCCTGTTGATGTCGACGCTGATGTTCCCGGTGGCGGCGCATTGGGTGGTGGGCGGCGGTTGGCTTGCCCGGCGCGGCACGCCGATGGTCGATACCGGTTCGGGCTTCGTGCATCTCACCGGCGGCTTCAGCGCGCTTGCCGTGGCACTGGCGCTTGGCCCGCGGCGCGGCCGCTTTGCCCCCGGCCGCAGAGTGACCGACCCGATTCCGCCGCATGCGATGCCGATGGTGTTCCTGGGCGTTTTCATCCTCTGGCTCGGCTTCTTTGCCTACAACGCGGGTTTCGCCATGACGGTGAATGGCTCGATCGGGCTGGTCATCGCCAACACGGCGCTGGCCGGCGGATTTGGCAGCGTGACGGCGATGGCCTGCGCCTACGGCGCCAGCCGCGGCGGCTATGCGCGATTGCGCCCCACGATGGTCGGCCTGCTCACCGCCAACGTGGCGATCACCGCGGCCCCCGCGGTCGTCGCGCCGTGGGCCGCGGCGTGCATAGGCACCCTCGCCGGGGCGGCGGCGGTGGGCTCGATGAGCTTGTGGGCCCGTCTGCGCGTGGACGATCCGACCGAGTACCTCACAATGAACCTGGTTGGCGGGGCGCTCGGCCTGCTCACCACCGGCCTCTTCGCCTCGCCGGCCATCGCACGCCGCTCTCACGAGGCGGAGGTTCCCGCCGCGGGCCTGATCTATGGCAGCGGCGAGCTGCTGCTGAGCCAGTGCATCGGTGCGCTGGCGATCGGCGCGTTCGCGTTCACAACCGTGGGTCTGGCCAGCCTTGCCCTGCGGCGCAAGGGCAAGCTGCGCGCGCCGCCGCGCGAAGAGGATCAAGGTGCGGACCGCTCCACCCACGGCGAGGCCGCGCAGGATCACTCCAGCGGCCCCGGCGGCCGCTTCGAGCACGAGCCGCGCCATGCGCGGGCGGCGGACCGGGCCGACTGACCCAAGGGCCGCGCCCGCCCATGCGTGCGGCCGCGGCGGCGTGGCATCATCGCAATCCTGCGATCGATGCTCCCGGCCAACAATCGCTGATCGAGCTGGCTCCGCCGTGCAGCTGCGGAGCGGTTCGCGAGCGGCCGAGGCATTGGCCACCGGCGTCGACGAACCCACGGAACCGTGCGCATGCTCTTGATGATCGACAACTACGACAGCTTCACCTTCAACCTCGTCCAGTACCTGGGCGAGCTGGGGCAGGAGGTGAGGGTGGTGCGCAACGACGCGCTGGACGTAGCCGCCATCCGCGCGCTGAAGCCCTCGCACATCATGATCTCGCCCGGCCCGGGCACGCCCGACGATGCCGGCGTGTCGCTGGCGATCCTGCGCGAGATGGCCGGCGAGTTGCCGATCTTCGGCGTGTGCCTGGGGCATCAGGCGATCGGTCAGGCGTTCGGCGGCAGGGTGATCCGCGCCAAGCAGATCATGCATGGCAAGGTCTCGCCGATCCGCCACCGCGGGCAGGGCGTGTTCGCCGGCTTGCCGGACCCCTTCGAGGCCACGCGCTATCACTCGCTGGTGGTCGAGCAGGGTTCGCTGCCGGAGTGCCTGGAAGTGACCGCCTGGACCGAGCATGCCGACGGTTCGATCGACGAGATCATGGGCCTGCGCCACAAGACGCTGCCGGTGGAAGGGGTGCAATTCCATCCCGAGTCCATCCTCACCCAGCACGGCCACGCGATGCTGGCGAACTTCCTCGGCCTGCCGGCCCGGAAGCTTGCGGCATGATGTCGCGCGAGCTGCACATCACCCCGCAGGAAGCCCTGCAGCGCACGATCGAGCATCGGGAGATTTTCCACGACGAGATGATCGCGCTGATGCGCCAGATCATGCGCGGCGAAGTGAGCCCGCTGATGACCGCGGCGATCATCACCGGCCTGCGCGTGAAGAAGGAAACCATCGGCGAGATCACCGGCGCGGCGCGCGTGATGCGTGAGCTCTCGGCCAAGGTCGAGGCGCCGCCGCATGCCCACTTCGTGGACATCGTGGGCACCGGCGGGGACGGCGCGTCGAGCTTCAACATCTCCACCGCGTCGATGTTTGTCGCCGCGGCGGCCGGGGCGCGCGTGGCCAAGCACGGCGGACGCAGCGTGTCGTCCAAATCCGGCAGCGCCGACGTGCTCGAGGCCTTGGGAGCATCGATCGACCTGAGCCCCGCGCAAGTTGCCGAGTGCATGGCGGAGACCGAGATCGGCTTCATGTTTGCGCCGAACCATCATCCGGCGATGAAGGTGGTGGCGCCGGTGCGCAAGGAGATGGGCGTGCGCACCCTGTTCAATATTCTCGGGCCGCTGACCAACCCGGCCGACGCGCCGAACATCCTGATGGGCGTGTTTCATCCCGACCTGGTCGGTATCCAGATCCGCGTGCTGCAGCAGCTGGGCGCGCGGCACGCGATGGTCGTGTGGGGGCGCGACGGCATGGACGAGATATCGCTTGGCGCCGCCACGCTGGTGGGCGAGTTGCGCCACGGCCAGGTGCGCGAATACGAGATCGAGCCGGAGGACTTCGGTCTGGCGATGGCCTCCAGCCGCAACCTGCGGGTGGAGAGCGTGGCCGAATCGCGCGCCATGCTCGAGGACGCGCTGGCCGGCCGGCACGGCGTGGCGCACGACATCGTGTGCCTCAACGCCGGCGCGGCGCTCTACACGGCCGACGTGGTCGACAGCATCGACGACGGCATCACCCTGGCGCGCGACACCATCGCCAGCGGCGCCGCCCGTGCGAAACTCCAGCAGTTCGCTTCCACCACGCGACGCCTCGCGGGTCGCTGACGCCCCCTGCGGGCGCGCTATCCTGTGCAACTGCCGCGCGTGCGGCGCCCAACGACAGCATCATCATGGCCGACATCCTGCAACGCATCCTCGTCCGCAAGACGGAAGAAATCGCCGAGCGCAGCGCCAAGGTCTCGCTCGACGAGCTGGCCGCGCGGGTGGCCGACATGCCCGGCACGCGCGGTTTCGCCGCGGCCATCGAGAGCAAGATCGAGGCGGGCCTGCCGGCGGTGATCGCCGAGGTGAAAAAGGCCAGCCCGAGCAAGGGCGTGATCCGCGCCGATTTCGACGCCGCCGCCATCGCGCGCAGCTACGAGGCGGCCGGGGCGGCCTGCCTGTCGGTGCTGACCGACAAGGACTTCTTCCAGGGCAGCGAGGAATTCCTGCATCAGGCGCGCAACGCGTGCTCGCTGCCGATCCTGCGCAAGGATTTCGTGATCGACCCGTACCAGGTGTACGAAGCGCGCGCGATCGGTGCGGACTGCATCCTGCTGATCGCCGCGGCCGTGGGCGATGCGGAGTTGATGAACCTCGCGCTGCTGGCCGCCGAGCTGGACCTGGACGTGCTGTGCGAAGTGCACGATGCCGAGGAGCTCGAGCGTGCCCAGGCGCTGCCGGTGCCGATGATCGGCGTCAACAACCGCAACCTGCGCACCTTCGACACCACCCTCGAGACCACGCTGGAGCTGCAGCCGCTGGTCGAGTACGACCGGATTCTGGTGGCGGAGTCCGGCATCCACACCCCCGAGCACGTGCGCGAGCTGCGCGAGGCCGGTGTGCACGCGTTCCTGGTCGGTGAGGCGTTCATGCGCGCGGTCGATCCCGGTACCGAACTCAAGCGCCTGTTCGACGCGGACTGAGCGTGGTCGAGGTCCCGATGCCGGCGCCCGGCGGAGCGGCGCCGGAGCCTGCTGCCATGCCGCGCACGGTGTTGTTCGACCTGGACGGCGTGATCACCGTGGGCGATTCGTTTGCCGGCTTCATGCGCGAGCGCTACGCCGGTCTGGGCCGCAAGTTGCTGTTGCTGCCCGCGTTGCCGTGGCTGGCGCTGGTCCGGCTGTTTTCCTGGCGGCTCGCCGTGCGCACGCTGGTACACGTGGGGCTGTTGGGAGTGAGCGAGCGGCGCTACGGCGAACTGGCACAGGATTTTGCCTCGCGGCTGGTGCGCCGGCCCCGGCAGTTCCAGCGCGACGCACTGCTGGTGCTTCGCCGTCACCAGGCCCAAGGCGACCGGGTCATCGTGGTGACCGGCAGCGAGCACACGCTGGCGCAGAGCCTGCTTTCGCAACTCGGGCTGGTCGGGGTGGAGCTGGTCGCCTCGCGACTCAAGCCCGGGGCGCTGGGCATGCGCCTGGCCCACCACAACGTGGGTGCCGGCAAGGTCCTGGCTTTGGCTGCCTACGGCGTGTCGGCCTGGCAGCGCGCCTATGGCGACTCGTTGCACGATCTGCAGATGCTCAAGGCCGCTGCCGAACCCGTGCTGGTCAACGGCACGCCAAAGCTGTGCAAGCGCATCGAACAGGCACTGGGGCGACCGGTGGAGCGCGTGGCCTGGTTCTGAGGGGCGAGCTTTCGCGACCCGTGAAGTCTGCAGTGCCACAGCGCCGCCTTGGCTGGCGAAAGGCACTTGAGCGCCGGCATCCCGCGATATACGTTAGCGCTAACGTATATCGCCCGGTCCCACTCCATGTACCTCGCATCGCTGGGCAAGCTAGCCCTCGGCAGTCGACTCAAGGCACTCAGCGACCAGTTCTACGCGGCGGCAGACGAGGTCTACCGCACGCTCGACGCGCCGATCGAAGCACGCTGGCTGCCGGTGTTGCGCTACCTGTGGGAAACCGGCCCCAGTACGGTCACGGCGGTGGCCGAGGCCATTGGCCAGACCCATTCGGCCGTGAGCCAGCTCACCGACAAGCTGGTCCGGGCCGGCATGGTGCGTCGTCGGCGCGATGCCGCCGACCGTCGCCGCAGCGTGCTCACGCTCACCGACAAGGCGCACGCGTCGCTTGGCGGCCTCGGGCCGATCTGGTGTGCGGTGCGCCGCGGGGTGGAGGTGGCGCTGGAAGAGCAGGGCACGCACTTGCTCGACGCCACGGCGGCGTGCGAGCGCGCGCTCGCGGAGCGGCCGGTGGCGGCGGCGATCCTCGCCGAGCACGCGGCGATCGTTGCCACGCCCGTGGAGATCGTGCCGTTCGCGCCGGCCCTGCGTGGGCATTTCTACCGCTTGAACGCGCAATGGCTGGAGCGCTATTTCCAGATCGAAGCGGTCGATCGCGCGGTGCTGACCGAACCCGAGCGCCACATCCTGCAGCCCGGCGGCGCGATCTTCTTCGCGCGGCTGGGCGAGGACGTGATCGGCACCTGCGCTCTATTGCAGGAGGCTCCCGGGGTGTTCGAGCTGACCAAGATGGCGGTCGACGAGACCTTCCGCGGTCTGGGCGCCGGCCAGCGCCTGCTCGATGCATGTCTTGCCGAATTCCGCCGGCGCAAGGGGCGCACGCTGTTCCTGGAATCGAACAGCCGTCTCAGCACGGCGCTGCGGATGTACGAGAAGGCGGGCTTCGTGATGCAGCCGACGATTCGCCCGGACTCGCACTACGCACGGGCGGACGTCTACATGGTCTACCAGCCGCGCGCGTAGGCGCCGGCTCGGCCGTCGGCGGGGCGGAGCGCGAGTGTGGGCATCGGGGTGATCGCCTCCCGCTCTGGCGGGAGGCGGAAGAACATCAGCGCGTGCCGAACACCACGATGGTCTTGCCGGACACCTGGATCATGCCCTGCTCTTCGAGCTGCTTGAGCACGCGTCCCACCATCTCGCGCGAGCAGCCGACGATGCGGCTCACTTCCTGGCGCGAGATGCGGATCTGCGTGCCATCGGGGTGGGTCATGGCATCCGGTTCCTGGCACAGGTCCAGCAGGGTGCGCGAGATCCGGTTGGTGACATCCATGAAGGCCATGCGGCTGACCTGGCGCGAGGTACGCAGCAGGCGGTTGGTCAGCTGGGCACCGATCGCGAACAGGATTTTCGGGCACTCCTCGCGCAGCTGGCCCTCCATCAGCTGAAACAGTCGCTCGTAGCTGATCTCGGCCATTTCGCATGGGGTGCGCGTGCGCACCATCGACTCGCGTTGCGCCTGCTCCACGAACAGGCCCATCTCGCCGATGAACTGGCCCCGGCTGATGTAGGCGAGGATCAGCTCGCGGCCCTGCTCGTCCTCGGTGCAGACGGCCAGAGACCCTTCCACCACGTAGTAGAGGGTGTTGGCCGGGTCGCCGGGCCGGATGATCGCCGTCTTGCCGGGGTAGCGGCGGCGATGGCACAGCGCCAGGAAGCGCTCCATCGAGGCCGGATCCGGCGCAAAGCCCAGCGGGGCCTGGGACAGTTCGAATGCTTGCTGCAGCTGGTATTTGAGTTGCGCCACGATGTTTTCCGGTATTGAGGTGACCCGGGCCGCCGCCAGAAGGCCGGACCCTGCGTGTGCGTAAGCGTTTCCCCTGTGCACGGCATTATGGCAAACCCGTGGCGCGGGCGCAGTTTCAGTTTTCGCCGGTTTTGGCCCATACTTTGCGGTCTTCCACAACCGCCGTGCTGTTGCACGACGGTCACAAGGGTCGCGGAAGCTAGTTGTTTTCGTGCCGTACCATCCAGCGGGGACCCTTGTCGCTAACCCGCCTCTGCTGCTGGCCGCCGCGCGGCCATGGAGAGTTTTCGTGGTTAAACCGCTTCCCCGCCTGCGCCTGCAAGGGTTCAACAACCTGACCAAGGCGTTGAGCTTCAACATCTATGACATCTGCTACGCGGTGTCCGAAGAGCAGCGCCAGCGCTACATCGAGTACATCGACGAGCAGTACGACGCCGACCGCCTGACGCAGATCCTCACCGACGTGGCGGAGATCATCGGCGCGAACATTCTCAACATCGCGCGCCAGGACTACGACCCGCAGGGCGCCTCGGTCACCATCCTGATCTCCGAGGAGCCGGTGGTGGAGAAGCTCGGCCGCGATTCGATCGCCGGCGCCGTGGTGGCCCACATGGACAAGAGCCACATCACCGTCCACACCTACCCGGAGACGCATCCGCACAACGGCATCGCGACCTTCCGTGCGGACATAGACGTGGCCACCTGCGGCGTGATCTCGCCGCTGAAGGCGCTGAACTACCTGATCGACAGCTTCGAGTCGGACATCGTCATCGCCGACTACCGCGTGCGCGGTTTCACCCGCGACGTGAAGGGCAAGAAGCACTTCATCGACCACAAGATCAACTCGGTGCAGGACTACCTGGCGCGCCACATCCGCCAGAAGTACGAGATGTTCGACGTCAACGTGTATCAGGAAAACATGTTCCACACGAAGATGCACATCAAGGACTTCGATCTGGATACGTACCTGTTCGAGGCGCATGCCGACGACCTCTCGTTCAAGGAGCGCCAGCGGATCGAGTCGCTGCTGCGCCGCGAGATCGAGGAGCTCTTCCACGGCCGCAACCTGATGTGACCAGAAACCCGCCGAAAGGCGGGTTTTTGTTTTCCGGCGTGCATCGTCTGAAGTGCGCCACGTCCTCCGGGCGCGCGGTTCTGGACAAGAGTGAGCCTCAGCGCCGTCATTCCCGCGAAAACGCGAATCCGTTGGGCTCTGGCACGAACTCAAGTGGATGTCCGCTTCAGCGGGAAGGCGACTCGAGGACTCGTGCGATGGGAGGGGCCACCGACAACTCGGGTCGCCGGCTCGAGGCCGGCCACGCCGGGGGGCCGTCTACACGCGGTAGGCCACCTTCTTCATCAGCAGCGACGTGAGCTGCATCAGCGGCGGGATCGGGAAGGGCAGCTCGACGCCGCCACGCGCCTGCGCCTCGTCGGCATGGCGGATTTCGTCGACCTGCATCTGCGTCAGCACGGCGCGCGAGCGCGCGTCCTGCGCCGGCAAGGTCTCCAGGTGCTCCGCCAGGTGGGCCTCGACCTGTCGCTCGGTCTCGACCACGAAACCGAGACTGACCCCGTCGCCGGCCAACGCGGCGGCCGCGCCCATGGCATAGCTGCCCGCATACCACAGCGGGTTGAGCAGGCTGGGTCGGCTGTCCAGCTCGCGCAGGCGCTCCGCGCACCAGGCCAGGTGGTCGGTTTCTTCCGCCGCCGCGTGCTGCAGGTGGCGGCGCGTGTCGTCGCTGCGGGCAAGGGCCGACTGGCCGTCGTACAGCGCCTGGGCACACACCTCGCCGGTGTGGTTGATGCGCATCAGCCCGGCGGCGTGGCGACGTTCGTGCGCATCCATGGCCGGTTCGGCCATGCCGATGGCGGGCGAGGGGCGGGCGGCCTCGGGTGCGCCGGCAACGGTTTCGAGAGCCCGCTCGATGCCGGACAGCCACCGGTCGAGCGGGCTGAGGGTGCGTGCGGACATGCAATCTCCGGGGTGGGGTCAGGGCCTCACATCGTAGCCGCACGCCGCCCGGACTCTGGGCGCCGTAACGTCGCGCCGGTACGGCGGCACACAGAGGCGGGGGGCTTTTCAACGCCCCCCGTTGGCATGCTATGCTTGCCAGCTCACAGCCCGCCGGTCGGCGGACTTGTGCGATGGATGAAAGCTCCGCTATCATCTCGCGCCTTTGTTCTACCCGATTTCGCTTACCGCCCCTCGTGGCGGCACACAGGTATTCCGAAATGAAAACGTTCAGCGCCAAGCCGGAAAGCGTCAAGCGCGACTGGTTCGTGATCGACGCCACGGACAAGACGCTCGGTCGTCTGTCCACCGAGATTGCGCGCCGCCTGCGCGGCAAGCACAAGCCGGAGTTCACCCCGCACGTCGACACCGGCGATTATATCGTCGTCGTCAACGCGCAGAAGGTGGCCGTCACCGGCGCCAAGCTGGACGACAAGAAGTACCACCGCTTCACTGGCTACGTCGGCAACCTGAAGACCACGAACCTTCGTGACCTGCTGGCGACGCACCCGGAGCGCGTGATCGAGATCGCCGTCAAGGGCATGCTGCCGAAGAACCCGCTGGGCCGCGCGATGTACCGCAAGCTCAAGGTGTACGGCGGCGCCGAACATCCGCATACCGCACAGCAGCCGCAGGCGCTGGAACTCTAAGGAAACCTCATGGCGATTCAGCAGAATTACGGCACCGGCCGCCGCAAGACCTCCGCCGCCCGCGTGTTCCTGCGCAAGGGCAGCGGCGCAATCGAGGTGAACGGCAAGACCCTCGAGCAGTTCTTCGGCCGCGAGACCTCGCGCATGATCGTGCGCCAGCCGCTCGAGCTGACCGAGAACACCGCCAAGTTCGACATCAAGGTGACGGTTGCCGGCGGCGGCATCACCGGTCAGGCCGGTGCCATCCGCCTGGGCATCGCCCGCGCGCTGATCGAGTACGACGAAGCGCTGAAGACGCCGCTGCGCAAGGCCGGGTTCGTGACCCGCGACGCCCGTGAGGTCGAGCGCAAGAAGGTCGGTCTGCACAAGGCACGTCGCGCTACCCAGTTCTCCAAGCGTTAATCTAGCTGTATAGCCCCGTAGCCAAGCGGTAAGGCACCTGACTCTGACTCAGGCATCGGTGGTTCGAATCCATCCGGGGCTGCCACACACGGTTTGCCGAGTTTGAAGGCTCGGTAGGCCCGATAAAAAAGAAAGCCCGCCAATCGGCGGGCTTTTTCTTTGCCTGATGCTGGCGGTAGCTGCGGCCTGCCGTGCGCCAGCAGCGGGCACGGCAGCACCCCCTAGTTCGTCAGATCTCCCGGTCGCCCACCAGCACCACATCGGCAGGCCTGCGCGCGAACAGCCCCACGCTGACGATGCCCGGCAGCTGGTTGAGGTCCGATTCCAGTGCTGCCGGATCGGCGATCTGCCAGCCGTGCACGTCAATGATCCAGTTGCCGTTATCGGTCACCACGCCATCGCGCCAGACCGGATGGCCGCCGCGCTTGACGATCTCGCGACCGATCAGGCTGCGTGCCATCGGGATCACCTCGATCGGTAGCGGGAACTTACCGAGCAGATCGACCTGCTTGCCGGAGTCGATGATGCAGACGAATTTCTCGCTAGCCTGGGCGATGATCTTCTCGCGCGTCAGCGCAGCGCCGCCGCCCTTGATCAGCCGCTTGTGCCGATCGCATTCGTCGGCTCCGTCCACGTACAGCGTGAGCGGACCGGTGCTGTTGAGGTCCAGCACCTCGATGCCATGCTTCTTCAGCTGCGCTGTGGACTGCTCCGAGCTCGACACGGCGCCCTGGATGCGATCGCGCAGGTCGGCCAGTGCATCGATGAAATAAGCCACGGTGGAGCCGGTGCCGACGCCCACGATGGCGCCGTTCTCGACGAAGCGGATGGCGGCTTCGCCGGCGAGTTTCTTTTCATTGCTCATGCGGAATGGTCCGGGACGGGAAAGGGAGGCGCGACGCGGCGCCGCTCGGAAGCGCTACTCCTGCGCGAGGATCGTCTTCCATTCGGCCGCGCTTACAGGCATCACGGAGAGCCGGTTGCCCTTGCGCACCAGCGCCATGTCGGCCAGAGCAGGCATGGCCTGCAGCTCCTTGAGCGTGATCGTGCGCTTGAGCTTGCGCTTGAACGCCACATCGACCAGCAGCCAGCGCGGGTTGTCGCGGCTGCTGCCGGCATCGAAGTAGTCGCTCTTCGGATCGAACTGGCTGGGGTCGGGGTAGGCGTCCGAGGCGATGGTCGCCAGTCCCACGATGCCCGGCTCGGCGCAGTTGGAGTGATAGAAGAACACGCTGTCGCCCTTGCGCATGCCGTCGCGCATGAAGTTGCGCGCCTGGTAGTTGCGCACGCCGTCCCAGGGCTCCACGCCGCGTTCGTGCAGATCGTCGATGGAAAACGTTTCCGGTTCGGACTTCATCAGCCAGTGGCTGATGCGCGCAGGACTCATGCGTCGGTCTCCTGAGGGGCGGCGTGGCAGTCGATCAGTTCGCGGTCGGTGGCGATGAAGTCCAGCGGGACGTCCCAGCGCGCGGGCTCGATTGCGTCGAGCTCCTGGAAGTCGTAGCCGATGCCGACCAGCAGCGGCTCCGTGGGGCGAGTCTGCTCGTTGAGGAAGGCGAAACTGCGGTCGTAATAGCCACCGCCGTGGCCCAGCCGTTGTCCGCGACGATCGAAAGCAAGCAGCGGCACCAGGACGAGATCCAGCTGGAACGGCGCCAATGGGACCGTCACATGGACCGGCTCGGGAATGCCGTGGCGATTGGGCTCCACGGCCTCGCCTGCCTGCCACGGCGCGAAGCGCAGTTGCCGGCCGCTGCCCAGCACCGGCAGCAGGAACTGCTGCCCCCGGGCGAGCAGGGGAGGGATCACCAGGTTCAGAGCCAGTTCGCCGTTCACCGCCCAATAGCCCGCCACGCGGGCATCGGTGTGGTACTCGGGGAGTTGCTCGAGGCTCCGACGCAGGCCCTGGGCCGCGGCGATGCGCTGCTGTGGCGTGAGCGCCCGGCGGCGCTCGGCGAGACGTTGGCGAAGCTCGCGTCGCTGGGCGGTGGCATCCATGGGCACGTTTCCGAGTGAGGCTGCCAACAGGGGCGCCGCCGACGTTGCACCGGCCGATGCATGGCATCGACCGGTGCGGCATGGGGTGGCGTCAACCGCGATGCCGCTGCCCACCAAACGACCTTGATCCAAGAGGATCAGGTGGGAGGGCTATCAAGGCTTCGAGGCTTTCCGCACGCGGCGGACATGCACAACAGCCAGGATAAAACCGACCCGGGGCCGTATTTAGGAACAAGGCAAATGTAAGAGTGTGCTGGCGCACACCGCAGTAAACGCCGAGGACGATTTTATCAGCAACGCGCGGCGCGTGCCTTGTTATCGGTGCGTCCGCCCAGCGCGAGTTCAGCCGCGCGGCGGCGCCGGTTCCAGCGCTGCTTCCAGCTTGCGGCGCAATGCGGCGAGGCCGTCGGTGACACTCTGGTCGGCGCCGGAGTGCTGCTTGCGCAAGCCCAGGTACTCGTGGGTGACGCTGATCGCGGCCAGCACCGCCAGGCGGTCGAAGCCCGGCGTCTTGGCGTTGGCCCGCAGCTCGCGCATCTTGCGGTCCAGATAGCCGGCTGCCTCGAGCAGGCCTTCGCGCTCTTCCGGTGCGCAGGCAATCAGGAACTCCCGGTCGATCAGGCGCAGGGCAACCGGTTCGCTGGCGGAGGAGCTCATGTCAGTTGTTGCTCTCGAGGGCCTTGAGGCGCTGGATCATCGCTTCGACCCGACCGCGCGCCTGCTCGTTGCGGGCCATCAGTCCGGCGCGCTCGCTGGAGAGCTGCTCCTGGCTGTGGCGCAGGCTGCGGTTCTCCTCCGACAGCCGCCGCACCAGCTCGATCAGCCGGTCGGCCTGCTGGTTCAATGCGGCGAGTTCCTGCTGGAGGTCGGGCGTGCTCATGGGCCGGAACTATATCAGCACGCAGACGCAAAACCGTGGCCCGTGCCGCTGTGCGGAGGGACAGGCATTAGACTGCGCGCCTGACCTTGAAGGAGCCCGCCATGACGGCCCGCACGCACGTCGAATTCGACGATCTTGACGACCTGATCCACCGGCTGAAGCTCGGCACCAGCGCCAGCGAATTGCACGGGTCGCTCTGCGGCTACCTGGCCGGTGGCGGGCGGGTGGGCAGGCAGCCGCTGCTTTCGCTGCTGCATCTGGATGGGGAGGCACCGGCCCCGGCGCCGGCCGACGCCGCGCTGCTGGAGCGGCTCTCGGTGCAGGCGGGCAGTCAGCTGGCGGATCCGGATCTGGGCTTCGAGCCGATGCTGCCGGCCGACGACCGGCCGCTGGCCGAGCGCGCGGAGGCTACCGTGGAGTGGTGCCGGGGATTCCTCGGCGGATTCGGCCTGGCCGGCACGGACGCGCATGCGAACCTGTCCGAGGAGGCCCGGGAGATTCTGCGCGACCTGGGCACCATTGCCGCCACCAGTCTCGACCTCGGAAACGAAGCCGACGACGAGGACGCGTTGATCGAGCTGCACGAGTTCGTGCGGGTCGGCGCAATGCTGCTGCAGACCGAGTGCGCCGGCGACCCGGCGGCCGGCAACGATACCGTGCATTGATCCGCCCGCGTTGATCACGCCGGCCGAATTTTCCCGCCGTCGCCGCCAGCTGATGCAGATGGCCGGCGAGGATGCCGTGGTGCTGGTCGCCGCCGCGCCGGAGCGCATGCGCAACGCCGATGCCGCCTGGCCATACCGGCAGGATTCGGACTTCCATTACCTGACCGGCTTCCCGGAGCCGGCCGCGGTGCTGGCGCTGCTGCCCGGGCGCCGGCACGGCGAGGCGGTGCTGTTCTGCCGCGAGCGCGATGCCGAGCACGAGCGCTGGCACGGCGCGTCGATCGGCACCGAGCGTGCGGTGGCCGAATACGGCATGGACGATGCCTTTCCGGTAGAGGACATCGACGACATCCTCCCGGGCATGATCGAGGGTCGCGCCCGCGTCTACTGCCATTTCGGCAGCGAACCGCAGTTCGATGCGCAACTGCTGGGCTGGATGCGCCGCCTGCGCCAGCTGCGCGGCGGTGGCGTGGTGCCGAAGGAGTTCGTGGCGCTCGGGCACCTGCTGCACGACCTGCGCCTGTTCAAGTCGCCGGCCGAGCTGAAGCTGATGCGCGCTTCGGCAGCGATCGCCGCCGAGGCACACCTGGCGGCGATGCAGGTGGCAATGCCGGGCCGCCATGAATACGAAGTAGAGGCCGAGCTGCTGCGCGCGATGCGGCTGCGTGGCGCGGTGGCGGCGTTCCCGCCCATCGTGGCTGCCGGCGCGAACGCCTGCACCATGCACTACACCGCCAACCGCGCGCGGCTCGACGCCGGCGAGCTGTTGCTGATCGACGCGGGCGCGGAAGTGGACTGCTATGCGTCGGACATCAGCCGCAGCTTTCCGGTCGCGGGGCGCTACTCGCGCGAGCAGCGTGCGCTTTACGACATCGTGCTGACCGCCCAGCTGGCGGCGATCGACGAGGTGCGTCCGGGGCGCCCGTTCAGTGCGGCGCATGCGGCGGCGGTGCAGGTGATCGCCGAGGGGCTGTGCACGCTCGGCCTGCTCAAGGGGGGAGCCGAGGTCGCCGTCGCCACCGGCAGCTACCGACACTTCTTTCCGGCCAAGACCGGGCACTGGCTTGGCCTGGACGTGCACGATGTGGGCGACTACCGCGTCGACGGCGAGCCCCGTGTGCTGGAGCCGGGCATGGTGGTCACGGTGGAGCCCGGGATCTACGTGCCGCTGGACGACCGCAGCGTGCCCGAGCGCTGGCGCGGCATCGGCATCCGCATCGAGGACGACGTGGCGGTGACGCGCCGCGGCTGCGAGGTGCTCACGGCGGCGGTGCCGAAGGAGCCCGAGGCGCTGGAGGCCCTGCTCGCGGCGCGCTGACGGCGCGCTGGCTCACTGCGCGTGGCCGAACGCGAGCCACCACAGCAGCAGCGCCGCGACCAGCTTGGCCAGCAGCACGGGCGCCAGTTCCAGCAGCAGGCGCACCGGCCGTCGCGCATGGCCGAAACCGGTGGACCGGCGGTGTCGGTGCTGCTGAGGGTCGGACGCTGCCTCGCGACTTCTCATGTGATCTCCACGCCGGAGAGGCAAGACTACGCCGACATCGTCTCGCCCGTGCCGGTCGCTTCAACGTGGCCGATGGACGCACGGCGTTTCGTCGCGCAGCGCAACCGCCCTCCATGCGCGGGCGTATATTGCGTTGCAGCACGACCTCACGAGGTGTCGATCATGTTGACGGCTGAATTCCTGTCACGACTGCAGTTTGCCTTCGTCGTGTCGTTCCACATCCTGTTTCCCGCGTTCTCGATCGGGCTGGCGTCTTGGCTGGCGTTCCTCGAAGGGGTGTGGCTGGTCAAACGCACGGATCTCTGGCGCGACCTCTATTTCTTCTGGCTGAAGATCTTCGCCGTGGCATTCGGGATGGGCGTGGTCTCGGGCATCGTCATGAGTTTCCAGTTCGGTACCAACTGGTCGGGATTCTCGGTGGTCGCGGGCAACGTCATCGGCCCGCTGCTCAACTACGAGGTGCTCACGGCGTTCTTCCTAGAGGCTACTTTCCTCGGCGTGATGCTGTTCGGCTGGCGCAAGGTCAGCGACCGCACGCATTTCTTCGCCACCTGCATGGTGGCGCTGGGCACGCTGATCTCCACCTTCTGGATCATGTCGGCCAACAGCTGGATGCAGACGCCGGCCGGCTACGTGATCAAGGACGGCGTGTTCTTTCCGGACGACTGGATGAAGGTCATCTTCAATCCGTCGTTTCCGGTGCGCCTGCCGCACATGGTGATGGGGGCCTTCATCTCCACCGCGATGGTGATCGGCGGCGTGTCGGCCTTCTACCTGCTCAAGAATCGTTTCGCGGACAAGTCGCGGGCGATGCTCAAGCTCGCGCTGGCGTTCCTCGCCATCGTGATTCCGCTGCAGATCGTGATCGGCGACCTGTCGGGCCTGGAGGTGCGCGAGAACCAGCCAGCCAAGCTGGCCGCGATCGAGGCGCGCTGGGAGACGCGCGGCGACGTGCCGCTGACCCTGTTCGCCTGGCCCGACGAGGCCAACGAAACCAACCACTATGCGGTGGACGTGCCGCAGCTGGGCAGCATCCTGCTCACCCACTCGCTGCACGGCGAGGTCAAGGGTCTGAAGGATTTCCCGAAGGACCAGCGCCCGCCGGTGAAGATCCCGTTCTTCTCGTTCCGCATCATGGTCGGGCTGGGCTTCGCCATGCTCGCGCTGGCGGTGATCGGCCTGTGGCGGTGGCGCCGGGGCACGCTGGAGAAGCGGTGGTACCTGCGCGCGTGGGTCGCGATGATCCCGTCCGGCTTCGTCGCCGTGCTGACCGGGTGGTGGGTGGCCGAGGTGGGTCGGCAGCCGTGGGTGGTCTATGGCCTGACGCGGACCTCCGAGGCACTGACGCCGCTGCCGGTGAGCAGCGTGCTGGCCTCGCTGGCGACGTTCGTGGTCGTCTACCTGGGCATCTTCGGCGCCGGCCTGTACTACCTGGTCAAGCTGTTCCGTACCGGCCCGGTGACGGCGCCGCAGCATGTGCCGGCGACGCCGGTACACGGCAGCGATCGCCGCACGCCGGCGCGCCCGCTGTCTGCCCCCAGCGATTCGATGGAGGGCTGACCGATGGATCTGGCTACCGTGCTGCCCGTGGTGTGGTACTTCATCATCGGCTTCGGCGTGATGATGTACGTGTTGCTGGACGGCTTCGTGCTTGGGCTGGGCATCCTCACGCCCTTTGCCGACGACGAGCACCAGCGCGACCACATGATGAACACCGCTGCGCCGATCTGGGACGGCAACGAGACCTGGCTGGTGCTCGGCGGCGCCGGCTTGCTGGCGGCCTTTCCCAAGGCCTACGCGCTGGTGCTGTCGACGCTGTACCTGCCGATCCTGTTGATGCTGATCGCACTGGTGCTGCGCGGCGTGGCGTTCGAGTTCCGCTTCAAGGCGCACACCTCGCGCTGGTTGTGGGGCGTGGCGTTCCATCTGGGGTCGGTGTTTGCCGCATTTGCCCAGGGTGTGATCCTCGGTGCGCTGGTCGATGGCATCACCCCGCTGGCGCCGGGGCAGCTGCATGGCGCATTCGACTGGTTCAGCCCGTTCGCGATGATGACCGGCGTGGCGGTGGTCTGCGGCTATGCGCTGCTCGGCGCGACCTGGCTGATCCTCAAGACCGAAGGAAGGTTGCAGCGCATTGCGTTCGACCTGACGCGCCCGCTGATGGTGGCGGTGATCGTGTTCATGCTGCTGGTCAGCGCCTCGCTGCCTTACCTGCACTCGGCGCTGATGCGGCGCTGGTTCACCGGCGCGCATTTTCTCTACCTTTCGCCGGTACCTCTGCTCACCGCGCTCACGGCGGTCATGCTGTGGCGCTCGGTGGTGAAGCAGCGCGATGCGCAGCCGTTCGTGCTGGCACTGTGCTTTTTCCTGCTGGGCTTCATCGGCCTGGTGGTCGGAATCTGGCCGAACATCGTGCCGCCCGGCCTGACCATCTGGGAAGCGGCGTCACCGCCGAGTTCGCAGGGGTTCGTGCTGGTCGGTGCGGCGTTCCTGATCCCCGCGGTGCTGGCGTACACGGTGTACTCGTACCGCGTGTTCCGCGGCAAGGTCGCCGATGATGCGGGCTACCACTGAGCTTGTCGGCGCCTGACGGCGACGGTCGCGGCCATGCCGCGACCGCCGTCGCGGGTCTTCAGCCGAGCTGGGCGAAAGCGTCACGCGTGAGGTTTTCGGGGTCGCCCTCGGTGCACGCCACGTCGTCCTCGATGCGGATGCCGCCGTAGGGCTTGAGCGCTTCCACGCGGTCCCAGTCGATGTCCCTGGACGCCGGCGTCTGGCGCACTTCGTCCAGCAGCATGTCGATGAAGTACAGGCCCGGCTCGATGGTCACGACCATGCCCGGTTCCAATGTGCGCGTCATGCGCAGGAACGGGTGGCCGTCCGGTCGCGCCACGGTTTCGCCGCGGTCGTTCCTGGCGAAGCCGCCCACGTCGTGGACCTGCAGGCCGATCGAGTGACCCAGCCCGTGCGGAAAGAAGGCCCGCGTGACGCCGCTCTCGACCGCGCTCTCGGCACTCATGCGGATCAACCCGTGCGTGCGCAGCACCTCGGCCAGCTGGTGGTGCGCAGCCACGTGCAGCGCGGCGTAATCCACGCCGGCGCGCACGCTGGCCGCCTGGCGCTGCTGCACGGCGTCCATCGCATCGATCAACGCCTGGAACTCATCGGCACCGTGCGCGGCATGGCTGCGGGTGATGTCGCTGGCGTAGCCGCTGGCGCTGGCGCCGGCATCGATCAGTAGTGATCGCGACGCCTCGGGCGGCGTGCGGGTGAAGTCCATGTAGTGCAGCACCGCGCCGTGCTCGTTCAGCGCCACGATGCTGGAGTAGGGCAGCTCGGCGTCGGTCTGGCCGGCCGCGGCGAGATACGCCTGGTGGATGCCCAGCTCACTCTCGCCGGCGCGGAACGCCTGCTCGGCGGCCCGGTGGGCGCGCGCACCGATGCGGCTGGCCTCGCGCATCAGCGCCAGTTCGTACGGCGTCTTGTACGCGCGGTAGTAGTGCAGGTAGTCGAGCACGGGCTGAGGATTGTTCGCCTGTAACCCGTCCATGGGCGGGCACGCTTCGGCGATCACCGCGGCGTTCTGCCGAGGCAGCTGGGCGATCGCCTCTTCCGCGCTGCGCACGGTGACGATGTCGAAGTGCTCGACCCAGTAGCCGCTGGGCGCCTCGGGTACCACGTGCCAGTAGTCGCGCGGCTGCAGGAACACCAGTTTCGGTCGCTGCCCCGGCGTGTAGGCGATCCAGCTGCCCGGCACGCGGGTCAGTGGCAGCCAGTGCTTGAACGGCGGGTTCACGGCGTACGGGTAGTGATTGTCGTCGAGAAACTTCACGCCCGGCATGCCGGCAGCGATCAGCAGGTGATCGAAGCCGCCGCGGGCGAGTGCCTCGTCGGCGCGCCGGGTGAGGGTGGCCAGATGCTGGGCGTAGAGCGGAGCGAGCGAAGCGGTCATGGGATTCCTTGGCCGGTGGGGGCGCATCGGTCGTCGGCAGCTGGAAGCGTGCCGGCAGGGCGCCCGACGGATGGGGCGAGGCGCACAACGGCGCGCCGGGTCGCCGCCCATGATCGCAACCCTCGCCCGCGCGCGCCACCCGCGCACGCGCCATGGCTCCGTAGCAGCGAGAAATTTCCCCGCCGCGCGTGCGCGCCGACGAGGCGTGAAGCGGACGCCTTACGGCGCCATCGCGATCCAGCGGTCGATCACTGCCGAATCCTTCGGTGACACCGCGATGATGCGGAACCCGGCCCAGATCTGGCCTGGCGCGGAGCCGGGGTCGTACCACTGCGCCTGCACGCCCACTTCGATCGTCTGCGGCTGTGCCTCCAGCCCGTGCAGCGGCAGCTGTACCTGATAGATCGCGTCGGGGCGCGGCGCGCGCGCGCAGATCAGGAGCATGCCGCCGGCGGAAAGATTGCCTAGGAAGCCCATCGGCTGGCCGCTGATCATGTCGGTGACCGCAGCGGTGAAATTGACCCGCTTGCGCAGGGCGCGTCGCTGCTCGTTGGAGGCGGACTGGCTGTTCATGGGATCAGGCTCCGACTCGGCTCGAGGACGGGCGACCGCCGCCGGGCGGGCGCAGCAGGCTGCCGGTCAGGGTGCGCCAGGCGCGGTCCAGCAGCGACTCCTTCACCTCGGTCAGCTCGCGCGCGCGGCCCTTGACCATCTCGTGGGCCAGCTGCGGCAACGTCATGTCGTCGGCACGCACGCCGCGACGGTTGACGAACAGGGTCTGCCCGGACACGGGCGAGAACCATGCGAGCTTGCGCTGGGAGAGCTTGCCGGTCTTGGGGTCGGTAAATTCGAACCAGCGCCCGAACGGCAGCAGGCGCAGCCGCTCCTGCAGCTCCACTTCGCGCGGGTCCAGCACCGGCTGGCTGCGCGGCTGCGGACGCTTGGCCGCGGTGACGCCGGCAGGCGCACGCCGACCGGGAGTCGGCGCCGGCTCGGCCGGGTTGGCCGCCAGCTCCGCCGGTTCGGCCGAAGCGGCTGGCACGGCCGCCGTGGGCGGATGTTGTTCGCCCAGTCGCTGATGCTGCTTGAGCCGCATCGCCAGGTCGGTGGTGCTCAGCGTCTCGCCGCTGGCTGCGGGGATGGCGGCTTCGCCAGGATTGGCCAGGCGCTGGGCAACCTGCGCGGCTTCCTCGTGATGCATGCCGATCTGCTGCAGGCCGGTTTCCACCTCCGATTGCAGGTGTGCCCGATCGTCGACCGGCTTGCGCCCCAGCAGCTGGTCGGTGATCAGCAACTGGCTGGCGAAGGCGTCGCTGTCTTCGCCGTGGCGCAGGATTGTCAACGCCAGCACGTCGGACCATGCGCGGTCGAGCAGGGCGCGCAGCAGCCCGCGCGGCGGTGCCTGGGCGAAGCGCTCGCCGATCAGCGCGCTGGCACGCTGACGCGCCTGGTCGAGCCGCTCGCGGCCCTGCATGGCTTCGACGTGTCGTCGCTCGGCGGTCTGCGCCTTGCGCGAAAGCAGCGCCAGATGCTGCTGGATGTCCGCCAGCAACGTGGTGTACAGGCCGGCGCTGGGCGGTTCCCGGCTGGCCCGCTCGACCAGTTGCTCGAGCTTGGCGCGCAGGCTGCGGTCCGCTTCGCTGCCGGAGTCATCGAGCCACTCGTGTGCCACCTCGGTGACGGTGCCCAGCAACTGGCGCGCCGGGTGCTCCTTCTGCTCGAAGAAATTGCGATCGCCCACCGCCATGCGCAGCACCGGCAGCTGCAGGCCGCCAAGCAGCGCATGGGTTTCCTCGCCCTGCTGCAGCTGGCGCGAGAGCTGCTCGAACAGCATCGCCACCAGCTCCACCGTATCGCCCTGCTCGGCGCTGAGGCCGGTACGCGCGGCGCCGGGGGGCTTGCCCGCATTGAGCTGGGTCAGCAACTCCTCGCGCAGCAGCTGGGCGCTGCGCAACTCGCGGCTGGCCTTGTCGGTCACCTGGGTCAGGTGTTGCTGCAGGGCCGACAGCGCCGTCTGCAGTTCGTCGGCGGTGGCCACCTCGGCGACTTCGCCGCCCACTGTGGTCTGGCCGCTGCGCCGGCGCGCCAGCAACTCGCGCAGGCTGTCGAGCACCGCAATCGGTTCATTCGGCGCACCCGCCGCCGCGGCCGACGCAGCCGGGGTGGCGGCGGCTTCGGCCCGCGCCGGCTCGGCGTTGCCGCCGGCACGGGCCGGCTTCACCGGCGTACGCAGCAGCGGATAGGGCCGCAGCTGCGGCAGGATGCCCTCTTTCTGCAGCACCTCGTTGAGCATGCCGTAGAACCGGGGCAGCTCCGGCAGCAAGGCGTTCTCCAGGCACTTGAGCAGCAACAGGTCGTGTTCGACCGGCAGCTCCATCGTGCTGACCGCTTCGCGCAATGCCTTGGCCAGCGTCAGCGGCCCCATCGGCAGCTCGCCCGCTTCAAGCGGCGGCGCGGCCACCAGCACCGCCAGGCGATAACCGAGTTCGTAGATCGCCGCGCCGCCACGGGCCTCGCCACGCGAGGCCAGCTTGTCCAGTGCCACGGTCATTTCGTGGTCGGCCTGATCGACCAGGCTCAGCGGCTGGCCGACGGGGTTGTCCGCTGGCGTCGGGGCCGGCGCGCCCAGCGACTGGAACGCGCTGCTGACCTGCTCGATGAACCGCTTTTCCAGCGTCGGCCGCTCGCGCAACAGCCGCAAGCGCACGTTGAAGTGGCGCTGCTGGTTGAATGGATCGTGGGCATTCTCCGACAGCACGAACAGCTGCCGCTCGAGATCATCCAGGCATACGCGCAACGGTCGCGACAGCCAGTCCACGCTCAGCGTGCGGCAACGCTCGATCAGCCGGCGCGCGCGCCCGGACCATGCGTCCTGTGCCTGGGCGGCCGCGCCATGCGGCACTGGCGACCGTCCCCGACCTTGCGGCTCAACATCCATGACAGACCCTGGTGAAACCCCCGTGGACCGGCAGTCTATGCCGGATGGCGCGCGGCCCGCCATTGGCGCTTGGTCGCGTCGCTGCGGTGGTGGCCCTCGGCGGCGGCCGGTGGCCTGGCAGACAGCCGTTACACTGCGGCGGGGCAGGAGCCCTGGCGGCACGATGCGGTGGGACAGGAGGTGCGGTGGGCATGGATCGAACGATCGACAGCGCGGCGTGCGAGGGTGCCGATGCGACCCGGCTCGGCGCAGGGCGGGCGTGTGGCGGGCGCCCCAGTCAGCAGGACGACCTGGTCTGCCTGCACGACCCCGCCTCGCATACCCGGCTGCTGGTGCTGGCCGACGGCATGGGGGGCGACGGTGCGGGCGAGCTGGCGTCCGCCGGCGTGGTCGCGGTAGCCCGTACGTTGTGGCAGGGCGGCAGCTGGCAGGTGCTGCCCGGCGCCCTGTTCCTGGAGCAGCTTTGCCAGGACGCTCACCTGGCGTTGCGCCGCTGCGGCCAGGGAATGACCGATGCGGCCCCGCACGCCACCGTGGTGGCGCTGCTGCTCAAGGGCACCAGCGCCTATTGGGCGCATGTCGGCGACAGCCGGCTGTATCGGTTCGAGCGTGGCCGCCTGCTTGGCTGCACCGAAGACCACAGCGTGGTCCAGGCGCGGGTGCGGCGGGGCGAACTGAGCGCCCGCGACGCAGCACGGGCGGCCGACCAGCACGAATTGCTGCGCGGCCTCGGCGGTGACCTGCAGCCGCAGGTCGACCACGGCTGGGCCACGCTAAGGGCGGGGCAGAGCTTCGCCCTGTGCAGCGATGGCGTGTGGGAGCAGTTGTCCGAGCACGAGCTGGCGCAGTACGCCGCGCAGCCGGATCTTGCGCAAGCCGCCACGCAGGCGCTGAGCGTGGCGCTCAACCGTGGCGGCGAGAACGGCGATAATGTGGCGCTGATCCTGGTCCGTCCGGCGCGCCTGCAGATCGGCTGGCTGGGTCGCCTCTCACGACTGTGGCGCACCCGCGCCACGGCGCCCCGACCTCTTCCCCCGGCCTGAGCCGCGCAGCTACCGCGAGTCCGTCCCATGTCCTTCCTGTTTTTGCGCTCCCTCCGATCCACCCGGCGGCCTCTCTGCCTGACGGCCCTGGCCTGCGCTGCGCTGGTGCTCGGTGGCTGTGCCTCGCTCGGTCGGGGGCGCCACACGCAGGTGGTGGTCACGCCGGCGCAGCCGTCCGCCCAGGCCGCAGCCGATGCGCGGGCACCATCGCTGTCGGAGATCATCAACGGCCAGTTGCAGCACGGGCGCTACGCCGAGGGGGAACGCAACCTGCGTGCCTACCTGGTACAGCATCCCGACGACAGCGTTGCGCAGCTGATGCTGCGCCAGCTGACGCGGCCGCCGGACGCCTGGCTGGGGCCGCCCGCGCGGCAGCGGGTGGCCCGGCCCGGCGATTCGTACAGCACGCTGGCACAGCAGTATCTCGGCGACGCGCGGTTGTTCGTCCTGCTGGCCCGCTACAACGACGCGGCGGACCCGTCGCTGCTGCGCGTGGGCGAGACGGTGCGCCTGCCTGCGGCCAAGGAGGACGCACCACCCCTGGCACCCGTCGCCGATGAGGTTGCGTCCGACGACCGCACGCCGCCGTCGACACGGCCGGTGGCCGAGTCGCGGGCGCAGCGCGCCCTGCGCCTGCAGCGCGAGAGCCTCTCGCTGTTCGATGCGGGACGACAGGCCGAGGCGCTGGCCCGGCTCGACGCGGCGCTGGCGCTGGAGCCGGGCCTGGCTGGCAACGGGCCGCAGTCGGCGGACTTGCGCCAGCAACTGGTGGCCGCGTGCCACCAGCGGGCGATCGTGCTTTATCGCGACCAGCAGCTGGATCCGGCGATCGCGCTGTGGGACCGGGTGCTGGCGATCCAGCCGGACTACGAACCGGCGCTCGCCTATCGCGCCCGCGCGCAGGAACTTAAGCGCCGCCTGAAACAGTATTGAGTGATCTGTCGGCCGATGCGGCGGCCGCGCGTCGCGTCAGCCGCCGGGCGGTGCGGCGTCGCCCTTGCGCCGTTCCGCGGCGGCCACGATGCGCGTGGGCAACGTTGCGTCGACGGGGCGGACCGGACGCGTGGGCGCCGCGGGCCGACGTTGTCGCGACTGCAGCGCCCCGGCCATCAGGTTGAAAGCGGCGAACAGGCGACCGAACTCGTCGCGCCGCATCAGCCGGATGCGGTAACGCAGGTCGCCGCGGGCCACCCGCAGCAGGGCGTCGCCGACCAGCGCCAGTGGCGTGAGCAGCCGGCGGAACAGCACATAGGCCGCGCCGATCACGGCCAGCAGCGTCACCACCAGTACCGCCCCGATCACTCCGAGCGTGGTCTTCTGTGCCGCCCCCAGGGGCGCCTGGCTGATGCCCAGTCGCAGCGTGCCGACGGTGGCGGTCTGGTAGTGGATAGGCGCGTTGAACAGCAGCAGCCCGTCGCTGTTTTCGGCGTCCGGATGGCCGCGGTAGCTGTCGATCTCGCCGCTGTGCCCCAGTCGTTCGCTCAGTGCAATGTCGGGCATCGCCTGGCCGATGTCGGCCTGGCGCGTGCTGGCGACGATGTGGCCGTCGCGGTCGGCGATGGCGAGGTAACGGATCTGCTGGTTGCGGGCAATGTCCTGTACCAGCGCGCGGGTGGCGGCCCGATCGCCCAGCAGCAGGTCCTCGGCCGATTCGCTGGCCACCATGTGGCCCAGCGAGCTGCCGAAATCCAGCGCCAGGCCGGTGATCGCTCGCCCCTGCATGATGTAGATCGCGATCATGCCCAGCAGCAGGATCACGCTGAGCATGCCGGCCAGCACGGCCGCCCAGCGCAGGCGCAGCGACACGATCCGGCTGGCCAGCGGTTGTTCGTGCAGGCGTTCGTATTCCCGCCGCGCCACGGCCAAATCGTCCGCCAACTCGCTGCCGCGCTGGTAGCGGTCGCGGGCGAGCGGCGAGAGCAGGGTGTGCACGATATCGACCAGGATCGACGGCGCCGCCGCGTCCAGTGGCTCGAGTGGCGGCAGCGGCAGCTGCTGGCGCTCGTCGAGCAACCGCGGAACATCGACCGTTTCGCTCCAGGGCAGCTTGCCCGACAGCAGCCAGTACAACACCACGCCCAGCGAGAACAGGTCGCTGCGTGCATCAGTCTCGTCGCCGCGCAGCTGCTCGGGCGCCATGTACGCGGGCGTGCCGCCGATCTCGCCGGCGCCGGCCTGGCGCGGCACGCCGCGGCGTTCGGCGATGCCGAAGTCGGCGATCTTGGCGTGCCGCCAGCCGTCGGCCAGCATGATGTTTTCGGGCTTGATGTCGTGATGCACTACCCCGTTGGCGTGGGCGTAATCGAGCGCGGCGGCCATCTGCGAGGCCAGCTCGATCACTGCGCTCAGGGGCGGCAGCCCGTCGCGAGCGGCGCGGCTGGCGAGGGTGTCGCCGGGCAGCCGCTCCATGGCGAGGTAGGAGCGGCCGTCGTCGGTTTCGCCCACGTCGAACACGGTGACGATATTGGGGTGACTCAGATGCCCGGCAGCGCGTGCCTCCACCTGGAAGCGTCGGCGGTACGCCGGGTCGGCGGCGACGTGCGCGTGCAGGCACTTGATTGCCACCTCGCGCTGGATCTGCGGGTCGTAGCCGGCATACACCACGGCCATGGCGCCGGCACCGAGCACGCCTTCGATGCGGTATCGGCCCAGCGTGCGGGGAAGGTCGGGATCGCGCACGGGCGATCGCTCAGCGCAGCCACCACGCCAGCACGGCGAGTGCGCCAAGCGCGAATGCGGCGGCGGCCGTGATCCAGCCCGCCGAGCGCCGGCGACGCTCGCCGCGTTCGCGGGTGAGAAAGACGAACTCGGCCTGACCGAGCCGCACGCAATCGCCGTGCTTGAGCACCGCCTCGTGCACGCGTTTTCCGTTGACGAACGTGCCGTTGGTCGACAGCGTATTCATGATCACGTAGTGACCCTGCTGGTTGATCACCCAGGCATGCGACGCCGACACGCTCGGCTCGTTCACCACGATGTCGTTGTCGCTGCGCCGGCCCAGCGTCTGCCGTCCCGAGCGAAGCGCGAAGCGCACCGTCCCCAGGCCCTCGCTGCGGCCGAGCAACACCGGCTGGGCCGTGCTGGCCGGGCCCGGCGGCGCGGGTGCCACGGCGTCGGCGTACTGCGCCAGCTCCTCGGCGGTGAACAGCCGCGTGCCCTGGGGGCCTGCGGTGCGCGGATCGTTGCGGCGACGCGGGACGGGGACGGGGCCGTTCATCGATGGAGTGATCCGGGGTGATGCGGTGAATGCGGACATGACGCGCGCCAGGCAGTAAACGGGGTGTTCGACCGTGCCGTCGGCACGACAGTGGCTCAGGCAGAGCACCCCGCCGTCTGTAACGGTCGCAACGCCTGAAACTTGAACAAGCTTTGCGTGGTGCGGACGTGATGGCGCGCACAGTGCGGATGTCCCGCCAGCCGCACGTAGCCGGTCAGTCGAGGAACGCGGCGATCACGTCGTTGAGGAAGCGCTGGCCCAGCGCCGTGGTCTGGAGTCGGTCAGGATCATCCACCAGCCAGCCGCGCCGGCGGGCCTCGGCGAGCGGCGTCGCGATTTGCTCCGGCGGAGCGCCGGTACGCTCGGCGAACGCACCGGCCGGTACGCCGTCGATCAGGCGCAGTGCGTTGAGCATGTACTCGAACGGCAGCTCCGCGGCGGGCACCGGGCCGCTTCCCCCCAAGCGCGCGGTGCCGCTGCCGGCGGTCAGGAACGCCTGCGGCAGGCGCGTTTTCCAACGCCGGTGCACGATCCCGGTGGCGCTGTCGCTGAGCTTGCCGTGGGCTCCCGCACCGATGCCCAGGTAGTCGCCGAACTGCCAGTAGTTGAGGTTGTGGGCGCAGCGACGGCCGGGCCGCGCGTAGGCGGAAATCTCGTATTGCCCGTAACCGGCGGCGGCAAGCGCCGATTCGCATGCCTCCTGCATCGCCCAGGCGTGGTCGTCGTCCGGCAGCGGCGGCGGATTGGCGGCGAACGCGGTGTTCGGTTCCAGCGTGAGTTGGTAGTGGGAGATGTGCGCCGGCGCCAGTGCCAGCGCCCGCGCCACGTCGGCCAGGGCGCCGTCGAGCGTCTGCTGCGGCAGGGCGTACATCAGGTCGAGATTGATGTTGGCGTAGCCGGCATCCTGCGCCGATTTGACCGCCGCCTCGGCCTCCGCGGCCGAGTGGATGCGCCCGAGCCGGCGCAGCTTGTCGTCGTCGAAGCTCTGGATGCCAAACGACAGGCGGTTCACCCCTGCGGCCAGATAGCCGTCGAAGCGACCGTGTTCGACGGTGCCGGGGTTGGTCTCCAGCGTGATCTCGGCGCCGTCGGCGAACGGCAGCCGCGCGCGGGCGCCGTCGAGGAAGCGCTCGACCAGCTCCGGCGCGAACAGGCTGGGCGTGCCCCCGCCGAAGAACACGCTGACGATCGGCCGGCCGGCCAGTGCTGCGCCGAAGTCGGCGCAATCGGCGTCGAGGTCGGCCAGCAGGGCGTCGACGTAATCGGCATACGGCGGTGGCGCATCGCGCAGGCCGTGCGAGTTGAAGTCGCAGTACGGGCACTTCTTCACGCACCACGGCATGTGCACGTAGAGCGACAGCGGCGGCGCGAGCAGCGCCATCTCAGGCTTTCAGGTCGATCAGGCGCGCATGCAGCTGTGCCAGCGCCTGGCCGCGGTGGCTGATGCGGTTCTTCAACGCCTTGTCCAGCTCGGCGGCGCCGAGCGTGTGGCCGTCGGGCAGGAACAGCGGGTCGTAGCCGAAGCCGCCGTCGCCGCGCGGAGCATCCAGCACGCGCCCGTGCCAGCGGCCCTCGGCGATCAGCGGCGCGGGGTCGTCGGCGTGGCGCAGCAGCACCAGCACGCAGATGAAGAAGGCGCGGCGTTCGGCGTCGGGGCGGCCGTCCAGCTCGCGCAGCAGCTTGGCGTTGTTCGCCGCGTTGTCGCCGTGGGTGCCCGCGTAGCGCGCCGAGTACAGGCCCGGCGCGCCGCCCAGCGCATCCACGCACAGGCCCGAATCATCCGCCAGCGCGGCCAGTCCGGTGACCCGAGCGGCGTGGCGCGCCTTGAGCAGGGCGTTCTCGACGAAGGTCAGGCCGGTTTCCTCGACATCCTCCACTCCGAGCTCGCCCTGGGCCACCACGTCCAGCCCGCTGTCGGCGAGCAGGTGGTTGAACTCGGCCAGCTTGCCGCGATTGCCACTGGCCAGAACGATGCGGGCCATCGGCTCAGCCCGCGGCCAGGGCGGCGCGCTGGGCGGCAACCAGTTCGGTCACCCCCTTCTCGGCCAGCGCCAGCATCGCGTCCATCTCGTCGCGGCGGAAGGCGTGGCCCTCGGCCGTGCCTTGCACCTCGATCATGCCGCCGCCGTCGTTCATCACGACGTTCATGTCGGTGTCGCAGCTGGAATCCTCGGCGTAGTCCAGGTCGAGCACCGGCATGCCTTGGTAGATGCCCACCGAGACCGCGGCGATGGCGCCGATGATCGGATTGCGCTTGAGGTTCTCTCGTGCCATCAGCCGGGTGACCGCATCGACCAGTGCGACATACGCGCCGGTGATCGCCGCGGTGCGGGTGCCCCCGTCGGCCTGGATTACGTCGCAGTCCAGCGTGACCACCCGCTCGCCCAGCGCCTGGCGGTTGACGCAGGCGCGCAGGCTGCGGCCGATCAACCGCTGGATCTCCATCGTGCGCCCGCCTTGGCCGCCCTTGGCCGCCTCGCGCTGCATGCGCGTGTGGGTGGCGCGCGGCAGCATGCCGTATTCGGCGGTGACCCAGCCCTCGCCCTTGCCGCGCAGCCACGGCGGCACGCGATCCTCGACGCTGGCGGTGCACAGCACGCGGGTGTCGCCGAAACTCACCAGCACCGAACCTTCGGCATGGCGGGTGAAGTGGCGTTCGATGGAGATCGGGCGCAGCTGGTCGCTGGCGCGGCCGCTCGGGCGGCTGACGTTTTGCATGGGTCGGGGAGCCTGGTTGGGCAGGGCAGGGCGGGAAAGTTTACCATTGCGCTCTTTTCCGCACGTCCGCCAGGGCTTCCATGATTCGCAGCATGACCGCCTACGCCTCGGCCGAACTGGCCGGCCCCACCGGCACGCTCAGCTGCGAGCTGCGCACGGTCAACCACCGCTATCTGGAGATCAGCCCGCGGCTGCCGGACGAGCTGCGCGGCTTCGAGTCGCTGCTGCGCGAGCGCGTGGCGACACGCCTGTCGCGCGGCAAGCTCGATCTCACCGTGCGCCTGCGCGGCGAGGATCGGGGCGAGTCGTTGCAGGTGAACACGGCCACGCTGGCACGGCTGAGCGAGCTGGCGCGGGAGCTGCAGCCGCGCTTCCCGACCATGCAGGTGGAGTTCACCGAATTGCTGCGCTTCCCCGGCGTGCTCGACCGCGCCGAGATCGACAACGACGCCCAGCAGGCGGCGCTGTTCGATGTGCTCGACCGGGCGCTCGACGCGCTTACCGCCACGCGCGAGCGCGAGGGTGAGAAGACCGCGCAGATGCTGCGTGAGCGACTCGACGCGATCGAGCGGGTGGTGGCCGACGTGCGTGGCTGGATGCCGCAGATCCGCGCGGCCCTGCGTACGCGCCTGGAAACCCGGCTGGCCGACATCAAGCAGCCGGCCGACCCGGGTCGGCTGGAGCAGGAGCTGGTACTTCAGATCACCCGCACCGACGTCGACGAGGAACTCGATCGCCTCACCACCCATGTCGCCGAGGCGCGCCGCGTGCTCGGCCTGGCCGAGCCGGTGGGCCGGCGGCTGGACTTCCTGATGCAGGAGTTCAACCGCGAGGCGAACACGCTGGGTTCGAAGTCGGTGGACGCGCGCAGCACCAACGCGGCGGTGGAGCTGAAGGTGCTGATCGAGCAGATGCGCGAACAGGTGCAGAACATCGAGTAATGCCGGGGCAGACGTCGGCAACGTCGGAGTAGCTTCGCGCCCGGTCGTCCTTTTCGCTCCCGGATCAACCGGTGCCGGGCCTGCCAGGTGCAAAATGTTGCATCGACACCCACGCGGCCTTTCCTGCGGCGATCTCCGCGCGTGTGCGGCACGACTGGCGTCGGCTGTCCTTCGGCTGCTCCATGGCCGCGGTGGTCGAGGCGCGAGGAGTCGCGCACCGCGCTGCCTCGGCCACCTGCAGGTCATCTCGCAGCAAGTCGCCCGCCCGGCCTGCCGCGCAGCCGCTGGGGTGGTGCCGGGTGGCCGCAGGGGCTCGGGCAGGTTCCGATGGTGGTGATCATGAGACGCCTGTGGCGGCGCTCCCGGGTGCGGGTACGCGGGCGAAGACGGGAGACGTCAGGGGAGACGCCAACCGTTGCGGATCTGAGCCCGCGCACTTTCAGGGCAAGTACCTCGGGTAGGCCACACTCGCCGGAACCACCAGTTCGACTTCCGTGCCCGCGCCCGGAGCGCTGTGGATAGCAAGTCGCGCAGAAATGGCGCTTGCACGCTCATGCATGCCGGTGAGGCCGAAGTGCCCGTCTTGCCGTGAAACGGCGTGCTCTGTCTGCTCGAAGCCGACCCCGTCGTCGCACAACTTCAAGATGAACCAGCCCATCTCATACCGAAGCTCCACTTTTACCAATGCAGCCCGCGCGTGGCGAAGCGTGTTTCGGTAAGCCTCCAGGGCGATTTTTTGCACCTCGTCCCGCACCAGCGGGACCAGGGTAGTGGGGCGTCCATGAACCAGCATCTTGAAGTTCGGCATCGCGCCGTCGCGGTTGGTGTGCTCCGTCTCGGGAAAGGCGTGGATGGCAGCAATGAGATCCACCGAGTCGACGTCGCATGCGCGCAGGTGCTGAATGGCCATCCGGCCCTCACGCACCGCATCGTCTGCACGATCCAATGCGAGGTCGAGCGCCTGCGATGCTTCTTGCGGATGTTCCGGCAGGATCTCGAGAATCGAATGCAGTCGCAGGATGAGTCCCTGAAACCCCTGGAGCAGCGAGTCATGAAGGTCCCTGGCAATGCGGGTGCGTTCCCTGACGCGTTCTTCAAACCGGATTTCCAACCGACGACCGACTTCACGCACGCGATGGCGATACAGCCCGTAGCCGACGCCGCAAAGGGCGAAGATCAAGGCCATTCGGAACGGCCATGAAGCCCACCATGGCGCCTGCACCGTAACCAGAAGGCTCGCTCCAGGCTCGCCCCAAGGTCCGCCGTTTGTCGCCCCCTGCACCCGGAACAGGTATCGACCAGGGGGTAGCGTGGTGTAGTTGGCAATGCGCCGATCTGCACGGACCTCCTGCCAGTGAGCATCGATGTTTTCCAGTCGGTACCGGTAGCGATTGGTGTCCGGACTCGCAAAGCTCAGGGCGGCAAACTTGATGGCGACGTTACGCTGGTCGTATGACAGGGTGATCGCGTTCGAGTAGTCGACGGCGCGACGCAGCACTCCGCCAGGACCACGCTGCACAGGCACACCCGCGAGCTCCAGTCCGGTCAGGACAACCGGGGGCGTGTAGCGGGTGTCGCTGAGATGCAGCGGGTCGAACACGACACCGCCTGCGTAACCACCAAAATACAGCTTGCCGTCCTGGCCTTCGGTGCAGGCGGACCAGCCGGTGAGATCCGTGCCGGGAAGTCCGTCAGTGATCCCGTAGTTGCGGATCTTTCCAGTGCTTGGCTCAAGTTTCGCCAGCCCCTGGGTGGTGCTCATCCACAGGTCGCCCCGCTTGTCTTGGCGGATGCATGCAATCGAATCGCTCGCCAATCCGTCCCGGGTGGTGTATCGGGTGCTGGATCCGGTGTGCGGGTTGAAGCCGATCAAGCCGTTCAAGGTGCCCGCCCACACTGTGCCGTCAGAGCCGACCCGGACGGCATAGCCGCGCACGGAGAAGCCCTGCGGGAAAGGAAGGAACCTGCCCCTGCGCGGGTCGAAATGCGTGAGCGCCAGTCCGCTCAGCCAGAAGGTTCCGTCGGGGGCTTCATCCATGCTTACGAATGGCGAGGAGCCCCAGATGGTCGGGGTCACGAAGGACTGAAAGCTATCGCTGAGCCTGTCGTAGCGATTCAGGCCATTCAGGGTCGCTGCCCACAGTTCGCCCGTCCGATCCCTCAGCAGCGCGATGACACTGTCGTTGCTGGGCGAGCCCGGCTCGCCAGGCACATGGCGATAGTGCTTCTCGATCCTGCCTGTCGCCGGGTCCAGCTTGACCAGCCCCTGGCCCGATGTGCCAGCCCAGATCCGGCCGTCGACGTCCTCCGCCACCGAGAGCACATCGCTGGCGACGCCGTTTCCGGGTAGCTGCAATCTCATGCGTGTCCGGAATCCGGGGCCGTAGCGGGTCAGCGCACCCGTCGTGCCAACCCACAGGAAACCTGCGCGATCCTGGTAAACGACATTGACCAGGCGCTCGCCGAGATTATCCGGGTTGCCCGCGTCGAACGGCAGCGCCTGGAAGCTTGGGGGTATGGGGCTGAAGACATCCGGTGCAGTCGCTCCGAGTCCGACCCAGATGTTTCCCTCGCGATCCTGCAGCAGACTGGTCGTGCGATTCTCGGCCAGACTGTCCCGGTCCAGTGGTTGGTGGCGGTAACGTGTGGCATGTGTGCGTGACCGGTCGACCTTCAACAGGCCGTGGGACTGGGTGCCGACCCACAGATTACCCGCTGCGTCCTCCAGCATCGAGCTGACTCCGGTCAACGCGGTATCGTCGGACTGCTCGGGAGCAAAGCGATAGCGAACAAGCCTTGCTGCTTTTCGGTCGACGCGCGAGAGGCCGTTGCCTGACGCCTGCAGTACCCACAGGCTCCCTTCGTGATCCTCGAAGAAGGACACTGTGCGCTGCTCATGCATCGGGATGTGCAACAGGACCGTGCCGGTGTCCTGATCCAGCTCGTCCAGTCCAGCCGCTGTCGCTACCCAAAGACGGCCATCGCGTGTCTGGAAACTCGATCTGACGTCGTCGCTACTCAAGCTGTGGGGCAAGCGATCGTTGTGACGGAAGCGACCCAGTGCGCCCGTGGCCGGGTCAAGCCTGAACAGTCCGAGGCCGCTCGAGATCCACAGGGCGCCTGTCCGATCTTCGCTGATGTGCTTCGCCGTTGCGGGCTGACCATGTCCTCCGGTGCTCAGCGGGTAGCTTCGAAACGTCTCCGTCGCCGCGTCGAACCGATCCACCGACTGATGGCAGCCGACCCACACGTGTCCGGCTCGATCGACAAACAGGGCGTAGGTAAAAGTGCAGCTGAGGCTGCCGGCCGCGTTCTCCGAATGCCGGAACTGCTCGAACCGGTAGCCGTCGTAACGGGCCACTCCGTACTGCGTGCTGAGCCAGATATAGCGCTTTGCGTCCTGCACGATCACGGACGCGCGAGTCGATGGCAGCCCCTGCCCTGAGCCGACGTGTCTGAATCGAATGTCCGTGCCTTCCTCGACGACGAGATGGACGACCGTCGGATCCGTGTCGCTGTAGGTTGCTGCGGTCGCGTGGCCCATCGCGGCAGACATGGAAAGGGCCGACAGCAGGATCCGCGAGACGCCGCGCGCGCGCGCAGGCATTCGCACGCTCGGGCGGATGTCCTCCCGCCATGGCTGCCAGCTCTCACGGGATCTTTCGAACGACTTCGTGGGCTTCGGTGGAGGCATGGACGCAACCCATGACGCAACGGCGTCGCCAGATCTAGAAGAAACGGCTGGCCGCCTGCGGGTCCGGTTGGCGCATGCGCGGTGGGACGTGTGGAGACCGGTGCCGCGAGCAGGCGGATCGGGGCGAGCTGCGCGAGCGCGATCAAGGCCTACCGGGGCCAGCGCCAGTCTCGATCGGACATGGCGGCATTTTTGGACGGCCGGGCCACTGGTGCGGTAGCCCATGCGAAGCTACCCGCGCTGTCGTGTGCAGGCCCGGTGGCGGATGTCGCCACCGGCCAAAGCGACAGCGTAACCAGCCGCCAGCCTTCCCATCCGGTCGAGCGGCTTCGTGACCTATACTTGTGAGTCGTTCCTCGAGGCCAGGGCCATGCGCCGATTTGTTGTATCCGAGGCGGGACGTTTGACGAGGTGCAAAGTGTACAAACCCTTATCGGGTGCGGCTGGCGAGCCGCACGTGCGTGCTTAGGTGCAACATCCAATGACCGCGCGAGCTGCAGGTACCCTGTTCGTGGTGGCGGCGCCGTCCGGTGCGGGCAAGTCCACGCTGGTCAACGCGTTGCTGGAGGTCGAGCCGTCGATCTCGCTGTCGGTGTCGCACACCACGCGGCCGCCGCGGGTGGGCGAGCAGTACGGCCGGCACTACTACTTCGTGGAGCGTGCGGCGTTCGAGCGGGAGGTCGCCGAGGGCATCTTCCTCGAGCACGCCGAAGTGCACGGCAATCTCTATGGCACCTCGCGCACCACCGTCGACGGCCTGCTGGCCCAGTCGCGCGACGTGCTGCTGGAGATCGACTGGCAGGGCGCACGGCAGATCCGCGCGAGCAAGCCCGACTGCGTCAGCGTGTTCATCCTGCCGCCGTCGCGGCCGGAGCTGGAGCGGCGCCTGCGCGGGCGCGGTTCGGACGCGCCGGAAGTGATCGAGCGCCGCCTGCTCAACTCGCGCGAGGAAATCGCCCACGCGCACGAGTTCGACTACATCGTGGTCAACGACCGGTTCGAGGACGCGCTGGCGGACCTGCGCGCGATCGTGCGCGCGGTGCGCCTGCGCAGCGCGCTGCAGTGGGCGCGCCACGAAACGCTGATCGCGGACCTGCTCGCCCCCTGACCGGGGCCGCCGGGACGCTGCTGCGAGGCGTCTGCGACAGCCTGTCACGCCATGGCGCCGCTTGCGGCGTTCGGCTACCTTGTGACTCTTTGGCTCGACCCCGCCCCCATGACCGAACCCGCCCGCACGCCGCCCGATGACGAACCGATGGTGCGCGTCCGTGGCCTGACCACGGTGCTCAACGGCAAGACCATCTTCGACGCGCTGGACATGGACATCCCGCGCGGCAAGATCACCGCCATCATGGGCCCCAGCGGCACCGGCAAGACTACCCTGCTCAAGCACATCACAGGCCAGATGCACGGCGACGCCGGCGAGGTCTGGGTGGACGGCCAGAATGTTGCCGCGCTTTCGCGCGAAAAGCTGTTCAAGCTGCGCGAGCAGATCGGCTACCTGTTCCAGAACTCTGCGCTGCTGACCGACTTCGACGTATTCGAAAACGTGGCGTTTCCGCTGCGCCAGCACACCGACCTGCCGGAAGAGCTGATCCGCAATCTGGTGCTGCTCAAGCTGCAGTCGGTGGGTCTGCGCGGGGCCGCGGCGCTGATGCCCAGCGAGCTGTCCGGCGGCATGGCGAGGCGCGTGGCGCTGGCGCGCGCGATCGTGTTCGACCCGATGCTGATTCTCTACGACGAACCCTTCGTGGGCCTGGACCCGATCGCACTGAACCAGGTGCTCAAGCTGATCCGCACGCTCAATGAGACGCTCGGCATCACCAGCGTGCTGGTGGCCCACGAGCTGGAGGCGATCAAGCAGGTGGCCGACCGCATCTATCTGATCGCCAACGGCAATGTGGTGGCGCAGGGTGATCCGAAAACGATCGCCGAAGACGGTTCGCCCTGGACGCGGCAGTTCTTCGGTGGTGAGGCGGACGGACCGGTGCCGTTCCAGTATCCGGCCGGAGACTATGCCCAGTCGCTGGGTTTCCCGCGGAGCCAGGCATGAGCGCGCAACCCCAACGCAACGCGGTAACCGAGGCGCTGGCGCAGATCGGTGCCTGCGGCCTGTTCCTGCTGACCATCCTCGCGGCGGTGCCGCGCAGCTTCCGCCACGGTCGCGAGACGGTGCGCCAGCTGTGGTTCACCGGCGCGATGAGCCTCACCATCATCATGACCTGCGGCCTGTTCGTGGGCATGGTGCTGGGCCTGCAGCTCTATTACGTGCTGTCGATCTTCGGCGGCACCGCGGCCAGCGGCACGGTGGTGGCGATCGCGATTTATCGCGAGCTGGGGCCGGTGGTCACCGCGCTGCTGTTCGCCGGCCGCGCCGGCACCTCGATCACGGCCGAGATCGGCCTGATGCGCGCGACCGACCAGATCGCCGCGATGGAGATGATGGCGGTGGACCCGATCGCCTACGTCGCCGCCCCGCGTTTCATTGCGGGAGTGATCGCGATGCCGCTGCTGTGCTGCGTGTTCTGCGCGCTGGGCGTGTTTGGCGGGCACCTGGTCGGGGTGACCTGGCTGGGCATCGACAACGGCACGTTCTGGTCGAACATGACATCCACCGTCGACGTCTGGAAGGACGTGGTCAACGGCGTGATCTACAAGAGCCTGGTGTTCGGCGCGGTGGTCTCGCTGATCGCCGTCTACCAGGGCTACACCACGGCGCCGACCAGCGAAGGCGTGGCTTATGCCACCACCCGCACGGTGGTGGCCTCGTCCATCGCCATCCTGGCGCTGGACTTCGTGTTGACCGCGTTCCTGATGTGACTTCCTTCGTGACTCTTTCCGCTTTTTTCCATTCGAGGATCGTGCCGTGACCCAGCGAAAATCCTATGCCGTCGGCACCGGCCTGTTCATCGTGCTCGGCTTCGCCGCGCTGGCCTACCTGGCTACCCAGACCACCTCGGTTGCCAATGTGCACCAGGGCGCCAGCTACACGGTGAAGACGCAGTTTGCCAACGTCGGCCAGCTCAAGGAGCGCGCGCCGGTGAAGATCGCCGGCGTGCGTGTGGGTCAGGTCGAGGCGATCGCACTGGAGCCGGGCCGGGAGGTGGCCGATGTCACTCTCTCCATCGACAGGAAGTACGACCGCATCCCGCTGGACTCGGTGGCGACCGTGTTCACCAGTGGCCTGCTCGGCGATCAGTACGTCGGCCTGCAGTTCGGCAGCGCGAAGACGTTCGTGGGCGACGGCGGCACGCTGGCGTTGAGCAAGTCGACCGAGCCGCTGGAGGCGATGCTGGGCAAGTTCTTCGGTGCCGGCGCCTCCGCCGACAACCTCGGCGGCACCTACTCGGTGAAGGCCCGCTTCAGCAACGTCGGTGCGCTGTCGCCCGGCGCTCCCGTGAAAATGGCGGGCGTGGCGATCGGCAGCGTGCAGTCGGTGCAGGCCGATCCGATCAAGCTGGACGCGCTGGTGACTCTGGCGATCGACAAGAAGTACGACCAGATCCCGGACGACTCCGCCGCCGCGGTATTCACCAGCGGTTTGATCGGCAGCCAGTATGTTGCAGTGCAACCCGGCGGTTCCCCCGACATGCTCAAGGACGGTGACGAGATGATCCTCACCCAGTCCGCGATGCAGCTGGAGGACCTGATCGGCAAGTTCCTGGTCAACGGTTCGCCCGGCGACAAGGCCGGCAGCAAACCGGCTGACGGCGCCAAGTAGTCCCGCGACCTGTTACCCCTTTTCAAGGAGTTCCCCATGCTGCGTCCCCTGGCTCTTGCCCTCGCCCTGACTTTCGGTGCCGCTCTGGCTTCGCCGGCCTTCGCTCAGGATGCCGCTGCGGCATCGTCCGCGCAGCAGACGCCGGAACAGGTGGTGAAGACCATCGCGCACGACCTCGACACCACCATCGCCGGCCATCGCGACGAGCTGAAGACCAACAAGGAAAAGCTCATCGCGACGATCGATGACGTCTTCCTGCCGCATTTCGATATCGATTACGCCTCGATCCTGGTGCTCGGCCAGCATGCGAGGGAAGCCTCGCCGGAACAGCGCGAGCGCTTCGCCAAGGCGTTCTACAACTCCATCACCAATCGCTATGCCGAAGGGCTGCTCAATTACACCAAGGGCGCGGTGGTGGTACTGCCGTTCAACGGCGACCTCAACGACAAGCGCACCGTGGTGCGCACCCAGGTGGTGCTCGAGGACGGCAAGAAGGTATCGGTGGACTACGCGTTCCGCCGCAGCCGCGACGGTGACTGGAAGGCATACGACGTGATCATCGAGGGCATTTCTTACGTCACCAACTACCGCAACCAGGTCGACGCGGAGATCCGCAAGGTCGGCATCGCGCAGCTGATCACCAACCTGGAAACGCGCGGCGAAGACGCGCTGAAGACGATGGAGAAGGACGGCAAGGCGCCGTGAGCGACGTCGACTTCCAGCTCGAACCCGACGGCGCCGGTGCGCTCGCCGTGCGCGGCAAGCTCACCTTCGACAACGCCCATGCCGCACTGCTCGCGTTGCGCGAACGACTGCGTGGTGCGCCGGTAAGCGAGCTGGATCTGGGCGGCGTCGAGCGCAGCGACAGTGCGGGTTTGTCCTGCGTGCTCGCGGTGCTCGCGGACTCGCGATTGCAGGGGCGCCCACTGCGCGTGCGCCACATGCCCGCCGGCATGCAGGCGCTCGCGCGGGTTTGCGAAGTGGAGTCGCTGCTGACCGCTGGCTAGCGGGAACCGCGACAACGGAAGCAAAAAAAAGGCCCCGCAAGGGGCCTTTTCCATTGCTGCGACGCGCCTAACGCGAAGGGGCGGCCGACAGCGCCACGTCGGTGACGATCACGGCTTGCCCGACGAAGGCTGGTTGCTCTGCTCCGGATGCTTGGTTTCCCACTGGTGCTGCTCGTCGAGCAACTGGTCGGGATCGAAGTTGTCCTGGTCCAGTCCCTGCATCTGCTCGATCAGGCTTGCCGGCGGATTGCCGTCGTAGATCTTGTAGATCCGGCGCTGGCGGTAGGCATCGCGCACGAATACATAGGGATCGTATGCCGACTGCAGGAAACCCTCCGCATCGAACGCGCGCGAGCGCAGGTTCACCAGGTAGATCAGCTGGGGCAGGTACTGCTGCCCGTAGTGGTAGCCGTGCTTGCGGATATAGATCGACAGCGGGTCGAAGAAATAGCCGTCCACTGGCACCTGCCACACATCGCGGGTGGTGCTGGGGCCGAGGAACGGCAGCATCAGGTAGTCGCCCTCCGGCACGCCCCAGCGCGCCAGCGTGACGCCGAAATCGTTGCTCTCCAGCGGCAAGCCGAGCGAGCTGGCGGGATCGAAGATGCCGCCGATGCCGAGGGTGAGATTGACCAGGAATCGCCCCGTGCTCTGCAACGCCTGCTTCGGCCGCGCCTGGAGCAGGTCGTTCGCCACCGTCACGGGCATCCGCAGGTTGGTGAAGAAGTCGCCGACCGAGCGCCGCACGGGGGGGTTGGTCACCTTGCGATAGCCCACCGCGACCGGGCGGATCACCGCCTTGTCGAGCGCGTCGTTGAAGGCGTAGACCTTGCGGTTGTACTTCTCCAGCGGATCGTCGTTGCGCGGCTTGGCCACGGCGCAGCCCGCCAGTACGGCCAGTGCACCGGCCATCACCGCCAGGCGCATCCAGTATTTCGTTCGTGGGTGGAACATCGGTCTCGAGTCCGTTGCAGAGCCGGCAGGGGAGGGGCAGGAAAGTGTACTGTCTGGTTTTATATTATGCACGGGTTTCGCGGACCTTCCGTCCCGCCACCAAACCAACCGGGCATGATACGCGCTGGCGGATTGCCAGCAAAGCGGCCGCTGGCTACACTGATCGACCTTTCCAAGTTGCTTTACCGCCTGAGGATTTCGCATGGCACGCATTACCGTGGAAGACTGCCTTGAGGTGGTCGACAACCGTTTCGAACTGGTGCTGATGGCGACCAAGCGCGCGCGCCAGCTGGCCAAGGGCGCCGATCCGGCGGTCAACCCCGATCACGACAAGCCGACCGTGCTGGCGTTGCGGGAGATCGCCGATCGCCGCATCGACCAGGCCACCATCGACGAGATCGACAAGGCCGAGCGCGAGCGGGCCGAGCGCGAAGCGCTGGAATGGGCCGCGGCCGAGGTCGACGACGATCTCTCCAAGGGCGGGGACGACTGAGCATGATCGGGGCGGGCATCCGGTCCGTCACGGGCGGCACGGCGATCAGCGCCCGCCGCCCGATGGTTGCGCCTGCCGCCGTCTGCGTCACCTGCACGCGCGGAGCGCCTGTCTGAGCGGGCAGCGCATTCCCGCGCCCATCGCTCCGGCCGATCCCACGGACGCCGCGGCGCTGCCTGATTATGTGCTGGCCCTGAAGGGCTGCCTCGCCTACCTTGCCGACGAGCAGATCGAACGCGTGATCCGCGCTTTCCGGGTCGGCGCGCTTGCCCACGCAGGCCAGGCCCGCAAGAGTGGCGAGCCATACATCACCCACCCCATCGCCGTGGCCGGCATCCTTGCCGAACTGGGCCTGGACGCCGAGACCATCATTGCGGCGATCCTCCACGACACGCTCGAAGACACCCAGCTCAGCCGGGTGGAGCTGGCGGCGGAGTTCGGCGATACGGTGGCCGAGCTGGTGGATGGAGTCACCAAGCTGGACAAGATGCGATTCAGCAACCGCCAGGAGGCGGATGCGGAAAGCTTCCGCAAGATGCTGCTGGCGATGGCGCGCGACATCCGCGTGATCCTGATTAAGCTGGCCGATCGCCTGCACAACATGCGCACGCTGGGGGCAAAAGACGCGCCCTCGCGTCGCCGGATCTCGCGCGAGACGCTGGAGATCTACGCCCCGATCGCGCAGCGCCTGGGCATGAACAAGTTCAAGGCCGAGCTGCAGGATCTGGGCTTTCGCGGCCTCTATCCCGATCGCTACCGGGTCATCAGCGAGCGCATCCGCGCCGCGCTGGGCAACCGGCGCGAGGCGATGGGCAAGATCGAGACCGCGCTGTCGCAGCGGCTGGCCGCCGACCACATCGAAGCGCGCGTGGTGGGAAGGATCAAGTCGCCGTGGAGCATCTACTCGAAGATGCTCGGTGACCACAAGACCTTCGCCCAGCTGATGGACGTGTACGGGTTCCGGGTGGTGGTGGACAGCGCAATGCACTGCTACATGGCACTCGGCGCGGTGCATACGCTGTACAAGCCGGTCGATCGCCGCTTCAAGGATTTCATCGCCATTCCCAAGGCCAACGGCTACCAGTCGCTGCATACCGTGCTGCTGGGGCCGTTCGGCGCGCCCATCGAGGTGCAGATCCGCACCGCCGAGATGGACTCCGTCGCCGAGCGCGGCGTGGCGGCGCACTGGGCCTACAAGACCGACTCGGGCCCCGCCAACAGTGCGCAGGCGCGGGCACGCGAGTGGTTGTCCTCACTGGCCGACAGCCAGGCCAACACGGCCTCGTCGAGCGAGTTCATCGAGAACGTCAAGATCGACCTGTTCCCCGACGAGGTCTATCTGTTCACCCCGCGCGGCGACATCCTCTCGATGCCACGCAACGCGACGGCGCTGGATTTCGCCTACGCCGTGCATACCGACGTGGGTCACCACGCGGTGGCCGCGCGGGTGGACAAGAAGCTGGTCCCGTTGCGCACGCGGCTGGAGTCGGGGCAGCTGGTGGAGATCATCACCGCGCCCTCGGCGGTACCCAATCCGGCCTGGCTGGAGTCGGTGGTCACCGGGAAGGCGCGCACGGCGATCCGGCAGTTCCTCAAGCATCTGCAGCACGAGGATGCAGTCGACTTCGGCCATCGCATGCTCGATCGCGCGCTCGATGCCCTGGGCAGTAGCCTGGACGGCATGGCGCCGCCGGTGCTCGACCGCTTTCTGGCCGAGGCCAAGCTGCCACGCCTGGAAGAGCTGCTCGCCGACATTGCCTTGGGCAACCGCATGCCCGACGTCGTGGCGGCGCAGCTGGTCGCCAGCCGCGGCATGGGTGCCCGCTCGCCCGCCCCGGCCGGGACGAGCAGCGAGAAGATCCGCATCACCGGTGCCGAACGCGGCGTGCTCAGTTTCGCCAACTGCTGCCATCCCTTGCCGGGCGACGACATCGTTGGCTACCTGTCCTCCGGCAAGGGCATCGTGGTGCATCGCGAGGAGTGTCCGAACGTTGCGGAGCTGCGCAAATCGCCGGAGCGGAAGGTGTCGATCGAGTGGGATCGCGACGTGCAGGGCGACTACCGCGCCGAGCTGCGCATCGAGGTCATCAATCGGCCCGGCGTGCTGGCCACGGTGGCGGCAGCCATCGCTGACGCCGACTCCAACATCGAGAATGTCGAATACGTCGAGCGCGACGCGGCGGCGGCCACGCTGTTGTTCACGATGGAAGTGAAGAGCCGGCGCCACCTCGCCGAGGTAATCCGTCGGGTGCGCCGCACTGGCGTTGTCAGCGGCGCGCACCGCTACCCGCTCTAGGGCTGCGCAAGCCACGGGTGCCGCGCGCGGCTTGTCTTTGGCGGCAGTGGCGTTGCACGATGCCGACCCGCGTTTTTCACCGCCTCCGGAAGCTCCCATGACTCGCACCATCATCATCACCACCGCCGACGCCCCGGCCGCCATCGGGCCGTATTCGCAGGCAGTCCGCGCGGGCGCCACCGTGTACTTCTCCGGTCAGATTCCGCTTGATCCGGCCACCGGCGCGCTGGTCGAAGGCGACATCGCGACCCAGACGCGTCGCGTGTTCGACAATCTCGCCGCTGTGGCGAAGGCTGCCGGTGGCACGCTGGAGCAGGTTGTCCGCGTGGGCATCTACGTCACCGATCTGGCGCACTTTGCGCAGGTCAATGCCGTCATGGCCGAGTACTTCCAGGCGCCTTATCCGGCGCGCTCCACCATCGAGGTGTCGGCCTTGCCCAAGGGTGCCCAGGTCGAGGTGGATGCGGTGATGGTGCTCGACTGAAGCGCCGGCGCGGCCGCGGCTGACACCGGCGGGTGCGGACACCGCTGCAGCCGCGCGGCATGCTCCGCTACGCTTGTCCGATGCCATCACGCCCCCAGCCCGCGATCGCTCCTTCGGCCGTGTCGTTGCGCCCGGTTTCCTCCTTGCCCGGTGTCGGCCCCGCGCTGGCGCAGACGCTGGCACGGCTCGGGCTGGAGCGCCTGCAGGACCTGTGGTTCCACCTGCCGCTGCGTTACGAGGACCGTACCTGCCTGATGCCGCTGGACGATCTGCGTCCGGGCGATCGCGCGCAGGTCGAGGCGGTGGTTGACGCGGTCGAGCGCGGCTTTCGCTATCGGCCCCAGCTGAAGGTGACCGTGAGCGACGCATCGGGCGCCAGCCTGATGCTGCGCTTTTTTCATTTTCATCGAGCGCAGGCGGATCTGCTCAAGCCGGGTACGCGGCTGCTCTGCTATGGCGAGGTCCGACTGGGGGCGCAGGGGCTGGAGATGGTCCACCCGCAGTACGAGCGGCTCGCCGGCAGTGCGCCCGCCGTCCTGGATGCCCTGCTCAGCCCGATCTACCCAACCACCGAGGGACTGGGTGCCAAACGCCTGGCAAGCGTGGTGACCAAGGCGCTGGCGCTGTTGCCGGACGACGCGGAACTGGAGCTGATTCCGCCGGCGCTATGTGCGGCGCATGGACTGACCTCGCTGCGCGATGCCCTGCTCTACGTCCATCGGCCGCCGGCGGACGCCAACCTCGCGCAACTGACGCAGGGACGCCATCCGGCGCAGCAGCGCCTCGCGTTCGAGGAGCTGCTTACCCAGCACCTGAGCCTGCGCCGGATGCGCGCGGCGGTGCGCATGCGTCGCGCGCCCCGTCTCGCCGGGCCGGGACAGCTGCCCGCGCAGCTGCTCGCGAGTCTGCCGTTCCGGCTGACCGGCGCACAGCGACGCGTCGCCGACGAAGTGGCTGCGGATATTGCCCAGGCCAAGCCGATGCTTCGACTGGTGCAGGGTGACGTGGGTTCGGGCAAGACCGTGGTGGCGGCGCTGGCGGCGCTGGCGTCGGTGGAGTCCGGCTACCAGGTGGCGCTGATGGCGCCCACCGAACTGCTGGCCGAGCAGCACCTGCGCAATTTTCGTCAATGGCTTACGCCGCTGGGCATCGCGGTGGAGTGGCTGGCCGGCAAGGTCCAAGGCAAGGCGCGCCAGCAGGCCTTGCAGCGCGTGGCCGCTGGCGCGGCGGTGGTGGTGGGCACGCATGCGCTGATGCAGGAGGGCGTGAGCTTCGGTCGGCTCGGGCTGGTGATTGTCGATGAGCAGCACCGCTTCGGCGTGCATCAGCGCCTGGCCCTGCGCGACAAGGGCAGGGAGGGCGATCAGGTGCCGCACCAGCTGGTGCTCACGGCCACGCCGATTCCCCGCACGCTGGCGATGAGCGCGTACGCCGACCTGGACGTGTCTTCGATCGACGAACTGCCGCCCGGGCGCACGCCGGTTCACACCATGGCTGTCTCCAACGCGCGCCGCGCGGAGGTGATCGAGCGCATCGCCAGCGCCTGTGGCGAGGGTCGCCAGGTCTACTGGGTGTGCACCCTGATCGAGGAGTCGGAGCAGCTGCGGGCGCAGGCGGCCGAGGTCGCCCACGCCGAGCTGTCGCTGGCGCTGCCGGGCCATGGCGTCGGGTTGATCCACGGGCGCATGAAGCCGCGCGACAAGCAGGCGGTGATGGATGCCTTCAAGGCGGGCGAGCTGGCGGTGCTGGTCGCGACCACGGTGATCGAAGTGGGCGTGGACGTGCCCAACGCGAGCCTGATGGTGATCGAGAACAGCGAGCGACTGGGCCTGGCTCAGCTGCACCAGCTGCGCGGGCGGGTTGGCCGCGGGTCGATCGCATCCCATTGCGTGCTGCTCTACCAGCCGCCGATCGGCCAGCTGGCGCGCGAGCGCCTGCAGGTGATGCGCGAGACCAGTGACGGCTTCCGGATCGCCGAGAAGGATCTCGAGCTGCGCGGTCCGGGCGAAGTGCTCGGCACGCGCCAGACCGGCCAGCTCACGTTTCGCATCGCCGATCTGGCGCGCGATGCGCACCTGCTCGATGCGGTCCAGCAGGTCGGCGAGCAGATGCTGCGCGACTGTCCCGACGACGCCGAGCGGCTGATCGAGCGCTGGATCGGCGGCGCGGCCCGCTACGCCCACGCCTGAGCGAGGGCGGGGCGTTCAATTGTCCGGCTGCTCCGCGCGCCGTAAGCTAAAACGCTTTGCCCCGTGAAGTAGAGCGCATGACCAAGCCGCAACTGCTGATTGATACCGATCCCGGCGTCGACGACGCGCTGGCCATCCTGATGGCCCACGCCCACGGGGATGTGGCCGGCCTCAGCGTGGCGGCGGGCAATGTCGGCCTGGCGCACACGATGCGCAACGCGCTCACGCTGGTGGATCTGCTCGGCGTGCGCACCCCGGTCTTTGCCGGCTGCGCAACGCCGCTGGTGCGCCAGAGCGACGAAGACGCCGCGTTCGTGCACGGCAGCGACGGTTTCGGCGACATCGGCTTCGCCGAGCCCATCGCCACGGCGCAGGAGGAGGTGGCGGCGCAGGCGCTGTTGCGGCTGACCCGGGAGCGGCCGGGCGAGTTGACGCTGGTGGCGCTGGCACCGCTGACAAACCTTGCGCTGGCGTTGCGGCTGGATCCGACCCTGCCGGAGCGGGTGGCGCGACTGGTGGTGATGGGTGGGGCAGTCACCGGCGTGGGCAATACCGGCAAGGTGCCGGCCGAGTTCAACATCGGCTTCGATCCCGAGGCGGCGCATGTCGTGTTCGAGTCGTTTCCGCAGTTCGACCTGGTCGACTGGGAAGCCACCCTGCGTTATGCGTTCGACGATACGCAGTTCGACCGCTGGCTGGCCGCGGGGGATCATCGCGCCGACTTCTTCGGCAAGGTGTTCGGCACCGCGCGGACCTTCAACGAGGCCCACGCCCGTCGTGGCGTGATCGCGGCGGACGCACTGGCCATGGCTGTCGCCATTGATCCTGCCATCGTTACTCGCGCCGAGCGGCGGCACGTGGCCGTGGAGCTCGACGGAAGCCTCACCCGCGGCGCCACCGTGGTGGACTGGGCCGGTCGCAGCAGACGCGAGCCCAACGCCAACATCGTGCTGGAGATTGATGCCGAGCGCTTTGCCGCCATGGTGCGTCATGCGCTGGGTGCGCCGACTGCATCGTGAGCCTGCGGGACCTCCCTGGTTGACCCGCAGGCGCGACGGTTTGTACAATGCCGCTCTTTTCACCCACCGCTTTGAGCCTGTCATGAAGCCCGATATCCATCCGAATTACCGCCCGGTGGTGTTCCAGGACCTGTCGTCCGAGTTCGCGTTCCTCACGCGCTCGACGATCGCGGCCAAGGAAACCGTCAAGTGGGAGGATGGCAACGAGTACCCGCTGATCAAGGTGGATATCTCCAGCCATTCGCATCCGTTCTACACCGGCAAGCAGAAGACGCTCGATGTGGGCGGCCGCGTCGACAAGTTCCGTCGTCGCTACGCACAGAAGTAATCGCCACCGGCGCGCGCAGGCGTAAGCTGCGTCGCCAAGGCGGTGTTGAACACTAGATGACGAGCACGGGGCAGGCGATGGCTTGCCCCGTGCTTTTTTGCGCGCCTGGAGCACCATGCGGCAGCGCATGCCAGTCGGGTTGATGTGCGATAATTGCGGGCCAAGGTGCCGCGGCACCTGCCGCAGCGACGGACTTTCCTGACCGGCGCTGCTCCCGATTCCCTCGCCGATCGCCACCGCTGCCTGGTGGCCGCGGCGGTGACATACGCGAAGGAGGTTTCCGTGTCCGACCCTAAGATCGTCAAGCTCACCGATGAGTCGAGCCATCGCAGCAGCGAGTTGCCGCTGGTAAGCGGTACGCTCGGTCCGTCGTGTATCGATCTCGGTGGCCTGTACAAGGACACCGGCCATTTCACCTACGACCCGGGTTTTGGCAGCACCGCGAGCACCAAGAGTGCGATCACCTACATCGACGGCGACGAGGGTGTGCTGCTGTATCGCGGCTACCCGATCGAGCAGCTGGCCGAGCACTCCAGCTTCCTGGAAGTGTCCTACCTGCTGCTCAACGGCGAGTTGCCGAAGAAGGAAGAGTTCGCGACCTTCGAGCACGAAATCACGCATCACACGATGATGCATGAGTCGCTGAAGAACTTTTTCCAGGGCTTCCATCACGACGCTCACCCGATGGCCATGCTGGCCGCGTCGGTGGCGTCGCTGTCGGCCTTCTACCACGACGATCTGGATGTCGATAACGCCGAGGACCGCAAGCTCGCGGCGATCCGCCTGATCGCCAAGATGCCGACGATCGCCGCTGCCGCCTACCGGTACTCGATCGGCTGGCCGATGCGCTACCCGCGCAACAACCTCGAGTACGTCACGCGCTTCCTGCACATGATGTTCGAGGTGCCCAGCGAGCCGCTGACGCTCAACCCGGTGGCAGCCAAGGCGCTGGATCTGCTGTTCATCCTGCATGCCGACCACGAGCAGAATGCTTCCACGTCCACGGTCCGCCTGGTCGGCTCCACCGGCGCCAACCCGTATGCGTCCATCGCCGCGGGCATCACCGCGTTGTGGGGTCCCGCACACGGTGGCGCGAACGAGGCGGTGCTGAAGCAGCTGGAAGAAATCGGTTCGCCGGACAATGTGGATACGGCGGTCAAGCGGGCGAAAGACAAGAACGACAGCTTCCGCCTGATGGGCTTCGGCCATCGCGTCTACAAGAACTTCGACCCGCGCGCCAAGATCATTCGCGAGATGTGCCACAAGGTGCTGGCCGAGCTGGGCGTCAAGGACCCGCTGCTGGACGTGGCGATGAAGCTGGAGGAGGCGGCGCTCAAGGACGAGTACTTCGTCGAGCGCAAGTTGTATCCGAACGTCGATTTCTACTCCGGCATCATCTACAAGGCGTTGGGTATTCCCACCGAGATGTTCACGGTGATGTTTGCCATCGCGCGCACCTCGGGCTGGATCGCACACTGGATCGAGCAGCACGAGACGCCCGGCGCCCGCATCGGACGCCCGCGCCAGGTGTATACCGGCGCCGCGCCGCGTGACTTCGTGCCGACCGGCAAGCGCTGACGCCGATCCCGCTGCGGTTCGGGCGGACGCTCAGGAAAGAAAAAGCCCCGGCATGCCGGGGCTTTTTTTACGGGTCGAGCCCAAAGCCTCGGAGTCAGCGTAACGCGGCGAGCTTGCGCTCGAGGTCGGACGCACCGTCGCCGTCATGCAGAAGCTCTTCGACGGCGGCCAGGCTGGCGCGGCGCATTGGCCGCTCGTCGACGCGATCCAGTGGCGGCTGGCGCAGCGCGTCCACCGGCAGCACGGTCAGGTCGAACGGCAGCCCATCCGCGGAAAACACCAGTACCGGGTAGTCGGCGGACTCCACCGGGCTCAGCCGCAGGCGCCGGGTCTGTGCCTCGAACGGCACGCCGTGCTCGTGCAGGAAGCGCAGCAGCTCGTCGGGGTCATCGCTGAATACGTGCAGGCATACCGCCGAGTGCGCGTCGGCGGTGCCTTCGAGCACCGCTCCAACCAGCCTCGGCTCGTAGGCGGCCAGGAAGCGCATTGCCTCGATGGCCGCCTCCCGGCATTGCCTTACCCGTTGCGGCTGGCTGTCGGCGTGGAAAATGCGCTGATGCTCGCGCAGTGCCTGCTCGATCTCGTTGTTGCGCGGCAGGCTCTGCGCATCGGCGATGCCGAGCCGCTCGGAGGCCTTGATCTTGGCGTGATGGAAGTCACGGATGCCGTGCTCGCTCATCAGCCGCGCAGCTTCCTGGGCGATGCGCAGCCGGTTGCGCTGCAGGCGGTCATGGGCGTGGATGCGGTGATGCTCGCCTCGAGCCATGTCTCGCTCCTTCATCAGACGAAGTGTCGGCCGCAGCGCGGCCGACGGTGCGCCAGCATCCTACCCCGCGTGCTCAGAAAATGTCGTAAGCGTGCTGCTTGTCCTGCTCTTGCTGCTGCTGGGCCGCCTGGCTGCGCAGCTTGTCGAGGTCTTCGACTTTGAACATCTCGCTCATTGCATTGGGCGCGCCCGGCGTGGCGGGCAGGCCGCTGGACCGGTCGATCGCGATGGTGCTGATGCCCGGCGGCATCGGCAGCGAGTTCATCGGCGCGTCCTTCAGCGCGCTGCCCATGTAGTCCATCCAGATTGGCAGGGCCGCCTGCGCGCCGAACTCGCCCACGCCGTTGGCGCGTCCAAGCGAGCTGAAGTCGTCGAAGCCGACCCAGGTGGCGGTGGCGAGGTCGCCATTGAAGCCGACAAACCACGCGTCGCGGTGGTCATTGGTGGATCCGGTCTTGCCGGCCAGATCCTCGCGACCCAGCGCCCGCGCGGCCGCCCCGGTGCCGCGCAGGATCACGTCCTTCATCAGCGAGGTGACGAGATAGTCGGTGCGGATATCCAGCACGTGGGGCGCCAGCACGGGTGGGGCCTTGGCATCGTCGTGCGTGTCGCTCGGCAGCACCGTGTTGCCGACGTCGGCCAGGGTGCTGCTGCTGGCGGGCTGGCTTGCCGTCGCCGCGGTTGGAGTGTCGGCCGGCGGCGGACCCGGTGGCTGGGTTTCCAGCAGGCGTTCCTGGCAGGAACGGCACGCACGCGCCGGGTTGGCCAGATAGACCGGCTTGCCGTCGCGGTCGTCGATCTCGCGGATGAAATACGGCGTCACCAGGTAGCCGCCGTTGGCAAACACGGCGTAGCCACGCGCCATGTCCATCGGCGATACCGAAGCGGTACCCAGCGCCATCGACAGGTTCGGCGGCAGCGCGTCCAGCGAGAATCCGAAGCGCGTCGCGTACTCGCGGGCGTAGCGCACGCCGATCGCGTCGAGCAAGCGCACGGACACCAGGTTCTTCGATTGCACCAGCGCCTCGCGCAGTCGGATCGGGCCGTCGAACTTGCCGTCGTCGTTGGATGGTGTCCACAGGCCGCCCGGCTTGGACGGGTCGGGCAGCGCCAGCGGAGCGTCGTTGACGATCGACGCCGGGGTGAAGCCGCGGTCGAATGCGGCTGCGTAGATGTATGGCTTGAAGCTGGAGCCTGGCTGACGCGCCGCCATGACGGCACGGTTGAACTTGCTGCGGGCGAAGTTGAACCCGCCGACGAGTGCCTGGACCGCACCGTCCTCCGGTGCGATCGACGCCAGCGCGGCCTGCGCCTTCGGGATCTGGCCGAGCTCCCACGCTCCCTTGTCGTTGCGCGACAGGCGCACGATGTCGCCGCGTTTGAGCACCGCGTCAACCCGCTTCGGCGGAACGCCTGCGCGAGTGTCGCTGATGAACGGCCGCGCCCACGCCACCGCTGCGAGGTCCAGCGTGGCGCTGTCGTGGGCCGCCATGTATACGGTGGCCTGGTCCGCGGACGCGGCCGTGACGATGCCTGGCACCATGCCCGACAGGCTGTTGTAGCCGGACAAGGCGCTGTCGTAGTCGGCCAGCGCGGCACCATCGGCGAGGTCGACATGTGCTTCCGGTCCGCGCCAGCCATGCCGGCGGTCATACGCCACCAGCCCGTCCCGGAGCGCATTGACTGCGGCGCTCTGCCGTCCGCTCTGCACGGTGGTCTTGACCACATAGCCCTCGGTCAGCGCATCGTTGCCGAGGCGGTCCAGCACTTGCCGGCGCACCATCTCGGCCAGGTAGGGTGCGTCCACCTCGATCGGCTGCTCATGCGCGAACGCGTGGTTGGGCTCCTTGATCGCCTGCCCGTATTCGTCCTTGCTGATGTAGCGATGCGCCAGCATCTGACCGAGCACCCAGTTGCGACGCGAGAGCATGCGCTGCGGGTTGTTGATCGGGTTGACCGCTGACGGCAGCTGGAAGGTCGAGGCTATGGTGGCGCACTCGGCGACGGTCAGCTGGTCCAGCGTTTTGCCGTAGTAGTACTCGGCCGCGGCTGCCACACCGTAGGAGCGATGGCCGAGGAACATCTTGTTGAGGTAGAGCTCGAGGATCTGGTCCTTGGTCAGCTCTTTCTCCATCCGCAGCGCGATGAAGATTTCCGTCAGCTTGCGCGAATACAGCTTCTCGGGGCTGAGGAAGAAGTTGCGCGCCACCTGCTGGGTGATGGTGGAGCCGCCGGAGCCCTTGTCGCCGCCGGATATCACCACGTGCCAGCCGGCGCGCGCGATGCCGTGCCAATCGAACCCGGGGTGGGTGTAGAAATCGGCGTCTTCTGCCGACAGCACCGCGTGCTTGAGTCGCTCGGGCACGTTGGCTATGTCGACCGGGATGCGGCGTGTCTCGCCGAAAGTGGCGATCAACTTGTCATCGGCCGTCACCACCCGCAGCGGAACCTGCATGCGGTAGTCCTTCAGGACGGACACCGACGGCAGGCGGGGAGCGAGCAACCAGTAGGCCACGCCGAGTGCCAGTACGCCGAGCAGAACTCCGGAGAAAGCCAGGATCAGTGCCCAGCGCAGCAAACGCTTCAAAATTCGCATCATGTATGAGGTAGCGAGACCTGAGTCAAAACGTGCCAGAGTATAGATGTTGCAGTATTCACTGCATCAGCGGCCGCCGGCGCAGCAAGAAGCAGGCCAGAGAGACGGGTTGACTTAAATGTGTGTCTGATCACGCCAATGAGTCGAGAAAGTCTCCGTATACCGTTGCTATTGCGTTAATTTTTGGATTTAATGCCAGCGCACATCCACCGGGATCCGGCTGGAGTGTCAGGGGCAAGGGGGAACAACCGTGGGTCTTTTTACACCCAAGAAGCCGCCGCTTATTGGTGTCGACATCAGTTCGACTGCCGTAAAGCTGCTGCAGCTGAGCCAGGCTGGTGGCCGTTATCGCGTGGAACACTACGCGGTCGAGCCGCTCCCCCCCAACGCGGTCGTTGAAAAGAACATCGTCGAGGTCGAGGCGGTCGGTGAGGCGATCCGTCGCGCGCTGGCGCGATCGGGCTCGAAGCTCAAGCACGCCTGCGCTGCGGTCGCCGGTTCGGCAGTGATCACGCGCATCGTGCCGATGTCCGCGGAACTGTCCGACGACGACCTTGAGGGACAGATCCAGGTCGAGGCCAACCAGTACATCCCGTACCCGATCGACGAAGTGAGTCTCGACTTCGAGGTGATGGGGCCGGTGCGCGACAACCCCGACATGAACAACGTGCTGTTGGCGGCCTCGCGCACCGAAAACGTCGACATGCGTGTCGCGGCGCTGGATCTGGGCGGCCTCGCCGCACGGGTCGTCGACGTGGAGGCCTTCGCTCTCGAGAACGCGTTCGCCATGCTCGCTGACCAGCTCAACGTCGGGCGCGACGCACTGGTGGCCGTCGTCGACATCGGCGCCACCATGACCACGCTCTCGGTGCTGCGCAACCAGCGCACCATCTATTCGCGCGAGCAGGTGTTCGGCGGCAAGCAGCTGACCGACGAGATCATGCGCCGCTACGGACTCTCCTACGAGGAGGCCGGACGCGCCAAGCGCAAGGGTGGCTTGCCCGAGTCTTACGAGACCGAGGCACTGGAGCCGTTCAAGGAATCGCTCACCCAGCAGATCAGCCGCCTGCTGCAGTTCTTCTTTGCCGGCAGTGAGTACAGCAAGGTTGACCAGGTCGTGCTCGCCGGTGGCTGCGCGTCCATCGAGGGGCTCGGCCCGATGCTGGAAGAGCAGCTGGGCGTGCCCTGCGTGGTGGCCAATCCGCTGGCCCGGATGTCGCTTTCCTCGCGAGTGCAGGCGCAGGCGCTGGCCCAGGACGCACCGGCGCTGATGATCGCGGTCGGGCTCGCGCTGAGGAGTTTCGACTGATGGCACATATCAATCTCCTTCCGTGGCGTGCGGAGCGGCGCAAGCAGCGTGAACGCGAGTTCTTCATGCAACTCGGAGCCGCCCTCGTGGCAGGTCTGCTGTGCCTGTTCGTCTGGGGCTGGTGGATGGGCATGCGCATCGACAACCAGAACGAGCGCAATGGCTACCTGACCACCGAGATCAAGCAGCTCGACGAGAAGATCGCCAAGATCAAGGACCTCGAGAAGGTTCGCGAGCGCCTGCTGGCGCGCAAGCAGATCATCGAGCAGCTGCAGGCCAACCGGTCGCAGATGGTTCACCTGTTCGACGAGCTGGTGAAGACGATTCCCTCCAGCTCGCGCCTGACGGGTCTCAAGCAGAGCGGCGACTCCATGTCGCTCGAGGGCGTGGCGCAGTCCAACGCGAGCGTCGCCGAGTACATGCGCAACATCGAGGCGTCGCCCTGGATGGGGCATGCCGATCTGCGCAAGACCGAAAACGTCCACAAAGACCTGCGCATGCCTTACACCTTCGGCCTGAACGTGTCGCTGAGCCGGCCCAAGGACGATGCGCAGACGGGAGGCGAAGTGATGAAGGATGCCGCGGGTAACACCAGCGATCCCAAGGGGGCGACGAAGGCATCTGCGACGGCGCCTGCCACGGCTGCTCCGGCGGCACCCACGAAAGCGCCGACGGCGGGAGGGGCCAAGTCGTGAAATTCTTTGACGATCTGCGTAGCCTCGATCGCAACAACATCGGAGCCTGGCCCCAATCCATCAAGGTCTTCTTCACTGCCTTGGTGTTTGTAGTGATCGGCTTTCTCGGCTGGTACCTGTATATCAGCGACCAGCAAGACTCGCTGCAGACGCTGGCGGCGAAAGAAGAGCAGCTCAAGCAGGAGTTCGCCCAGAAGCAGGCCAAGGCGGTCAATCTGGACGCCCTGCAGCAGCAGCTCGATGAGATGCAGGACATGCTTCGCCAGCTGCTGCGTCAGTTGCCCAGCAAGACCGAGATGCCGGAGCTGCTGGTCGATATCTCGCAGACGGCGCTGTCGGCCGGCCTCGAGGCTGACCTGTTCCAGCCCGGTGCCGAGACGCCGAAGGACTTCTACGCCGAGAAGCCGATCACGCTTCGCATGATCGGCACGTACCACCAGTTCGGCACGTTCATCAGCGGCGTGGCTTCGCTGCCGCGAGTGGTGATCCTGACCCTGCACGACGTGTCGCTCACTCCCAAGGCGGGAGCGGAAGGCTCGGGCAAGCTGGTGCTGCAGGGAACGGTCAAGACCTACCGTTACCTCGATGACGACGAAACCGCCGACGCCAAGGCGAAGGCGGCTTCCAGCAAGAGCAAGAAGAGGGGGCGGAAATGAGCCTGTCTTTCGCCAGGAACAATCGTTGGGTCCGAGTGGGGGTGATCGGCCTGGCGCTGCTGTCCCTCGCCGGATGCACCCGCGGCATGTCGGACCTGCGTGACTGGGTGGCCAAGGAGAAGGCGCGCAAAGGCGCACCGATCCAGCCTCTGCCCGTGATCCGCACTTTCGAGACCTTCGAGTACACCGATCAGGGCGATCGCGATCCGTTCAGCCCGAGCTCCGCCGAACTGCAACCGGCGGCGAGCGCCGCAGCGTCGACGGGGCCCCGGCCGGATCAGGATCGAGCCAAGCAGCCGCTGGAGATGTTCGCCCTCGACAGCCTGAAGATGGTCGGTACCGTTGGTGCGGGCAAGAACATCGAGGTGCTTATCAAGGATCCGCAGGGCGTGATCCACCGCGTGCACACCAACGAATACATGGGCCAGAACTATGGCCATATCACCGCGATCAGCGACGATCATGTCGATCTCGTGGAACTCATCTCCAACGGTAATGGTGGCTGGATGGAACGTCCGGCCAGCATCGCGCTCGGCGAGAAATAGGAAACACAGGGGCTGATGCAATGAGCAACCAAACCACACCTGTTCAGGGCCGAATCATGCGCCACGCGAGCCGTTATCTGGTGATGACCATGCTGGCCACGGCCGCGTTCTGGTCCCAGTCGGCACTTGCTGCCACCGCGACCCTGAAGGACATCAGTTACGACGTGCTGCCTGGCGGTCGCGTGGAACTGCACATGAACTTCGACCAGGGCCAGGTGCCGCAACCGAAGATCTTCACCACCGGCACGCCGCCGCGCATCGCTATCGACTTTGCCGATACCGACAACAGCGCGGCTCGCCATCTGGACATCGGCCAAGGTTCGACCTCGGGCGTCTCGGCGGTTTCCGCCGGCGGGCGCACCCGGGTGGTGATCGAACTGATGCGCGAGTCGACCTACGTCTCCCGCGTTGACGGCAACAGTCTGGTGCTCACCGTCAACAACGGCAGCGCCGCGCAGACCACGACCACCGCCGCGACCGTCGATCCGTCCAAGCGCCTGCCCTCGGCCAGCAGTGGTCCGGCGGTGTCGAACGTGGACTTCCGCCGCGGTCCCAAGGGCGAGGGTCGCATCCTGGTCAACTTCAGCGGCGCCGGCGCCAACGCCAACATGCACCGTGAAGGCGACAAGGTGATCGTCGACCTGGAGCACGTCAATCTGCCGGCGAGTCAGGCGCAGCGACTGGACGTGCTGGATTTCGCCACGCCGGTGCAGTCGATCGTCACGCGCGCCAGTGGCAATGGCGCTCAGATGGAGATCAACATCTCCGGCAACGTCGAGACCTCCGCGTACCAGACTGCCGACCAGTACGTAGTGGAAGTGGCGCCCAAGAAGAAGGACGCCTCGACCTCCACGGTCGCCAAGGGCCAGGAGCCGGTCTACAACGGCAGCCGCGTCACCTTCAACTTCCAGGACATCCCGGTGCGTTCGGCGCTCCAGTTGCTGGCGGATATCTCCGGCCTGAACCTGGTGGCTTCCGACTCCGTCGGCGGCAGTGTCACGCTGAGACTGGTCAACGTGCCTTGGGATCAGGCGCTTGACGTGGTTCTGCGTGCCAAGGGCTTGGACAAGCGTCGCAGCGGCAACGTGGTCTGGATTGCTCCGCAGCGCGAGCTGGCCGATTACGAGCAGAGCGTGGCTGACGCCCGCATCAAGGCGGAAGACAATGCCGAGCTGGTCACAGACTACGTGCCGATCAGTTACGGCAAGGCCTCCGACATTGCCAAGCTGCTGACTTCAGGTGCCAAGCAGGGCGGCGGAAGTGGCGGTACCAACAATCGGGGCTTCCTCTCACCGCGCGGCAGCGTGTCGTTCGACGACCGCACCAATACACTGCTGATCAACGATAACCCTGACAAGATCAAAGAGATCCGGAACCTGATTGCTGTGCTCGACAAGCCGGTTCAGCAGGTGCTGATCGAGTCCCGGATCGTGGTAGCGACCGACCAGTTCACTCGCGAGCTGGGCACCAAGTGGGGCGTTCAGGGGCTGCACACGACCAGCGGCGGCAACGTGGTCACCACCTCACCGACGGCCGGCAACAACGGCGCGGCGAGCCTCGCTATCGAGCGCGGCAATAACAATGCCGGCGCATCGAATGCCACCGGGGTGACCACTTACCAGACGGGCGCCGGCGGCTTCAACGTCAATCTGCCAGTCACCAATGCAGCAGGAAGTCTGGGTCTGGCGATCCTCGGTGCGAACTATTTGGTTGATCTGGAGCTCTCGGCCGCGCAGACCGAGGGCCGCGGTGAGGTCATCTCCAGTCCTCGCGTGATCACGGCCAACCAGCAGGAGGCGGTCATCCGCCAGGGTCAGCAGATCGGCTACGTCACCTATCAGAACAGCGCCACCGGTGCCGGCGGCAGCGGTACCGCCACGGTGCAGTTCAAGGACGCGGTGCTGGAGCTTAAGGTCACGCCGACGATCACCGCCGACAACCGCGTCTACCTGAAGATCAACGTCAAGAAGGACGCGCTCGCTGCCTTCATTGATGCCCCGGGCAGCGGCAAGGTTCCGCAGATCGACACCCGCGAGCTCAATACGTCGGTGCTGGTGGACAACGGACAGACGGTGGTTCTCGGCGGCATCTACGAGATCACCAAGTCCAACGGCATCACCAAGGTGCCGGGTCTGGGCGACATCCCGGGTCTGGGCGTGCTGTTCCGCAAGACGACGCGACAGAACGACAAGGCCGAGCTGCTGATCTTCGTGACGCCGCGCATCCTCAGCGACACGCTGCAGTAAGCGCACCGCCGCAGATCAAGGAAAGGGTGGCTTCGGCCACCCTTTTTTTTGCTCGCGCACCATGGCGATCCGCGAGCAGCGTGCATGACCATCGGGCTATGCGTGCCCGGCAGTGCAAACTTCCATGCTGAAATGGTGTCTTACGCACCGCTTCATTCACTGGAACCCCGGATGACCGACACCGCGCACGCCAGCACCGGCACGCCGCTGCAACACTCGTTCGCCCAGCTGCGCGAGCACCTTCAGCAGGCCATCATCGGCCAGCCGCACCTGATCAACTGCCTGCTGGTCGCTCTGCTCGCGGACGGCCACTTGCTGGTCGAGGGCGCCCCCGGACTGGCCAAGACGACTGCGGTAAAGGCATTGGCTGCGTGTATCGACGCGGACTTCCACCGCGTGCAGTTCACGCCCGACCTGTTGCCGGCGGACCTCACCGGCACGGACGTCTTCCGGCCGCAGTCGGGCAGCTTCGAGTTCGAGCGCGGGCCGCTGTTTCACAACATCGTGCTGGCCGACGAGATCAACCGCGCGCCGCCCAAGACCCAGGCCGCCATGCTCGAAGCCATGCAAGAGCACAAGCTGACGGTGCTGGGCAAGGCGTTTCAGCTCGATCAGCCGTTCTTGGTGATGGCCACCCAGAACCCGGTCGAGCAAGAAGGGACGTATCCGCTGCCCGAGGCGCAGTTGGATCGCTTCATGTTCTTGGTGGAGGTCGATTATCCGGATGAGGACGAAGAAATTCGAATCGCGCGGACCACGACGGGCGACGCGCTGCCCGAATTGGAGCGGCTGCTCGGCGCCAAGC
>NZ_DASSAB010000015.1:0-72810 GCF_035685805.1 Dyella sp.
GTTGATGTAGCGGTTGGTAAGGATGAACGCGGCCGTGGCGGCGAACTCCTCCGGCTTGCCCAGGCGCGAGGGGAACGGGATCGACGCGCCCAGCGATTCCTGCACCGCCGGCGGCATGGAATCCACCATCGGCGTCCAGAAAATGCCCGGGGCGATCGTCGCCACGCGGATGCCGAAGCGCGACAGCTCGCGTGCCATTGGCAGCGTCATGCCGACCACGCCACCCTTGGAGGCGGAGTAGGCGGCCTGGCCGATCTGCCCTTCGTAGGCGGCCACGCTGGCGGTGTTGATGATCACGCCGCGCTCGCCGTCCTCGCCCGCCTCGTTGCCCTGCATCAGCGCGGCGCCGGCCTTGGCCACGTTGAAGCTGCCGACCAGGTTCACCATCACGGTGGTCTGGAACTGCGACAGCGCCATCGGGCCTTCCTTGCCCAGCACGCGGCCGGCGCCGAGGATGCCCGCGCAGTTGATCACCACGTTCAGCCCGCCCATCGCCTCGCGCGCAGCGGCGACGTTGGCGCTCACGCCCTCTTCGGAGGTGACGTCGGTGCGGTAAAAGCGGGCGGCCTGACCGAGGCTGGCAACGGCGGCCTGGCCCTTCTCCTCGTTGACGTCGAACAGTGCCACCGAGGCGCCTTGCGCTACGAGGTGCTGAGCGACGGCGTGGCCGAGTCCGGAGGCGCCGCCGGTGATGACGGCCTTGACCTGAGCAAGCTGCATGGAGAGTTCCCGAAGCGTGGAAAACCGCGATTTTAGCGGACCGCGAACCGGCACGCCCACGCGCGTTGCCGCGGCGTGCGGCGGCAGCGGGATGATCAGTCGTGGTCTTGGAGCCGTGCCCGCCACGCCGGCTGCTGTCGCAGCTGTGCGAAGGGGATCACCGCGGCGGGCGGGTTGGCCGGTTCACTCAGCGTCTTCTGCCACACGCCCACATGCCACCACTGACCGAGCTTGTAGCCCGCCTGGCGCCACACGCCCGCCGGCTCGAAGCCCATTGCCTCGTGCGCGGCCACGCTGATGGGCCCCGGGAGCGTGATGACGCCGACCGCCTGATGCAGCCCCTGCAGACGCAGCGAATCCAGCAGCGTGCCGTAGAGGCGACGCGCGATGCCGCGGCGCTGCGCCTCGGGGCGCACGTAGATCGACGTCTCGGCGATCCAGTCGTACGCGGCGCGTTCGCGGAAGCGGCTCGCGTAGGCGTAGGCCAGCACCTCGCCGGCCTGTTCCCAGACCAGCCAGGGGTACTGCTCCAGCCGGGCCAGCACGCGTTCGCGCATCACCGCCACGCCCGGTGGCACGGTCTCGAAGGTGGCAACCCCTTCCAGCACGTGCGGCAGATAGATGGCGTGGAAGGCCGCGGCGTCATCGGCGGTCGCGACGCGGATCATGCCAGCACCTTTTCCATGCACACGCTGCGCGGGTTGGCATGATGCCCGCCAAACGGCAGGCAGCGGCGGTAACCGGCGCGCTCGTACAGCTCGAGGGCCTCGTTCTGCGCCGTACCCGCTTCCAGCTTCACCAGCCGGCCACCGCGGCTGCGCACGTGTGCTTCCATTGCCTCGAGCAGCTGCTTGCCCAGGCCCAGCCCGCGGCAGGCCGGCAGCACGTACATGCGCTTGATCTCGACGTAGTCGCCCTCGTCGATGCAGGCGCCGCAGGCGACCGGGGCGCCGTCCACGCGGGCGGTGAGCAGGGTGACCTGCGGACGTTGCAGCGCGGCCAGCGATACCGGCTCGATGTTGCCGGTGGGATGCAGTTCGGCGAGATAGCCGTCGGTGGGTTCGATCAGCGCACGCAGCTCGGGCAGTGCGGGATCGTCGACGCGAAATTCGAGGTGGGGCGGGGACTCGGTGGGTTCGATCACGACAGGTATTTCCAGTTGCGTGGCTTGCCTTCGGCCAGCCACTCGAGCGTGCTGGCGAGTCGCTTGCTGCGGGTGGCGGCGGTCTTCGCCTCGGCGATCCACTCGATGTACTCGCGCTGTGCGCTGGCGCTGAAGGCGTTGAAGTGGCGACTGGCCGCGGCGTGCTCGCCGCGCGCAAGGGCGGCGGCGAGATCGTCCGGCATCGCCGGCATTGGCCTGGCACGGGCTGCAGCGCGCGCGCGTGGCGAGGGCGCGCCTGCATCGATTCGCTGCATCGCGGCCTTCACCGCCGCGATCAGCTCGCGGCGTGGCGGCAGCTCGCCCACGGCGGTGAGCTTGCCGTACTGGCCCATGCCGTCGGTCTCACCGGTCTTCGCTTCCGGTTGCCAGAAACCGAAACCGCAGTGCTGCTTGAACGCGGCCATCATGCACAGCGGCCGCCCGCGGTATTCGAAGAACGGCATCCGCCACTTCAGCGTTTCAGTGCACTCGGGGCAGCCAGCGTGCACCACGGCGCGCAGATGCTCCAGCAGCGGGCGCGCGAAGGGCGCCGCGGCAGCGATGTAGTCGTCCACGCGAGGGTCGGTGCTCATGACGCGCCTCCATCACAGGTCCAGCAGGAAAAACCGATCACAACTGAAGTGGCCGGTGCCGCCCATCGGTGCACACAGTGGCTTGAAGCCCGTGCGCAGGTAAAGCGCCTGGGCCTGGTCCATGCCGGTGAGGGTCTCCAGGTAGCAGCGGGCGAAGCCGTGGGCGCGGGCGGCGTCGAGGCAGCGCTGCATCATCGCGGTGCCCGCGCCGATGCCGCGGGCCTCCGGCAGGAAGTACATCTTGCGCAGCTCGCACACGTCCGGCTCGGCGTTCTGCAGCGGGGCCACGCCCGCGCCGCCGACCACGCGGTCGTCCCGCTCCACCACGAAGTAGCTGCAGCGCGGTTGCGCATAGGCTGCGGTCATGTGGTCGACCTCGGAGTCGTGGATCGCGAAGCCGGGGCCGTCGGCGCCGAAGCTCGGCATCACGGTGCGGATGACGCGGGCGACGTCTGCGTCGTCGCGTGCCTCGATGGGGCGGATGGTGAAGGCGGTGGTGCGTTCGGTCATGGCGTGGTCGGGGAGGCGGGAGGGAGGTCGGGGGATCGATAGACGGTGCCGTTTTTCATCACGAATACCGGATGGCGAAGCGCCTGCACGTCGCGGCTGGGGTCGCCGGCGAATGCGGCCAGGTCGGCGAACTGGCCCGGCGCGATGCGGCCGAAATGGTCCTGCTCGCGCAGCACGCGCGCGGCGACGTCGGTGGCTGCATGCAGCGCCTGCACCGGCGTCATGCCGTCGGCGACCATCAGCGCCGGCTCGCGCCAGTTCTCGCCGTGCGCGAACACGCCCACGTCGCTGCCGTTGCCGATGGTCACGCCGACTTTCAGCGCGGTGCGGAAGGCGTGCGCGGCCTCTTTCATTGCGGGCGTCGGTTCGGACTGGCCAGGCACATAGTGCTGGAAGTATTCCGAGGTGGCCTCCACCGCGGTAAGCGTGGGCTCGTAGGCAACGCCCTTCTGCTTCATCAGGCGGAAGGTGGCCTCACTGGTGCCGTAGCCGTGCTCGATGGTGTCCACGCCCGCCTCCACCGCGTTACGCACGCCGGCCTCGCTGGCCGCGTGCGCGGCGACCGGGCGGCCGATCTGGTGGGCGGCGTCGACGATCGCCTTGATCTCGGCCGGCGACAGCGTCGGCATCGTCTCGCCGTGGTCGCCCACGCGGTAGTCGGCGTAGAGCTTGATCCAGTCCGCGCCCCGCGCGGCCTGCTCGCGCACGGCGGCCACGGCGGCGTCCACGCCGGTCACCGGCTGCGCGCCCTGCGGCAGGTCCAGGTCGGGGCGGAAGCCGCGCGGCCCCGGGCCGTAGCTGGCGGTGGCGACGATGGCGCGGGTGGCGACGAACATGCGCGGGCCGGGGATCAGGCCGTTGTCGATGGCGCGCTTGATCGACACATCGGCGAAGCCGGCGCCCTCGGTGCCCAGATCGCGCAGCGCGGTGAAGCCGGCCATCAGGGTGGCCTTCGCGTGCGCGGCGGCTTCCAGCGTGCGGTAGTCCTGCGGTTCGGTGAGCACCTGGTCGTTCCAGAGCGCTTCGTTGTACGGATGCAGGAACAGGTGCGAATGCAGGTCGATCAGGCCGGGCGTGAGCGTGGTGCCGGGCAGGGTGATGCGCTCGGCATCGGCGGGCGCCTTGATGGATGCCGCTGGGCCGACAGCGGCGACCTTGCCCTCGTGCACCAGCACGACCCAGCCGGCGTGCGCGGCGTCGCCGTCGGCGGTCCACACGCGATCGGGCAGGAGCAGGCTGTCGCGGGTCGGCGCGTCCGTCGCCGTGGCGACCATCGGCGCCAGCGCCAGCAGCATGGCCAGGCCCAGCCGGCGTGAGGTGAGTCGTGCGCGCATCGGATTCCCCTGCATCGTGGTCCACGGGAGCGGGCACAGCGCGCGGATCGGCTGGCCGCAAGCCCTCGATTCTAGCGGCGCGGGTCGGCGTGTCGCGATGCGACCTAGGTCGCCGTGCGCGCCCGCGTCACCCGGCTGGCGGTTTCCTTGTGCAGCTGGGCGGCAAGCCAGGCGCCCGTGGCGACCAGCAGGTCGAGATCCACGCCCGTGTGCATGCCCATGCCGTGCAGCATGTAGACCACGTCCTCGCTGGCCACATTCCCCGTCGCGCCCTTCGCGTACGGACAGCCGCCGGTGCCGGAGACGGCGCTGTCGACCACGCGCACGCCTTCCTCCAGACACGCCAGGATGTTGGCGAGCGCCTGGCCGTAGGTGTCGTGGAAATGCACGGCCAGCGCGGCCATCGGCACCTCGGCGGCGACCGCCCGCAGCATGGCGCGCGCCTTCGCCGGCGTGCCGACGCCGATGGTGTCGCCCAGCGACACCTCGTAGCAGCCCGCCGCGTGCAGCTGCTGCGCCACGCGCACCACGTCGGCGACGGGCACCTCGCCCTGGTAGGGGCAGCCGAGCACGGTGGAAACGTAGCCGCGCACCTTCACGCCGTCGGCCTTGGCCCTTTCCAGCACGGGCAGGAAGCGCTCGATCGATTCGTCGATCGAGGCGTTGATGTTCTTGCGGTTGAACGCCTCGCTGGCGGCACTGAACACCGCCACCTCGGTGGCGCCCACGGAGCGGGCGCGCTCGTAGCCCTGCAGGTTCGGCACCAGCACCGGATAGCTCACCCCCGGCACCTTGCGGATGCCGGCGAACACCTCGGCCGCATCGGCCAGCTGCGGCACCCACTTCGGGCTGACGAAGCTGGTCGCCTCGATAGTGTTGAGGCCGGTGGATGACAGCCGGTCGATCAGCGCGATCTTCACCTCGGCCGGCAGCAGGGTCTTCTCGTTCTGCAGGCCGTCGCGGGCGCCGACTTCGACGATGCGGACGTGGTTGGTATCAGTCATGGCGTTCTCCGTGGCAGCTCAGTCCATCACTGTAGGAGCCCGCTCGCGGGCGATGCGTTTCGCTCTGAATCCACGTTTTTTTAAAGCGGAAAGCATCGCCCGCGAGCGGGCTCCTGCAGGGGTGGCGTTTCACTCGGTGGCGAAGCGCACCAGCAGGGCGTCGGCTTCAACGAAATCGCCCTGGGCGGCGCTGAGGCTTTCGATGGTGCCGGCGCGGGGGGCCTTCAAGGCGAGCTCCATCTTCATCGCTTCCATCACGATCAGCTCCTGGCCCTCGGCAACCTCGTCGCCGACGGCGGCTTTCACCAGCACGATGCGGCCCGGCATCGGCGCCGTCAGCTGGTGGCCGCCGGCGGCATCGCTGCTTTCCCAGGCATAAGCTGCGGCGCGGGCGAGGTGGTGGCGCTGGCCGTCGACGTCGTGCAGCAGCACCCGGCTGCCGTCGGCGCGAACCGCCAGGCGCAGCGCGTCGCCGTCGAAGCGGGCGCTCAGGGTTTCGCCGTCGTGGCGGGCGCCGCGAACCTCGCAGTGGTCGTCGCCGTGGCGCATGCGGTAGTGCCCGCCGTGGCCGTAGGCCTCCACTTCGTAGCGGTAGCCGTGGCGTTCCAGCGCCACCAGCCGGCGGCCTTCGTGGCCGATGCGCCAGGCATCGGCCCGGGCCCAGGGCGAGAACGGATCGCTGCTGCCGCGCGTGCCCGCCATCGCAGCGCATTCGTCGTGCAGCAGGGCGGCGGTGGCGGCGGCGAACAGCACGTAGTCCGGCGGCGCCACGTCGCCGACGAGAAACTCGTCCAGGTGACGGTCGAGGTAGCCCGTGTCGATGCGGCCCTCGACCACCACCGGATGGCGCGCAAGCCGCTCGAGGAAGGCGATGTTGGATTTCGGCCCGGCAATCTCGCACTCGGCGAGCGCTTCGCGCAGGCGCAGCAGGGCACGTGGGCGATCGGCGTCGAACACGATGAGCTTGGCGATCATCGGATCGTAGAAGATGGTGACCGTGTCGCCCTCGATCACGCCGCCGTCCAGCCGCACGTGTTCGGACGGCGCAGGCAGGCGCAGGCGCAGCAGCTTGCCCGAGCCGGGCAGGAAGTTCTGGTCGGGGTCTTCGGCGTACAGGCGCACTTCGATGGCGTGGCCGTGTGCGCTGATCTGATCCTGCGCGAGCGGCAGCGGCTCGCCCGCGGCGACGCGCAGCTGCCACTCCACCAGGTCCAGCCCCAGCGTGAGCTCGGTGACCGGGTGCTCCACCTGCAGGCGGGTGTTCATCTCCATGAAGAAGAACTCGCCGCTCTGGGCGACGATGAACTCCACGGTTCCGGCGCCGACGTAGTTCACCGCCTTGGCCGCGGCGACCGCGGCCTCGCCCATGGCCGCGCGGCGCGCCTCGTCGAGGAACGGCGAGGGCGTTTCCTCCAGCACCTTCTGGTAGCGGCGCTGCGCCGAGCACTCGCGCTCGTTGAGGTGGATGACGTGGCCCTGCGTGTCGCCGAACACCTGGAATTCGATGTGCCGCGGGTGTTCGACGTAGCGCTCGAGGATGACCCGCGTATCGCCGAACGAACTGGCCGATTCGCGTTGCGCCGAGGCCAGGGCGTCGGCGAATTCGGCCTCGCTGCGCACGATGCGCATGCCCTTGCCGCCGCCGCCTTGATCATCAGCGGGAAACCGGTGGTGCGGGCCTGCTCGGCGAGGAAGTCGGCATCCTGGTTGTCGCCGTGGTAGCCCGGCACCAGCGGTACCGCATGGCTTTCCATCAGCGCCTTGGCCGCGGCCTTGGAGCCCATGGCGTCGATGCTTTCGGGCTTCGGGCCGATGAAGACGATGCCGGCGTCGGCGCAGGCGCGCGCAAAGGCGGTGTTCTCGGACAGGAAGCCGTAGCCGGGATGGATGGCCTGGGCGCCGGCCTGCTTCGCCACGGCGAGGATGGCGTCGCCGCGCAAGTAGGAGTCGGCCGGTCGCGGGCCGCCGATCGGAAACGCCTCGTCAGCCAGCCGCACGTGCTGGGCGTCGGCATCCGCCTCGGAGTAGACCGCGATGGTGCGGATACCCAGTCGCCGGCAGGTGCGGATCACACGGCAGGCGATCTCGCCGCGGTTGGCAATCAGTACGCGTTCGAACATGCGAAGTCCCTTGATGGCGTGCGCCGCGTTGCAAAGCCCGAAACGGTAACAGAACGACTGTTTTCAGCCGATGCGCAGCGCAGCAAGTGCGCCGCTGCGCGCGCCACGGTGGCGACCGCTGTGGTCGCGGTGAGCGAGGCGTGGCGACTCAGTCGCCGATCCAGGCGGGTGCCCGTTTGGCGAGGAATGCCCCGAGGCCTTCCTGGCCCTCGGCAGATACCCGCAGCCGCGCGATCAGGGCCGCGTTTTTCTCATCCAACTGTTCGGCCCCGGCCTGGTCGAGTCCGGCCGTGTCCAGCGCCAGCGTCTTGGCTTCGGACTGCGCCACCGGACCGGCCTTGGCAAGGAAGCCGAGCACACGCTCCACCGCGGCATCGAGCTGCGCGGCAGGAACGGCTTCGTGCAGCAGGCCGATCCGTGCGGCGGTGGTGGCATCGAAGAACTCGCCGGTGAGAAACAGCCGGCGCGCCTGGCGCAAGCCGATCGCGGCGATCACGTAGGGCGAAATCACGGCCGGCACCAGCCCGAGCTTGACCTCGGTGAGTCCGAATTTGCTGCCGTCCACGCCGATGGCGATGTCGCAACAGGCGATCAGCCCGACCCCACCGCCGAAGGCAGCCCCGTTGACGCGCGCGATGGTCGGCTTGGGGCAGAACTGCAGTCGCCGCATCAGTTGCGCCAGGCGCAGCGAGTCCTCGCGATTTTCCCGCTCGCCGGCCTGCGCCATCGAGCGCATCCAGTGCAGGTCGGCACCGGCGGAAAAGCTCTCGCCTTCGCCGGTGAGCACCACGGCCCGCACCTGTTCGCTGCGGCCGGCTTCATCGATCGCGGAGGTCAGCTCTGCGATCAGCGCGTCATCGAACGCGTTGTGCACCTCGGGACGGTTCAGCGCGATACGACGAACGCGGTCCTGGTCGGTGATCGAGAGGCGGCTCGTCATGGCGAAGTCCCTTGGCAAAGACCCGGGATGATAAACGCCGCGCGTGCCGCACGGGCTTGAATGCGGCCCCGCGGGGAACGATATACAATGCGAACCATTCCTATTTAGGCCCAGCCCCGTGCGCCTGTCCGATTTGCCCAAGGGTTCGCCCGCCGTGGTGGACCGCGTCGATGACGCCCACCTCGATGACGCCATCGCGCAACGCCTGCGCGACCTGGGCTTCGTCGCGGGCGAGCCGGTGCGCCTGGTGGCGCGTGGGCCGCTGGGATCCGATCCGCTGCTGATCCTGATCGGCTCCACCCGGTTTGCCCTTCGCCGCACCGAAGCGGCGCGCATCACCGTGCGCCTGCAGGAGGCTGCGTGAGCGCCAGTACCTTGCGCATCGCCCTGGTCGGCAACCCGAACTGCGGCAAGACGGCTCTGTTCAACCAGCTCACCGGCGGCCGGCAGAAGGTAGCCAACTACGCCGGCGTGACGGTGGAGCGCAAGGAGGGCCGCTTTACCGCGCCGTCCGGACGCGTGCTGCAGGTGCTTGACCTGCCCGGCACCTACAGCCTCGATGCGACCAGCCCCGACGAGCAGATCACCCGCGACGTCTGTGCCGGTGCATACCCCGGCGAGGCCGCCCCGGACCTGATCGTTTGCGTGGCCGACGCCACCAACCTGCGCCTGCACCTGCGCTTCGTGCTGGAGGTGAAGCGGCTGGGGCGGCCCATGGTGCTGGCGCTGAACATGATGGACGCGGCCCGGCGCCGCGGCGTGGTGATCGACGTGGCCGAGCTGTCCCGACGGCTCGGCATGCCGGTGGTGGAAACTGTGGCAGTGCGCCGCGATGGCGTGAAAGCCCTGGTCGAGCGCGTCGACGGTGTCATGCCCGAGCCGGCACCGGTGCAGCCGGACGATCCGGCCAGCCGCGCCGACCTGCACGCCGAAGTGCGCGAACTGCTGACTGCCGCGGTCACCATGCCGCGCGCCACCGATGCGGTGGACGACGCGCTGGACCGCTGGGCGCTGCACCCGGTGTTCGGGCTGGCGATCCTGGCGCTGGTGATGTTCCTGGTGTTCCAGGCGGTTTACTCGGTGGGCAAGCCGATGACCGACGCGATAGCCGACGGCTTCGACTGGATGGGCGCGCACGTGGCGGCGTGGATGCCGGCCGGGCCGCTGCAGAGCCTCGTCACCGACGGCATCTTCGGGGGCATCGGCACGGTGCTCGGCTTCCTGCCCGAGATCCTGGTGCTGTTCGTGTTCATCCTCACGCTGGAGGAGTCCGGCTACTTGCCGCGTGCGGCGTTCCTGCTGGACCGGATGATGGTGTCCGTGGGCCTCACCGGGCGCTCGTTCATCCCGCTGTTGTCGAGTTTCGCCTGCGCCATCCCCGGCATCATGGGCACGCGCTCGATCACCGATCCGCGCGACCGGCTGGCCACGATCCTGGTGGCGCCGCTGATGACCTGCTCGGCGCGGCTGCCGGTGTATGCGCTGCTGATCGGCGCGTTCATTCCCTCGCGCCGCGTGCTGGGCGTGTTCAACCTGCAGGGCATGGTGCTGTTCGCGCTGTATGCCATAGGCATCCTCGGCGCGATGCTGGTGGGCTGGGTGATGAAGCGCATCCGCCGCGACAAGAGCGAGCACGCGCTGCTGATGGAGCTGCCGTCCTACCGCCTGCCCAAGCTGCGCGACGTGTCGATCGGCCTGTGGGAGCGGGGCATGATCTTCATCAAGCGGCTCACCGGGGTGATCCTGGCGCTGACCGTGATCATGTGGTTCATCTCCACGTTTCCCGGCCCGCCGGAGGGCGCGACGCGCCCGGCGATCGAATATTCCATCGCCGGTTACCTCGGCCGCGGCCTGCAGCACATCTTTGCGCCGATCGGCTTCAACTGGCAGATCAGCCTGTCGCTGATCCCCGCGTTTGCCGCGCGCGAAACGGCGGTGGCCGCGCTGGCCACGGTGTACGCGGTGAGCGGCGACGCCGTCGGCGGCGGCGGTCTCGGCCAGGCGCTGGCGGTGAACTTTCCGCTGGCCAGTGCGCTGTCGCTGCTGGTGTGGTTCGCCTTCGCGCCGCAGTGCATGTCCACGCTGGCGGTGATCCGCCGCGAGACCGACTCCTGGCGCAATGTGGCCATCTCGTTCGGCTACATGTTCGCGCTGGCTTATGTGGCCTCGTTCATCACCTACCACGTGGCGGTGTGGCTCTCGTGAGTACCGGCTTGCTCGTGCAGTACGTGGTGATCGGGCTGATCGTGCTGGTCAGCGTGGCCGTGGTGGTGCGCAAGCTGGCGCCCAAGCCGACCGCGCGCTGGCTCGCCGCCGTGGCGCTGCGGCTGGATCGTCCGGATGCCGCGAGCTGGAAGCGCCGGCTCGCCCATGCCATGCAGCCGAAGCAGACCACCGGCAACTGCAGCGACGGCTGCGACACCTGCGGCGCCTGTGGCCCGAAGCCTCCCGCTGCCGCGCATCCGCCCGCGGCAGCGGAGCCGATGCCGCTCAACTTCCGCCCACGCGGGAAGTAGCTCCGCGGTCGCTGCCGCTGCCGATCACGCCGAAGAGGTCCGCGGCTGCGGGAGCCCGCTTCAGCTCGCCCCACAGCGCCTGTTCTGAGTGCCTGTTCTGGGACCGGGTGTTGCCCCGGCCTCACGCATGGTGGTGCAGCTTGCCGCGGTAGTGACACGGGTCCCGCAGCGGCCAGGCCCGGTCAGGCAGGTCAGTTTCGGACCCGTCTGGTGCCTGTGCTTCGCCGAGCGAGCGCTGCGCCCGCGCTGTTTCGCCTCACCCTCAACCAAGGTGGAGGCAGCGGCGGAAATTGCCACTTTAAATAAGAACTATTATCATCCAGCAACTTTCTTCACCTGGAATGACGCCGTGACCCGTCTCGTCGTTACCGCCGCCTTGCTGCTCGCGAGCCTTGCCGCGCAGGCCGCCGATGTCCCCGAATTTCGCCTCGTGATCCAGAATCACACGTTTCAGCCTTCGGAACTGAAGGTGCCCTCGGGTGCCAAGGTCAAATTGCTGGTCGAGAACCGCGATGCCGCTCCGGAAGAGTTCGAGAGCACCGAGCTCGGCCGGGAGAAGATCGTGCTGCCCAACAGCACCGCCAGCGTCTACGTGGGGCCGCTCAAGCCGGGCAGCTACCGGTTTTTCGGCGACTTCCACCAGGACACGGCCCAGGGCCGGCTGATCGCGGAGTGATGCCATGCCCGGCGTAGCGCTGCTGGTTTTTCGCGAGGTGATGGAGGCGGCGCTGATCGTCTCCATCGTCTGTGCCGCCACGCGCGGCGTCGATCGGCGCGGGCTGTACGTGGCCGGCGGCATAGGGCTGGGCCTGTTCGGCGCGGTGCTGGTGGCGCTGGGCGCCGGGGCCATCGCGCAGCTGGCGCGCGGGGTCGGCCAGGAGCTGATGAACGCCGGGGTGCTGCTCGCGGCAGTGGTGATGATCGGCTGGCACGTGGTGTGGATGGCGCGCCATTCACGCGAGCTGGCGCAGCACATGGGCGCGGTGGGGCAGGCGGTGAAGGCCGGCTCCAGCTCGCTCACCCTGCTGCTGGCGGTGGTGGGGCTGGCGGTGCTGCGCGAAGGGTCCGAGGTGGTGCTGTTCGTCTATTCGATGGCGATGGGCGGCATCGGCGTCGCCAGCCTTGCCGGCGGCATCGCGCTGGGCGTGGCCAGCGGCGCGTTGCTCGGCTACGGGCTATACGTGGGCCTGCTGCGCATTCCGATGAAGCATTTCTTCCGCGCCACCAACGTGATGCTGGTGCTGCTCGCGGCGGGGCTGGCTTCCACGGCGGCGCGCTTCCTGGTGCAGGCCAGCTGGCTTCCGGCCTGGGGCGAGCAGCTGTGGGACAGCTCGTGGCTGCTTTCGAACGGCTCGCTGGCCGGCAAGACGCTGAGCGAACTGGTGGGCTACGACGCCTCGCCCGCCGGCATCCAGCTGGTGTTCTACGCGGTCACGGCGATCGCCCTGTTCGCTGGCATGCGTTGGCTGCGCGCACCGCCGGCGCCGACCGGGTCGCGCGCCGCACCGGGCGCTTCAGCCGGCACGCCGCAGCCGCAGCACTGATCGATTTGTTGCCTGACTGTACCGCGCGGCGGGCCCGCGCGGGGGAGGCGCGCGCCCAGATGCGGTCGCGCCCACGAACGTTGTCACCGTCATTCGTCTTCGAGGAAACCCACGCATGTCTCCCCATTTCACCCGCCACCTCCCATCCGGCCACCGGCCGGTCGCATCGCATCGGGCCGCAGCCGTGCTCGCCCTGCTGCTCACCGCCACGGCAGGCGTCGCGCACGCCGACGATTTCATTGTCTACTCGCCGCGGGTGATGGCGACCCAGACCGAGATCGAGCTGCGCGGCTACGGCTACAGCGACGGTCGCTCCGACATCGGTGGCGAGCGCGCGGCCGAGCTGTCGGTGGCACATGCGTTCAACGGCTGGTGGAAGCCGGAGCTCTACCTGGCCGAGTACGAGAAGGAGCCGGGCGCGGGCGGCAAGCTGGTCGGCTACGAATTCGAGAACACCTTCCAGTTCACCGAGACCGGCCGCTACTGGGCAGACGTGGGCCTGCTCGCCTCCTACGGCCATCCCAAGGGCGGTGGCCCGGGCGAACTCGAGGTGGGGCCGCTGATCGAGAAGACCGTCGGCCGCTTCGATCACCGCGTCAACCTGATCTGGGAGCGCGAGGTGGGCGCCGGCGCGTCGTCGAAAACCGAATTCCGCTACAGCTACGCCGGCACCTACACGGTGACCAAGGCGTTCCGTCCCGGCATTGAAGCCTACGGCCGCCCTGACGACGACGCCTACCAGGCTGGCCCGGTGGTCACCGGCGAATGGCACGTGCCCGGCACGCGCGGCAACCTGGAATACCGCGTCGGCGTGGTGCTGGGCATCAACGCCGCCGCGCCGCGACGCACCGTGCTCGCGCAGCTGGAATACGAGTTCTTCTGATCGCGGTGCGCGCGGCCCGCCGAGGCGAGCCGCGCGCCATCACATGCGGAACACGCCGTAGCGCTGCGGCTCGATCGGCGCGTTCATCGATGCGGAGATCGCCAGGCCCAACACGCGGCGGGTGTCGGCCGGATCGATGATGCCGTCGTCCCACAGCCGCGCGCTGGCGTAGTAGGGGTGGCCCTGGCGCTCGTACTGGTCGCGAATCGGCGCCTTGAACGCCTCCTCGTCCTCGGCGCTCCAGTCCTTGCCGGTGGCTTCCAGCCCGTCACGCTTTACTGTCGCCAACACCGATGCCGCCTGCTCGCCGCCCATCACCGAGATGCGCGCGTTCGGCCACATCCACAGGAACCTTGCTCCATAAGCCCTGCCGCACATCGCATAGTTTCCGGCGCCGAAGCTGCCACCGATCACCACGGTGAACTTCGGCACGTGCGAGCAGGCCACGGCGGTCACCATCTTGGCGCCGTCCTTGGCGATGCCGGCCTGCTCGTACTTCTTGCCGACCATGAAGCCGGTGATGTTCTGCAGGAACACCAGCGGCACGTTGCGCTGGTTGCACAGCTCGATGAAGTGCGCGCCCTTGAGCGCGCTCTCGGCGAACAGGATGCCGTTGTTGGCGACGATGCCCACCGGGTAGCCGTGGATGTGCGCGAAGCCGCATACCAGCGTCTTGCCGTAGCGTGCCTTGAACTCGTGGAATTCCGAGCCGTCGACGATGCGCGCGATCACCTCGCGGATGTCGAACGGGCGGCGGGTGTCCTGAGGAATCACGCCGTACAGCTCCTCGGCCGGGTACTTCGGTTCCACCGGCGCACGCAGGGCGAGCGGCATCTCCTTGGTGCGGTTGAGATGGCCCACGATGTCGCGGGCAATGCTCAGCGCGTGCGCATCGTTCTCGGCATAGTGATCGGCCACGCCGGAGATGGACGTATGGACGTCCGCGCCACCCAGCGTCTCGGCGTCCACTACCTCGCCGGTGGCGGCCTTCACCAGCGGCGGGCCGCCGAGGAAGATCGTGCCCTGCTCGCGCACGATGATGGTCTCGTCGCTCATCGCCGGCACATAGGCGCCGCCGGCGGTGCAGCTGCCCATCACCACCGCGATCTGCGGGATGTTGAGCGAGGACATCCGCGCCTGGTTGTAGAAGATCCGGCCGAAGTGCTCCTTGTCCGGAAACACCTCGTCCTGCAGCGGCAGGAAAGCGCCGCCGGAGTCGACCAGGTAGACGCAGGGCAGGCGGTTTTCCAGCGCCACTTCCTGCGCGCGCAGGTGCTTCTTCACCGTCATCGGGAAGTAGGTGCCGCCCTTCACGGTGGCGTCGTTCGCCACCACCACCACCTCGATGCCGTTGACCCGGCCGATGCCGGTGATCAGGCCGGCCGCGGGCGCGGCGTTGTCGTACATGCCGTGTGCGGCCAGCGCGGAGAGCTCCAGGAACGGCGAGCCGGGATCGAGCAGGGCGCGGATGCGCTCGCGCGGCAGCAGCTTGCCGCGTGCGGTGTGCTTGTCCCGGGCCTTCTCGCCACCGCCTTCGGCCGCGCTCGTCAGCTCCCGCTGCAGGTCGTCCACCGCCGTGCGCAGCTGCGCCGCATTGGCCTGGAAGTCGGGCGACCGGGGGTCGATCTGCGAGGCGATCACGCTCATGGATGGGCCTGCCTTGGTTAGGGGAACGGCGATGATAGCGGCCGCCCCGGTGCGGCCCAAACGCACCGCCGCATTGAGCGGCCCCGAGCGCGGCCGATGGTGCCCGGCATGCGTTCCGTCACCCGGTGCCGACGCGGCGCTATGCGGCGGCACAAAAGCTGGTTAGATTTCGGTGAACACGCCGGGATCCCGCCCATGCCCTACCGCACCGCCGCCACGCGCACCGCCCGGCCCTATCGGGCTGCGGAGCGCGTCGCATGAGCGGCACGGCCGTGGCCGGACCCGTCGCGGAGCAGGCGCTGGTGCGCGCCGCGGAGCTGCTGCAGACCGACCCGGCCCAGGCCGAGCAGGTGCTGCATGAGCTGCTGGCGACGGGCCATCCGGAAGCGCGTCGGCTGCAGGCGGCGGCTCGCGCTGCCCGGGGCGATGATGCGGGCGCACTGATGTTGTTGCAGTCGCTGGCGATGTCCCACCCCCAGTGGGGTGCGCTGCACTGCGAGCTGGGGCTGACTCTGGGGCGGCTGCAGCGGCATGGCGAGGCGGTTGCCGCGTTTCGCCGTGCGCTGGCGTTGGCGCCGGCGCTGCCACAAGCCTGGCGGCTGCTGGCGGATGCCTGCCTTGCCGCCGGGGATGCCGACGGCGCGGACGCGGCCTTTGTCGGTCACGTGGCGCACGCGGCCGCCGATCCGGCGCTGCTGGCGGCGGGCAACGCGCTGGCGGCTGGTCGCCTGCCCGAGGCCGAGCGGCTGCTGCGTGCGCGCTTGCGCGAGGCGCCCACCGACGTGGCCGCGATCCGCATGTTCGCCGAGCTGGCGATGCGCTTGGGCCGCAACGACGACGCCCTGAACCTGCTGGCGCGCTGCCTCGACCTGGCCCCCGGCTTTCATGCGGCGAGGCAGAACTACGCGCTGGCGCTGCATCGCGCCAATCAGCCGGCGCTCGCGCTGGCGCAGATCGATCTGCTGCTTGCGGCCGAGCCGGCCCACCCGGCACATCGCAATCTGAAGGCGGTGGTGCTGTGCCGGGTCGGCGACTACGAGCCGGCGATCGCGCTGTACGCCGATCTGCTGGCGGAGTACCCGGACAACGCCCAGGTCTGGATGAGCTACGGCCACGCGCTGAAGACGGCCGGGCACGCGACGCGGGCGATCGAAGCCTACCGGCACGCCGTGGCGCAGGTGCCATCGTTCGGCGAGGTGTGGTGGAGCCTGGCGAACCTGAAGACCTTCCGCTTCGACGACGACGACCTTGCCAGCATGCGCGCGCAGCTGGCACGCGACGACCTGAGCGACGACGACCGCCTGCATCTCGACTTCGCCATCGGCAAGGCGCTGGAGGATCGTGCCGAGTACGCCGGCTCGTTTGCCCACTACGCGTCGGCCAATGCGCGCCGTCGGGCGCAGCTGCGTTATGACCCTGACGAGACGCATGCGCGGGTCGAGCACATCCGGCGCCAATACACCGCGCGTTTCTTCGCCGAGCGGGCCGGCAGCGGCAGCACCGCCCGCGACCCGATCTTCATCGTCGGACTGCCGCGCTCGGGCTCGACGCTGATCGAGCAGATCCTCTCCAGCCACAGCCAGGTGGAGGGCACGATGGAGCTGCCCGAAATCACCTCGATCACCAAGCTGTTGCGCGAGCAGGCCGACGGCGAGGCGGCGATGCCGTACCACGACACGCTGGCTCGGCTCGATGCCGGCGCACTGCGCGACCTGGGCGAGCGCTATCTTGCCCACACGCGGATCCAGCGCAAGACGTCGGCACCGCTGTTCATCGACAAGATGCCGAACAACTTCATGCACATCGGGCTGATCCACCTGATGCTCCCCAACGCGATCATCATCGACGCGCGGCGGCACCCGATGGCGTGCTGTTTTTCGGGGTTCAAGCAGCATTTCGCGCGCGGGCAGAGCTTCAGCTACCGGCTGGAGGACCTGGGGCGCTACTACCGCGACTATGTCGCACTGATGGCGCACTACGACGATGTGCTGCCAGGTCGCGTGTATCGGGTGACTTACGAGCGCATGGTGGATGACACCGAGGGCGAGGTGCGCCGGCTGCTCGAGCACTGCCGGCTGCCGTTCGAGTCGGCATGCCTGCGCTTCTTCGAAAACGCGCGTCCGGTGCGCACCGCCAGCTCCGAGCAGGTGCGACAGCCGATCTTTCGCGACGGAGTCGATCAGTGGCGGCACTACGCGCCCTGGCTCGAGCCGCTGGAACAGAGTCTGGGGGAAGTGCTGCGGGCGTACCCCGCGGTACCGCAAGACGGGGAAGACCGGTAACAGCGAAGTGCACATCACGTTGTCTCTTTGAGGGAGGGGAACCGATGCATCGAAATCGATCCACCAGGGGCGGGGCCGAAGGCGCCCGAAGGCGCCCGTCGCGGATGCCGCTGGCTGGCGCCATCTGCCTGGCCATCGCGGCGCCTGCCGCGTTTGCCCAGGACACCGGCCAGGCATCCACCAGCACGACGCCGGCGAAGGACCAGAAGATCGCCGAGCTCGGCGCCGTCACGGTGACCGCACAGAAGCGCACCGAAAACCTGCAGAAGGTGCCGGTCAGCATCCAGGTGCTGGGCACCGAGCGGTTGCAGGAGCTGCACGTCAAGAGCTTCGACGACTACGTGAAGTACCTTCCGAGCGTCTCCTACCAGACCTTCGGCCCGGGCTTTGCGCAGATCTACATGCGCGGCGTGGCGTCCGGTGGCGACGGCAACCATTCCGGCTCGCTGCCCAGCGTGGGCGTGTACCTGGACGAGGAGCCGGTGACCACCATCCAGGGCCCGCTCGACATCCACATGTACGACATTGCGCGGGTAGAGGCGTTGTCCGGTCCGCAAGGCACGCTCTACGGCGCCAGCGCCGAGGCCGGCGCGTTGCGCATCATCACCAACAAACCCGACCCCAGCGGCTTTGCCGCCAACTACAGCCTGGGCACCAGCACCGTGAAGAACGGCGGGCTTGGTTATACCGGCGAGGGCATGATCAACATCCCGCTGTCCGCCGGCGCAGCGGTGCGCGTGGTGGGGTGGCACGAGCACGACGCCGGTTTCATCGACAACACCCCGGGCTCGCGCACCTTCCCCGTCTCCGGCATCACCGTCAGCAACGACCGCTGCACGTCGACGCCGACACTCGTCTGCACCGGCCGCGCCAAAAACTCCTACAACGACGTGGACACCACCGGCGCGCGCGCCGCGTTGAAGGTCGACCTCAGTGACGAGTGGACGATCAGCCCCACGCTGATGGGCCAGCAGACCAAGTCCAACGGCGCGTTCGCGGTTGATCCGCAGGTTGGCGATCTGGCGGTAACGCACTTCTATCCGGAGCGCGCAAACGATCGCTGGTGGCAGGCGGCGATGACGGTCGAAGGCAAGGTCGGCAACTTCGACATCACCTACGCCTTCGCCCACCTCAAGCGCCACACCGAGGAGGACAGCGACTACAGCGACTACTCGTTCTGGTACGACACCCTGGCCGGCTACGGCGCGTACATCTATGACAACAGCGGCGCCCTGATCAACCCGTCGCAGTACATCCAGGCCCGCGACCGCTACGCCAAGACCAGCCACGAGCTGCGTATCGCCTCGCCCAGCGACGAGCGCCTGCGTCTGGTGGCCGGCGTGTTCTGGCAGCGCCAGACCCACGATATCCAGCAGCGCTACAAGATCGACAATCTGGCCGACTCGCTCGATACCCCGGGCTGGCCCGACACGCTGTGGCTGACTAAACAGACCCGCGTCGACAAGGACGAGGCGGTGTTCGGCGAGCTGTCCTATGACTTTATCCCCGACACGCTCACCGGCACCCTCGGCGGACGTTACTTCCGCGCCGACAACAGCCTGGGCGGCTACTTCGGCTTCAGCTCGGGCTTCTTCCCGGGATCGAGCTACGGCGAGGCCGGCTGCATCTCGCCACAGCCCTACCACGGCGCGCCCTGCCTGGACTTCGACAAGCGCGTGCGCGAGACGGGGTCGCTGAGCAAGGCGAACCTCACCTGGAACATCACGCCGACCAAGATGGTTTACGTCACGCGGTCGGAAGGCTATCGGCCCGGCGGCATCAACCGGCGCGGCACGCTCCCGCCGTACAAGGCCGACTACCTCACCAACTACGAGGCGGGCTGGAAGACAACCTGGTTCAACAACCGCCTCTCGTGGAACGGCTCGGTGTTCCGCCAGACCTGGAAGGATTTCCAGTTCTCGATCCTGGGCGCCAACGGCCTCACCGAGATCAAGAACGCCAACCAGGCGCGCATCGACGGGCTGGAATCCGAACTGAACTGGGCGGCGACCTACAACCTGCAGCTCACCGCGGGCGTGGCGCTGTACGACGCCAAACTCACGGCGAACTATTGCGGGTTCACCGACGCGAACGGCACGCCGGTGACCGACTGTCCCGGCGCGGAAGAAGCGCCCAAGGGCACGCAGTTGCCGATCACGCCGCGCTTCAAGGGCAACCTCGGCGCCCGCTACACCTTCGACGTGGGCGAGAACGAGGGGTTCCTGCAGGCGGCGGTGGTACACGTGGGGGAGCGCACGTCGGACCTCCGGCTGGTCGAGCGGTCGCTGCTGGGCAAGCTGTCGGCGTACAACACGCTGGACCTGTCCGCCGGCTACCGCAGGAACGGCTGGTCGATCGACGTTTACATAAACAACGTGTTCGACAAGCGCGCCGAGATTGCCAAGTACGCCGAATGCGCGGAAGCGGTCTGCGCGGCCCACGACGTGGTGCCGGACTATCCGAACGGCCAGGTATATACGGTCACCAACCAGCCGCGTCTGCTTGGGGTGCGATTTACCCAGGACTTCTAGCAGTTCATGCCTGCATCAGTGTCACAGGAGCCCCGGCGCAAGCCGGGGCTTCTTGTTTGTCCGGGATTTTCAGGCATCGCAGGTTCAGTGACTGGCGGATTTCCACGCACAAAAAAAACCGGCCACCCGAAGGTGGCCGGTTTCGTGCGTCTAAAACGCGTGGACGATTACTTGTCCTTGGCGTCTTCAGCAGCGTCCTTCGCGTTGTCGGCAGCGTCCTTGGCAGCGTCGGCAGCCTTGTCGGCCTGGTCAGCAGCGTTGTCGGCGGCGTCCTGCGCGCGATTGGTCATGGCCGAATCAACCATGCCATCACCGGCGGACGTGGCCTTGGCAGCAGCCTGCTGGGCCTGATCGGCAGCCATGCTGGCCGTGTTTGCCTGCATCTTGGCCTGCTCAGCTGCCTGCTCTGCACCCGTGGTCGGGGCAGTTGCCGCGGCCTGCTGGGCCTTTTCAGAAGCCTGCTGAGCCTGGTCAGCGGACTGCTGGGCATCCTGCGCGGAATCCTGCGCGCCGTTGCTGCAAGCCGCCAGCAGCGCGACGAGCGCGGAGGCGAGTAGGGTACGCGTGAACTTCATAGTGGATCTCCTTTGCCGTGGAATGCCGTTTGGCCGCGTATTAATAGCGCGTTCCCGTTAAAGGCGCTACCGCTTTCGCGAAGTAGTTGAAGCGCTATTAATGCGGCCGTTAAGCGTTTTATCTGAAACGCGTGGGGATTGTTGATCTGCCCGTGTGACGATTCAGTCGACGCGCTCCACCGCAATGGCAGTGGCTTCGCCGCCGCCGATGCACAGTGCCGCCACGCCACGCTTCAGGCCACGCACCTTCAGAGCGTTGAGCAGGGTCACCACCAGCCGCGCGCCACTGGCACCGATCGGATGGCCAAGTGCGCAGGCGCCGCCGTTGACGTTCACCTTGTCGTGCGAGATGCCCAGTTCGCGGATCGGCGCCATGGCCACCACGGCGAACGCCTCATTGATCTCGAACAGGTCCACGTCTTCCACCTTCCAGCCGGCCTTGTCGAGCACCTTCTGGATCGCACCGACCGGCGCGGTGGTGAACCACTCCGGCTCCTGCGAGTGGGTGGCGTGGGCGACGATGCGGGCAAGCGGAGCCAGCCCGCGTGCCTTCGCGTCGTCAGCGGACAGCAGCACCACCGCAGCCGCACCGTCGGAGATGCTCGACGAGCTGGCGGCGGTGATGGTGCCGTTCTCTTTCTTGAACGCCGGGCGCAGCGTGGGGATCTTGCTGGTGTCCGAGCGGCCGGGCTGCTCATCGGTATCCACCACCACGTCGCCCTTGCGGCCGGACACGGTCACCGGCGTGATCTCGCCGGCGAACGCGCCGTTCTTCTGCGCATCCAGCGCGCGGTTCACCGAGGCGGTGGCAAAAGCGTCCTGCTCCTCGCGGGTGAAGTGGTACTTGTCGGCGCACAGTTCGCCGAACACGCCCATGGCCTTGCCGTCGTAGGGATTGGTGAGGCCGTCCCACGCCATGTGGTCGACCAGCTGACCGTCGCCGTAGCGGATGCCGGTGCGGGCGTTGACCATGTGCGGCGCGTTGGTCATCGACTCCATGCCGCCGGCCACCACCACGCCGACCGAACCGGCCTTGATCAGGTCGTGACCGAGCATGATCGCCTTCATGCCCGAGCCGCACACCTTGTTGATGGTGGTGCAGCCGGCCGACAGCGGCAGCCCGGCGCCGATCGATGCCTGCCGCGCCGGGGCCTGGCCGAGGTTGGCCGGCAGCACGCAGCCCATGATGACCTCGCCGACGTCCGCGGCAGCGACGCCGGACTGCTCGATCGCCGCCTTGATGGCGGTAGCGCCGAGCTTGGGCGTGGGCACGCCGGTGAACTGGCCGAGAAAGGAACCGATGGCGGTGCGCTTGGCACCGACGATGACAACACTGACGTCAGACATGGGATTCTCCGGGGAAGCCTGGGCGCGATGGCGCGATAGGCACCGGCCGATTATCGCAGCCCCTCCGGAGGGCGGCAAACCGCGCCATGCGGCGTTCCGGCGCACGAAAATGCAGGCGGAACTGTGCTCCGGGTTGTGCCAATATCGGCGCCGGAGCGCGCAGGGCATGGAGCCGCCGCGGTACTCCCTTTCCAACCGGTTTCAGGGGAAACAAAGATGAGCAAGCAAGGACTGACGCTGATGCAGCGTCGCATGCCGTTGGTGATCGCCGCGGCCCTCGGACTGGCTGGCTGCGGTGGCGGTGGCGGCAATGTCCGTTCGCCTGCTCCGCCCCCCGCGCCGCCGCCGCCCGCGCCCACCGATCAGCCGGCGATCGACGCGCACCTCACCGTGACCAACGCCAATGCAGCGCACGCGGCCGGCTTCACCGGCGCCGGCGTCACCATCGGCATCGTCGACACCGGCATCAACCCGGACCATCCCGCGCTGAAAGGCCGGGTGAAGGCGCTGTTGCTGTACGTCGACCCGGCCAAGAACGACACCACCAAGGGCGACGTCGTCGGACACGGCACCTGGACCAGCCAGATCGCTGCGGGCAAGCCCTTCGGCCAGTGGCCTGGCGGCATCGCGCCCGATGCCGAGCTGGTTTCGGCGCGCATCATCAGCGACACGCCGCCGAAGGACGACGGCAGCGGCCAGGGCAACAAGGTCGAGCCTGCCGATGCGGACTTTTTCGGGCAGTACCTGCTGCCGGACCTGATCAACAACGGCGTGGAGATCATGAACAACTCCTGGGGCGGGCTGTATTTCGACCCGTCCAATGCCGCCCAGGTCGGCACCGCGTTCGGCGACGCGTTCCGCCCGTTCGTGGTCGACCACGACGGCCTGGTGGTGTTCGCTACCGGCAACGAGGGGCAGGCACAGCCGTCCGACACGGCGGCCATCCCCTACTACGCGCCAGATCTCGAGCGCGGCTGGCTGGCGGTGGCGGCCTATGATTCGATCAACCCGGAAAAGCAGCAGCTGGCGTCCTATTCCAACGCCTGCGGCAAGGCCATGAACTACTGCCTGGTGGCACCGGGCGACGTGGTCATCACCGGCGCCGACGATACGGCCGGCAATCCCACCTATTACGTGGTGCAGGGCACCTCGTTCTCCACTCCCGCGGTGGCCGGTGCGGCGGCGGACGTGTGGCAGGCATTCCCGTACTTCAACAACGATCTGGTGCGGCAGACCCTGCTGGGCACCGCCAAGGATCTGGGCACCCCCGGCGTCGACGCGACCTTCGGCTACGGCTTGCTCGACGTGGGCAAGGCGGTCAAGGGGCCGGCGCAGTTCAACTGGGGCAACGTCACCGTCAACTTCACCGGCGAGTCGAGCTGGGACAACCCGATTTCCGGTGCCGGCAGCCTGATCAAGCAGGGCACCGGCACGCTGTCGCTCAGTCAGCCATCCAGCTACACCGGCACCACCCAGGTGCAGGGCGGTGGCCTGATCGCGGATTCGCTCGCCGGCAGCGTCACCATTGCCGCCAACGCGGGTTTTGGTGCCAACCACGTGGGCGGCAACATCACCAACGCGGGCACGCTGGACCTGGGCAATGCAGGCGGTACCACGCTCGACGGCAAGTACGTGCAGCAGGTGGGCGGCCGGCTGGCGCTGTCGCTGGGCTCGATCCTCACCGTGTCCGGCAAGGCCACGATCAACGGTGGCGACCTCTACGTCTATGACAAGAACAGCAACTACACCGTCAACTCGCACACCGACGTGCTGGACGCTGCCGGCGGCCTGACCGGCACCTTCAGCGCGCTCACCACGCCGACCAACGTGCTGCTCACCGCAACACTCAACTACGACGCCACCAGCGCCTGGCTGAACGTTCAGCAGGTCAACGTCACCCAGGTTTCCGGCACCAGTTACACGGCGGCATCGTTCGGCGCGGCGCAGCGCGTGCAGGGAGCGTTCGAGCAGCTCAACAGCGCGCTGGGTTCGGGCGCAGCGCCAAGTGGCCAGTTCCTGGCCGGTGCGGCGAGCCTGCAGCATGTGGCCAGCACGGAGGCACTGCAGCAGTCGCTGCAGAGCCTGTCGGGCCAGCTGCACGCCGCCAGCGCAGCGATGACCTTCGAAGCGATCGACGCGGGCACCCGCGCGCTGTCCGATCACGTCGACCAGCTGCTCGACGCGCCGCAGCCCAGCGCGTGGAGCCAGAACCTCGGCTATCACGGCTCGATGTCGCGCGCCGGCTACGGCAACGTGGGCGTGGATCTCAGCGGCTGGATGACCGGCGCCGATCGCCGCCTTGGTGCCAACGGCTTTGCCGGCTACGCGATCAGCCAGGCCGACGGCCTGGGCCGCCTCGCCGAGTCCGCCGATCAGGGCCGCAGCCACGCGATGGAGGCGATGCTCTACGGCGGCGTGGTGAAGAACGCGTGGTACGCGGTGGGCCGTTTCGGCGCGGGCCACTACCGCGAGACGATGCGCCGCGCGGTGCAGCTGGGCAGCTTCGGCAGCGGCGTGGCCAGCAACACCAACGGCCGCTACGGCGTGGCCTACGGCGAGAGCGGTTACCGCTTCGGCGTCGGCGGCATGCATCTCACGCCGTACGCGAACCTGCAGTACGCGCAGATCCGCCGCGACGCCTTCAGCGAAACCGGTGGCAGCGGCTTCGGCCTGAAGACGCCCTCGCAGACCATCGCGCGCTGGCAGGCCGGCGTGGGCCTGCGCGCCAGCCAGGGCTGGACCCTGGGCAACGGCTCGCGCCTGGAGTGGACCGGCCACCTGCAGTGGCAGCGCGCGTTCGGCCTGCGCGGCGACGTGTTCGAAGCCAGCTTCACCGGGGTGGACCAGTGGGCGCCGGTGGGCGGTATCGGCGTGGCGCGCTACGGCGGCGTGGTCGGTACCGGGCTGGACTGGACGCTCTCCGAGCGCAGCAGCCTGGCGCTCGGAGTGGACCAGTACCTCGGCCAGCGCGATCGCGCGCGCATGGCCACGGCGAGTTACCGGCTCGCGTTCTAGGTCGGCAGTCGGCACGTCGTGGTAACGAAAACGGCCCGCATTGCGCGGGCCGTTTTCATTCGAGCATCGGTGGCGAAGCGGATCAGCTCTTGCCGTGAAACAGCTCGCGTCCGATCAGCATGCGGCGGATCTCGTTGGTGCCGGCACCGATCTCGTACAGCTTGGCATCGCGCAGCAGGCGGCCGGCCGGGTACTCGTTGATGTAGCCGTTGCCGCCCAGCGCCTGGATCGCCTCCAGCGCCACCTTCACCGCATTGGACGAGGCATTGAGCAGGCAGGCGGCCGGATCGATGCGCGACTTGTGCCCGGCATCGAGCTGCTGCGCCACCATGTAGGCAAAGCCGCGCGAGGACTGCAGCGCCGTGTACATGTCGGCCACCTTCGCCTGCATCATGCCGAAGGTGCCGATCGGCGCGTTGAACTGCTTGCGCTCGCGCACGTAGGGCAGGGTGAGATCCAGCGCCGCCTGCATCAGGCCGAGCGGGCCGCCGGAGAGCACCAGCCGCTCGGTGTCCAGGCCGCTCATCAGCACGCGCACACCTTCGTTGACTTCGCCGACGATGTTCTCGGCCGGGATCTCGCAATCCTCGAACACCAGCTCGCAGGTGTTCGAGCCGCGCATGCCGAGCTTGTCGAGCTTCTGCGCCGTGGTGAACCCCTTCATGCCCTTCTCGATGATGAAGGCGGTCATGCAGCGGCTGCCGGCAGCGCGCGGCGCGGTGCGCATGTACACCAGCAGCACGTCGGCGTCGGGGCCGTTGGTGATCCACATCTTGGTGCCGTTGGCGACCCACACGTCGCCCTTCAACTCGGCGCGGCAGCTCATCGAGCCGACCACGTCGGAGCCGGCGCCCGGCTCGCTCATCGCCAGCGCGCCTACGTACTCGCCCGAGCACAGCTTGGGGATGTACTTCTGGCGCTGCGCCTCGTTGCCGTTGTGGAAGATGTTCTGCACGGCGAGGTTGGAGTGCGCGCCATAGGACAGCCCCACCGACCCGGACGCGCGGGAGATCTCCTCCATCGCCACCGTGTGCGCCAGAAAGCCCATGCCGCTGCCGCCGTACTCCACCGGAATGGTGATGCCGAGCAGGCCCAGCTCGCCGAACTTGCGCCACAGGTCGGAGGGGAACGCGTTGTTGCGGTCCACCTGGTCGGCGCGCGGGGCGATCTCCTTCTCCGCAAACGCGTGCACGGTTTCACGCAGCAGGTCGATGTCTTCGCCGAGGGGGAACGGACGCATGCGGTGCAACTCCTTAAGGTTCAAAGCCGGTCAATGGTAACGCGCCGGCCTGGCGTGGCCTTGGCGCGTCGCACAACGTGTACCGCGTGGCCGCTCAGCTCGCCGCCGGTTCCCGCGCCAGCGCGGTCAGCCGGTCATGCGTATCGCGCATCAGCATGAGCTGCCCGAGCACCAGCCGCGCCAGCTCATCGCTGGCCGGCGCACCGTCGCTCCGTTGGTCGTCGGTCGGCGTCTCGTCGACCAGCGTCTCGTCGGCCTTTGCCGCCGCGGCGTGGGCCTCGTCGGGTGCCAACGCGCGAGCGCCGGCATCCGCCAGGCGGTCGGCCAGATGATCCAGCCGTTCGTGCATTCCGCTACCGGCATGCGTCACCGCGTCCCGCGCGGCCGGATCGGTGATCTGCCGGCGATGCACGCCCAGCGAAGACAGGTGCCCGAGCAGTGCGTGCGCCGCCATCAGGGATCGCAGCAGTCGCTCCCGGTCACGCGGCGCCCGCGACGGTTCGCGCAGCATGCCGGCGATCAACGCGCCCAATGCGGCCATGGCGTTGTGCGCGTCGCGCCGCGCGATGCGATAAGGCAGGTCGTCGCGGCGGCCGCTGGCGTACTGGCCGATGATCTGCGCCAGGTACGCCGCATCGGCGCGCACCGCCTCGGCCAGCACCGTATCGAGCCGGCGGCCACGCCATTCCGGCAGCACCAGGTGGATGGCCAGCGCCGCCAGCGCCGCGCCGACAAGCGTGTCCAGCAGGCGGGCCCACATCACGGCATAGCCGCTGCCGATCTGGTTGAAGCACAGCAGCACGAACAGCGTGATGAACGCCGTCGCCAGCGTGTACCTTCGCTGTCGCGCGGCGAAGAAGCCCACCCCGGTCAGCACGACGAGCAGCATCTGCAGGGCGCCGTCGGGCACCAGCTGCAGGCTGGCCCAGCCAGCCATCAGCCCGAGCACGGTGCCGGCGATACGCTGCCACAGCAGGCGCCGCGTGGCGCCGTAGCTGGGCTGGGATACCAGCAGCGTGGTCAGCAAAATCCAGTACCCGTGCTGGGGGTGCGCCAGCGCGATGATCGCGTAGCCGGCGGCCAGCGCCAGCGACAGGCGCAGCGCATGACGAAAATGCAGGGAGCCCGGCGTCAGCTGGATACGCACGCGCTGCCACGCCTCACCCGGTGTCTGCGGTGTCGGATCCTGCAGCAGGTTGTCCTGTTCTTGCGGCGGCGCGAGCGCCGGCGTGTTCTGGTCCAGCAGCGCCTGGATCGCGCCCAGGTTGCGCACCAGCGCCCGCACGGCGTTCAGCAGGTGCTCCGGCAGCGGCGTGGATTGCGCGGTGCGCGCCAGCGCCTCTTGCAGATCTTGCGCGGCCGCGTGCGCGGCCCCACCCGCCGGCGCGGGCGGTGCATCCAGCCGCAGCGCGTCGGCCCGCGTATGGCACTGCGCCGCCTGCAGGCGCAGCAGGTGCTCGCAGCGAAACAGCACGTCGCTATGGAACAGCGCCTGCGCCAGCGCGTCGTACGGGTAATGCGCCGAGCTCACCCGCTCGTGGATGTCCTGCGCCATAAAATACAGCTGCAACCGCGCAGCGGTGTCGCCCCGCGGCCGGCGCGATCCGATGCGATCGATCAGCAGCAGGCGCGTGTCGTTGAGTGCCTGCACTACCCGCGCATTGCCCGTGGCGACGGCCAGCTGCAGGGCCTCCCGATCCACGCCGTGCACTGGCGCGAACAGCGCCGCCCGGGCCTCGAGGTAAGCCGCCAGCGCGTCGAACAGTCGCGCCAGCGCCAGGCGCAGCGCCTGCTGCGGCGCCACCGCACTCCACAGCAGCGACAGCAGGCCGTACCACGCCGCGCCGGCAAGCAGTCGCAGCGTCTCGTGCAGCAGGCCCGCCGCGCCGCTGCCGCGCGCGGCATCCACGCCGATCATGGTGTACACCGCGAGGATCAGCGTCGCGCCGGCGATGGTGGCGTAGCGCCCGCTGATCGCGCCGAGCATCACCAGCACGAAACTCATCACCGGCAGCGCCAGCACGAATGCCCACGGCCACGGCAGCAGCCATTCCACCGCCAGCGCCATCGCCGCGAAGCAGGCGAGCGTGACCAGCACGGTGCCGAGCCGGGTACGCCAGTGCTCTTCGGTTTCGGCCAGCGCACAGGCGATCGCGCCGAGCAGCGCCGGGATCACCGCGGCCACCGCGCCAGCGACCAAGCAATAGCCGACGATGCCGCCCATCGCCAGCAGCACGCGCAGGCATTCGCCGAAGCGATCGGAGCCGCGGATACGTCGCCAATACAGCGCGGGGTCGAGGACTTGTTGCATCGCAACAGCATACGACGCGGCGGGCGGACCACCGCAGCGGAAAAGGAAACGCCGGCTCAGGGCCGGCGTTTCCTGCGATCACTCGGGGCGAACCTTACTGACCGCGCATGCGGCCCTGGAAGCGGGTGCCGCCGTTGCCCATGTGCGGCAGCTTGATCTTGCCGATCAGCGCGATGCGCTCCTCGGCGAGGCGATCGGCCGCCAGGTAGGTCGGCACGCCCTCGGTCTTGCTGATCTCGAAGATGCGGCCCAGGTTGTAGTAGATCTGCCGCATCATGCGCATCGCGCGCTCGCGGTTGTAGCCGTCGATCTCCAGCGAGATGTTCATCACGCCGCCGGCGTTCACCGCGTAGTCCGGCGCATACAGCACGCCGCGACGGGTCAGCTCGTCGCCAATCGCGTCGGTGGCAAGCTGGTTGTTGGCCGCGCCGCAGATGATCTTGGCCTTGATGCGGTCGATGGTCTGGTCGTTGACGGTGCCGCCCAGCGCGCACGGCGAATAGACGTCTGCTTCCACGTCGTAGATCTCGTCCAGGCCCACCGCCTCGCAGCCCAGCTCGTCGACGCAGCGCTGCACCAGCTCCTTGTTGATGTCGGTGACGAACACCTTGGCGCCCTGCTCGCGCAGCAGCTTGATGAACTCCATGCCGACGTGGCCGGCGCCCTGCACGGCGTAGCTGTACTTGCCCACGTCCTCGTTGCCGTGCTTGAACTGCAGCGCGGCCATCAGGCCCTGCAGCGTGCCGTAGGCGGTGAACGGCGACGGGTCGCCCGAGCCGCCGTGCACCTGGTGCACGCCGGTCACGTACTCGGTCTCGCGGAACACGTACTCCATGTCGTTGACGTCGATGCCGACGTCCTCGGCGGTGATGTAGCGGCCGTTCAACGAGTTGACGAAGCGGCCGAACGCGCGGAACAGCGCCTCGGACTTGTCCTTGCTCGGGTCACCGATGATCACTGCCTTGCCGCCGCCCAGGTTCAGGCCGGCCACCGCGTTCTTGTACGTCATGCCGCGCGACAGGCGCAGCACGTCGTTGATCGCCTCCTGCTCGGTCTTGTAGGGCCACATGCGCAGGCCGCCCAGCGACGGGCCCAGCACCGTGTTGTGGATCGCGACGATGGCCTTCAGGCCGGCGTCCTTGTTCTGGCAGAACACGACTTCTTCGTGGCCGGTGTTGGCGATGGTTTCAAAGATCATTCGAGCGGTGACTCCAGGTTTGGCGGTGCCGGGGAGGGCGTCCGCGCGGTGTGGGACAGCGCCGCGGCATGCGGCAAGGCTTGCGGTGAAGATGTCGTAAAAGCTTGAAAATCAAAGCCCCAGCGGGGGCTGGGGCTTTGATTGGGGCCGGCAGTTTAGTACTTCCCCCGACCGCTTGCTGACGCGCCGCAGCACGCTGCTCATCGCACCCAGTGGCCGCGCGCCAAGTGCCAGTGCCGGCCGCGGTGCTCCCAGCGCTCGGGCACGTAGCGGTAGCCCGGACGCGCGCGCACCCAGTAGCCGCCCACCCAGACGTGCCGATGCGCGCCCGGGTTCCAGCGCCAGTAGCCGGGCGCCCACACGTAGCCCACCCGGGGTGGCGGCACGCGCACGTACCGCGGTGCCGGCGGTGGCACGCCCACTTCCACGCCAACCGATACCTGTGCGGCGGCGGCCGGCCGCGCGCCGCCGAGGCCGGCCAGGGCCAGCGCCACGCCGGCGAGCAGGGTGAGCTTGGGAACGATGCGAGTCATGCGGATCTCCTTGGGGCGCCGCGAGCCTGCGGACGCGTCAGGAAAACGGCGCAAGGCGAGGCCTGTTGACCCCACCGCGCCGGCCGGTTCAGTTGCCGGTGGGCAAACGCGGCGCCGCGCCCGCGGACTCATCGCGAACTCAAAGCGAGCAATGCGGCTTGTGGCCGTTGGCCTGCGCCTGCTGGTACAGCGGCATCAGCTGCTGCGCCTGGCGCTCGAGCGTTTGCGCGCGGTTGCCGGGCGCCGGGTGGGTAGACAGGAACACCGGCGGCTTCGCGCCGCCCTTGGCGTCCATCTTCTGCCACAGCGCCACCGCCGCACGCGGATCAAACCCGGCCTGCGCCATGTAGCGCTGGCCCAGCGTGTCGGCCTCGCTCTCCTGGGTGCGCGAGAACGGCAGCAGGATGCCGACCTCGGCGCCCAGCCCCAGCGCAGCGGCCGCGTAGCCGGCGTCGGTGCCGCGGGTGCCGGCGTAGATGGTGCCGGCCGCCACCGCCGCCTGGGCGGCGTAGTTGTCCGACACGCGCTCGGCGCCGTGGCGCGACACCACGTGCGACAGCTCGTGACCCAGCACCACCGCGAGCTGGTCCTGGTTGCTGGCGACCTTGAACATGCCCTGGTTCACGCCGATGCGCCCGCCGGGCAGGGCGAACGCGTTGGCGCTGTCGTCGTCGACGATCTGCACCTCCCACTGGTTGGCGTTCCACGGCGGCGGCAGCACCGCGATCAGCGCATTGGCTACGCAGGTGGCGTAGGCGCGCTGGCGCGGCGCGTCAACGAACTTGCCCTGCTTGCGCAAGTCGTTGAACGCGCTGATGCCCATCTGGCTCATCTGGCTGTCCGACACGATCATCAACTGCGAGCGGCCGGTGGGCGAGGTGGCGCAGCCGGCGAGGACAGTGGCGGCCAGTGCCGCGGCGAGCAGGGCGATGCGCATGGAGATCCTCCTTGGTGAACGATGCGCCAGAGCATAGCCGCGCCCGCCGTTGCCGCCGCGTGGAAGGGTGTGGAAAAAGAACGAACGGTCGTGCTATTTTCCGCCCCATGCCTGTCACCAGCCCTCCCCGCAAAAGCGCGCTCACGCGCAACCTGATCCTCGAGCACGCCTACGCGCTGGCCACCCGCGACGGCCTGGAAGGCTTGTCCATCGGTCACCTCGCGGCCGATGTCGGCATGTCCAAGAGCGGCGTGTTCGCCCACTTCGGCTCGCGCGAAGATCTGCAACTGGCCGTGCTTGATGCCGGCGCCCGGCGTTTTGCCAGCCAGGTGATGCAGCCGGCCCTGCGCGAGCCGCGCGGCCTGCCGCGCCTGCGGGCGATCGTGCGGCGCTGGTTCGAGTGGGCCTGCGCGCACCAGAACGGCTGCGTGCTGCTGTCGGCGGTGAGCGAGTACGACGGCCGCGACGGCGCGCTGCGCGACGGCGTGGTGCGCCAGCAATCGCAGTGGCGCGAGGCCCTGGCCAAGGCGGCCGGTTATGCGATCGAGGCCGGCCACCTGCGCGCCGATGCCGACCCGCAGCAGATCGCCTTCGAGATCTACGCGCTCATTCTCGGCCTGCACCACGACGCGGGCCTGTTCGGTTTCGCTCCCGCCAGCGCGCGGGCCGATGCCGCCTTCGAGCGCCTGTGGCGCAGCTGGCAAGCCTGAGGACGCACCGATGAACCACGCTCCCACCGTGTTGCCGCGCAGCGGCGCCACCGCCCGCCTGATGTTGTCGCTGGTGCGCGCGGGCTTCGTGCTCGGCGGCCGCGTGATGCCGCAGCGCACCGCCGTGCGCGCTGCGCGCCTGTTCGCCACGCCGTTCGCCAGCAGCCGCGCGCGTGCCCGTGCCGAGCCCGGCGATGCCGGCATGCGCCGCGGCAGCCTGCGCGTGGCGAGCGAAACCGTCGCCACCTACACCTGGGGCGATGCGGCCACCCAGCCGTACGTGCTGATGTCGCACGGCTGGTCCAGCTTCGGCCTGCGTTTCCTGCCGTGGGTGCGCGAGCTGCAGGCGCAGGGATACGCAGTGGTGGCATTCGACCAGCCCGGCCACGGTCACAGCAGCGGTCGCTACAGCACGCTGCCGGAATTCGTCGACACCGTGCTCGCCGTCGGCCGCCATTACGGCCCGGCCGCCCTCGCGGTGGGTCATTCGCTCGGCGCCGCCGCGCTGGCGCTGGCGCAGGGCGAGCAGTGGCACGCGAACAAACTGGTGCTGGTGGCGCCGCCGGTGGACATGCGCGCCGCGGTCGGTCGGTTCTTTCGCCTGGTGCGGGTGGGCGAGCATCTGCGGGCGCCGTTCTACGCCTGGCTCCAAGGGCGCACCGGCGTCAGCGTGGACGCGCTGGACCTGCGCCGCCATCTGCCCGCGCTCGGCCAGCCGGCGCTGATCGTGCACGACCTGGACGACGCCGACGTGCCGTGGGCGGAAGGCGAGCGCTATGCCGTGTGCTGGCGCGGTGCCCGCCTGCTCACCACGCAAGGCCTCGGCCATCGCCGCGTGTTGTCGGAGCCGGCGGTGATCGCCGCCGCGCTCGCGTTCGCCCGCGGCGAGGCGGTGGGCGAGCGGGTGATCGGCAGCGTCAATCTGGCGCACGACCTCTAGCACCACGTCTCATCGCAGGGCAGCGACCGCAGCCGGCGTGGCTTTGCAGCGCGTGCCGTTGCACCTCCGTACGCCGTGGTACGTGCGCCGCGGCAAGCGCCTGCACGCGAACCCCTCTAGAATTGGGCGGTTCAAGCACAGCCGTCTGGAGTTGCCATGAGTTCGCCCGCCAAGCACGTTCCCGCCAGCGATTCGCAGCACGCGCACACCCCGCACGAGTCCACCCCGCTGCGCTTCGTCACCGCCGCCAGCCTGTTCGACGGCCACGATGCGGCGATCAACATCATGCGCCGGATCATCCAGGCGCAAGGCGCCGAAGTGATCCACCTCGGCCACAACCGCTCGGTGGAAGACGTGGTGCGCGCCGCACTGCAGGAAGACGCGGACGCCATCGCGCTGTCGTCCTACCAGGGCGGCCATGTCGAATACTTCAAGTACATGGTGGACATGCTCAAGGAGCGCGGCGCCGGCCACATCCGCGTGTTCGGCGGCGGTGGCGGCACCATCACGCCGGAGGAGATCAAGGAGCTGCAGGCCTACGGCGTGGAGCGCATCTACCACCCCAACGACGGCATGAAGCTCGGCCTCACCGAGATGATCGAAGACGTGATGGCCCGCGCCGGCAAGGCCGCCAGCGAGCACGCGCGTGGTCACGCTGCCGGCGTGCCCAACGTGCACATCGACAACGAGATCAGCATCGGCCACATGCTCTCGGCGATCGAGGAGGGCGGCCTGTCCGAGGCCGACCTCAGCCGCCTGCGCAAGGAGTGGCAGCTTGCTGGCAAGCAGACTCCGGTGCTCGGCCTTACCGGCACCGGCGGCGCCGGCAAGTCCAGCGTGGTGGACGAACTGCTGCTGCGCTTCCTGCAGGCCTTCCCCGAGATGCGTATTGCCGTGCTGGCGGTGGACCCGACCCGCCGCCGCTCCGGTGGCGCGCTGCTGGGCGACCGCATCCGCATGAACTCGCTGCGCTCGCACCGCGTCTACAGGCGCTCGATGGCCACGCGCCGCCAGCACGCGGCCACCAGCGTGGTGCTGCACGACTGCATCGACTTCCTCAAGAGCCAGCCCTACGACCTGGTGATCGTCGAAACCGCCGGCATCGGCCAGAGCGATTCGGAAATCGTCGACCTGGTCGACTTCCCGGTCTACGTGATGACCAGCGAATACGGCGCCGCCAGCCAGCTGGAGAAGATCGACATGATCGACTTCGCCGAGCTCGTGGTGCTCAACAAGTACGACAAGCGCGGCGCCGAAGACGCCCTGCGCGATGTGCGCAAGCAGTGGAAGCGCAACCGCACCGCCTTTGCGCTGAAGGACGAGGAGGTGCCGGTCTACCCGACCATCGCCAGCCAGTTCAACGATCCCGGCGTCACCTGGATGTTCTCCAACCTGTGCCGCCTGATGCGCGAGAAGCTCTCGCTGGAAGGCGCCCAGTGGACGCCGCAGCTGGACACCTCGCTGAAGGAGCCGCGCGCCACCGTGCTGATCCCCGGCAACCGCGTGCGCTACCTCGCCGAGATCGCCGAGCAGGGCCGCGGCATCAACGCCTCCATCGCCAGGCAGACCGAGCAGGCCAGCAAGGCGCAGCACTGCTACGAGGCGCTGAAAGAACTGGGTGACGAGCTGCTGCCCAAGCCGCTGGATCTCTACGCCAGCGACGCGCTGCAGGCAGGCGAGGGCGCCGACCGCTCGCTGCTGCTGCTGCGCCAGCGCTACAACGCCGCGCTCGGCGAGCTGAGCAAGGAATCCCTGGAACTCCTGCGCAACTGGCCCGCCCTGCGCGATTCGGTCACCGCCGAGGTCAACGAGTACCAGGTGCGCGGCAAGACCATCCGCGTGGAGAACTACCGCGAGTCGCTCAGCCACCAGAAGATCCCCAAGGTGTCGCCGCCCAAGACCCGCAGCTGGGGCGACCAGCTGCTGTTCCTGGGCAAGGAGAACCTGCCCGGCCACTACCCCTACACCGGCGGCGTGTACCCGTACCGCCGCAGCGGCGAAGACCCCACCCGCATGTTCGCCGGCGAAGGCACGCCCGAGCGCACCAACCGACGGTTCCATTACCTCAGCCAGGGCGGCGCCGCCACGCGCCTGTCCACCGCGTTCGACTCCGTCACCCTGTACGGCGAAGACCCGGCCCCGCGCCCGGACATCTACGGCAAGATCGGCAACTCCGGCGTCAACATCGCCACGCTCGACGACATGAAGAAGCTGTACTCCGGCTTCGACCTGTCCGCGCCCACCAGCTCGGTCTCCATGACCATCAACGGCCCGGCGCCGATCATCCTCGCGATGTTCATGAACACCGCGATCGACCAGAACGTGGAGAAGTACCTCAAGGCCGACGCCGCGCGCTGGGCCGAGGCGGAAAAGAAAATCGCCAAGCTGTTCGAAGGCCGCGAGCGCCCGCGCTACGCCGGTGAATTACCGGCCGGCAACGACGGCCTGGGCCTCGGCCTGCTCGGCGTCACCGGCAACCAGCTGGTGGACGCCGACACCTACGCGAAGATCAAGGCCGAGACGCTGGCGGCCGTGCGCGGCACCGTGCAGGCGGACATCCTGAAAGAGGACCAGGCGCAGAACACCTGCATCTTCTCCACCGAGTTCGCGCTGCGCATGATGGGCGACATCCAGCAGTACTTCGTCGACCACAAGGTGCGCAACTTCTACTCGGTGTCGATCTCCGGCTATCACATCGCCGAGGCCGGCGCGAACCCGATCAGCCAGCTCGCCTTTACGCTGAGCAACGGCTTCACCATCGTCGAGTACTACCTCGCGCGCGGGATGAACATCGACGACTTCGCGCCCAACCTATCGTTCTTCTTCTCCAACGGCATGGACCCGGAGTACACCGTGATCGGCCGCGTCGCCCGCCGCATCTGGGCCCGCGCCATGCGCGAGCGCTACGGCGCCAGCGCCCGCAGCCAGATGATGAAGTACCACATCCAGACCTCCGGCCGGTCCCTGCATGCGCAGGAGATCCAGTTCAACGACATCCGCACCACGTTGCAGGCGCTGTACGCGCTGTTCGACAACTGCAACTCCCTGCACACCAACGCCTACGACGAGGCCATCACGACGCCCACCGAAGAGAGCGTGCGCCGCGCCGTGGCGATCCAGATGATCATCAACAAGGAACTCGGCCTAAATTTCAACGAGAACCCCTGGCAGGGCAGCTTCATCGTCGAAGAGCTCACCGACATCGTCGAAGAAGCCGTCTACAAGGAGTTCGAATCAATCAGCGAGCGCGGCGGCGTGCTCGGCGCCATGGACACCATGTACCAGCGCGGCAAGATCCAGGAAGAGTCGATGTACTACGAGCACAAGAAGCATGATGGGTCGCTGCCGCTGATCGGGGTGAATACGTTTCTGCCGAAGGACCACGGCGGCGAGATCGCCACTGAGATCGAGCTCATCCGCTCGACGGAAGAAGAAAAGGGCGCGCAAATTGCCAACGTGAAGGGCTATGGTGAGGCGCGGAATGCGCTGGCGCCGGAGAGCCTGAAACGGTTGCAGCAGACGGCGCGGGAGCGTAGGAATGTGTTCGAGCAGTTGGTCGAGGCGGTGAAGTACAACTCGTTGGGGCAGATTAGCCACGCGTTGTATGAGGTGGGTGGGGAGTATCGGCGGAATATGTAGGACGCACGCCATTGAAACTCGGAAATCCGACTAAAGGGCGGCTCGAACAGGGAACTATTTTTTCCTGTTGTGCGGTTGACGGCTATCCCCGCAGCATGGGCTGGGGCGTTGTGATTACGGCCAGATGTGATTTGGCCAACTTCAAGGCGCCGATATTGAATTATTTGCCGATTGTAAAGTTGGAAGACTGGCTCACGAATGACGGGCTTGGGGTAATTCAGTCGCGCTGTATAGCGGAGGCAGACGCAGAAGTCGAAAAGCTACTGTTCGACCTCGGTGCTCCGAAAACGGTCCTGCTCGGGACGCCCGTCGAGACAGCATTGGAGACGCTTGTCGCTCTTTTGGACGAGAAGAAGCAACGGCAATTCATAGCTCGTAAAGATAAGGTGGTCGGTAAGTGGCGGGAGGCGCACTCTGGAACTGCAGAATCTCTACGGACCACCTTTCCAAAAACATACTCTGGCGCTGTACGCGAATTGATGACGCATCGCCTCAGTGGTTATTACTACCTCTGTCGCATGGAACCAGACGAGTCCGATTCTTGCTACGTGGTCCTGCTGCGTCAGATCGGTGCAATGCCTCATGACTTAGCAGGTGCCCTTCCTGAAGGGATGCGAAAGGTCGACGCGGAAGCAAGGTCGCCGCGCTACGAGAGCTTCTTCCGATACTCCTCATCCGATGACGTCGCTATCCCTCTAGGTGTTATTCCCTCGCCTCACGTTGAACATCTCCTCCAGGCCTTTTCGTTGTTATTCGGAAGAATCGGGCTGCCCAATACCGACCCCGCCCATATAGACAGGTTCGCCAACCCGGAGGTCCAATGACCAAGTTCATCGCGTGGGACGATAAGGCAGTCGAAGAAATGGTCTCCGGCAGGTCGTTCCAATCGACCGATTTCGGCTTCGGTAATGAGCTGGCGGCGTTTCTAAAGGGGCGTGTCGTTCCCGAACAAATTGGCCCTCTCCGCACCTACCAAGAGGCGGGCGGAGTGTTCGTAGTTTCTGCTGAATCCGAACGAAATTCCGCACGGTTTATTGTTCTGGATCTTGAGCAGTCGAAAATGTTTCTCGGCCTTAGCGATTCGGATTCGTTGTTTGCCTTCCAGAAAATTATGCGTTTTGCTCGTAAGTGGTGGGCTGGCGGCCAGGGATTGACCTACGCGGAAAAGATCATTTCCGGAACGTCTAAGGCTGTGGTCTTTCCATTTCGATACCAACCTCAACCTTATCGCGCGGTAATAGAACGCGAGCCGTGGAAAGAAAGGCTTGGCAAAAGAGGCCTGTCCGGGCGCTTTCTTTTGGTATATAAGGCTGGTTATTCCGGTGGTGACTCAGCAGGTGAGGAGCCGGAGAACACCAATTTCAAGAAGGTGATCGAGAGCTATGAGAGTGTGCTCCAACAAGAAGCAGTCCGTTCTCGATCGGTAGAGCGCGAAAGTGAAGCCCAGCTACAAGTTACTGATCTTTCGCGCGGTCTACGGTCTGGGGTCGGCTCGTTGTTCAGGTCATTCAATGAGTGGATGCCGGCTCTAACGAAACAGCAGTCGGACTTTGTTCTCAGCCCATTGGCTGGACCACACCGGATTGAAGGTGCGGCCGGCACGGGCAAGACTCTAAGTCTCGTATTGAAGGCAGTAGCGGCACTGAGACAAGCGGAAGATGAAGGTGTTCAACGAAATATCGTATTTATAACTCATAGTGACGCGACGAGAGCCTCGATTTCCGAGGTGTTGTCTGTCATTGATGCAGAGAAAGATTATCAAAATCGCATTCTTGGTTTAAGCCAGCAGTCCCTTACGGTTACCACATTGACACAGTTGTGCGCGGAAAAATTGCGCCATGCTATTAGTGAGTCAGAGTTCATAGACCGAGATGCAATGGAGTCAAAGGGGCTGCAGCGCTTGTATATTGCAGAGGCGATTGAAGAGGCGATAGATAAGGACTTACCCGCCCACTCGCGCTTCATGACGCCTGAATTTGTTGAGCTTATGAAGACGGAGTCGAGCTGGAATCTGTCGCAGATTTTTCAACACGAAATCAGCGTGCTTATAAAGGGGCGGGCCGCAGAAAGGTTTGAGATTTACCGCGACGCTAGGTGTATTCGTTATGGGCTTCCTGCGCAAACATCGGCCGACAAGGCCTTCGCGTTCGCTGTGTTTAAACGCTACAGGGACAAGCTTGCTATTGGTGGGCAGTTTGATACAGACGACGTCGTATTAACTGCTATTGGTCAGTTGGATACACCGATATGGAAGAGGCGGAGGAGTAAGGAGGGCTTCGATGCCATTTTTATTGACGAGACTCATTTGTTCAATATCAATGAGCTGCATTTGTTTCACTATTTCACCCGCGGCGATAGCCAATTCCCAATAATCTACTCGATCGACAAATCCCAAGCCGTAGGTGATCCCGGCTGGACCACCCAGGAAATGGAGAATGCGGTAGCTAATCCGGCGGCGATCGCGAATATGGATGCAAGCCCGGGGGAAGGCGAAAGCGTCAAGGTGGGTACCATATTCCGCTCATCTCCCGAAATCGTCGATCTCGCGTTTTGCGTCGTCTCTTCGGGTGCAACTCTGTTTACTAACTTTGAAAACCCGATGGTGAACGCAAGCTCGGCATTTACTACTGCTGAGGAGAGCTTGGCGCAACCGCCTATGTACTCGGAGGCCCCAAACGAGGAGGCTCTAATTGAGCTGGCGTTCCAGAGGGCCGACGCGTTACAGGCGGAGCTCAGCATACGGCGAGCCGATGTGCTTATCTGCACGCTTGACGACGCCTTGCTAGGTCGGCTGTCTGAATATGCTAGCGGATTGAAGCGTCCGGTAAAGATTCTGGCGAGGCGCGGCGACGTACAGGCCATCGACCAAGCTGTAGCCGGGGGTATGTACGTCGTCGGGCACGCGGATTACGTTGGCGGACTTGAGTTTGGCGCTGTGGTTTTAGTTGGAGTTGACGACGGTAGAGTTCCTCCGGTTCAGGGCGCAGAGGCTGACGCTGCCCGCCACTTCTTGAACTATTCGGCCCACAATCGCCTGTATGTGGCCATCACGAGGGCGAAGTACAGGGTTGAAATTCTGGGTGAAGCGGCCAGAGGTGTCAGTAAGATATTGGAGCCCGCTATAGCCAACGGACTTCTAAAGCAGCGCTAGCATAGTGGCAGCTTAACCGGCCGGCGTCGGAAAGGTCAGGTCATTTCCCGGCTGAAGGAGGGTGGTTTGATATGGACTTGATCGAAACTGAGCTCGAGGTTGAGGTAACAGAAGAGCGTTATTTTTCAGCTCACCATCTACTATTGCGTGCAGCTAGTGCGTCCGTCATGGAGGCACAAAGGGCCGTTGTTAGAGGGCGGGAGTTCCACGTTCTAACCGCAATGGTGATGAGCGCTCTCGCAGTTGAGGCCCTTTGTAACGCAATCGGTTATCGGGTTTTGCCTGGCTGGAAGGATTTTGAGCAGATTTGCAGCGTGGGCAAAAATAAGGCTAATCTGCACTGCGCTTGGTATTGATTACGATAAGGGTGAGGCGCCTTGGCAGCAGCTACAAACTCTACTGACCTTCAGGAATGCGATTGCTCATGGCAAACCAGAGAAAATAGTGGCAAAGCAAAGGTTGAGAAAAAGCGCCTATGAAAAGTTGGTGGTTAACCGGGTTAAGGAGCCGCTGTCGAAGTTCGAGCGAGTTCTGACCGTTGAGAACGCAAGGGCCTCCTTGGCCTGAGTCAAAACCCGGGTCAGAGTGCACTTTCAGCTAGCTGGCGGGTGCCGCGGCAGCTCGGGTAAGACGTGCAGCCCCAGAATCGTTCGTTGGTTCGGCGGTTGGCACGTAGCTGCATCTCCTTTCCGCACTTCGGGCAAGGCGGATTTTTCTCGGGCGCGGCGGGCGCGCTCGCCTGATGCACCGGGTTGGCGGGAGCGGTCTGCACACTGCGGACCATCTCGAGCAGGGTGTCGCCTGTGATCAGTTCAATAGGCTTTCCTGCGGCGAAGCGCTGCGCGTCGGCGGTGTAGGTACCCACCGCGATGATCTTTACCTCCGAAGCCTGATGGTGGGCGAGCAGCCCGAACATTTCGCGGACGACCTTGACGTCCACGCGCTGGGTTTTCCAGCGCTTGCACTGCACGATCGTCAGCTTGCCATCCTTGCGGAGCACCAGGTCGATGCCACCGTCCGCACCTCCCTGTCCGGTTTCCTCCACGGCATAGCCCCGTCGCCGGAATGCCTCGCCCACCAGCAGCTCGATCTGGCGCCAGCTCAGCGCGCGCAGGCTGTCCAGGCCGTTCTGCGTTTCGAGCAGGCGCCGGCGGCCTTTCCGGCCGATGTAAGAGACCAGGGCTGCGAGCCAGCAAAGGCCGAGTACGAGCCACGCAAACGGTGCGAAGGCATCGCTGGAAAATTGTCTGGCCAAGCCGGCGATGTAGATGTTCTGGCTGGAACCGAATAGCCAGCCGATGCCATAGCGGACGCCCACGAACCCAATGATCCCGAGTGCCAGGGGCACTGGCCAGCGCATTGATGCGAGGAGCTCAAAGCCACCTTCCTTGCGTTTTGCCATGCCACTTTTCCCTTAAACGTGTTAGTACGGCCGGGTTCCGACGTGCTAGGCCCTGGTGCTGAAAACCTCGTAGCGCATGGCGAGACGGTCGCGGTCGGGGCGGTCCTGCGCTCTCGGAGGCAAGCGGATGATTTGCTTATCGAGCTGCTTTATCGCCTCAAGCATCGGTCCGTCCTTTTGATCCAACAGCCGTGCGGACACGTGGATTTTAAAGTCGGGGTCTATGCCGATTAGATGTGCATCGAAGGCGGCGTGGTGGATCTTCGACAATGGGATGCCGTTGGGAACTACTGGCTGGCCAAGAACCTCGTGCTTGTCGGAGACGATGTGCGCCGCATCGAGCAGTAGTGGTTCGGGCAAGCCGGACAGCGCGCATCGGCTGTCATATGCCGTTATCACTGCCTGACGGAAGGATGCCTGGTGTAGCCGTTGCTGCACTGTTCGGAGTGCGTAGCGGCGGGCGGGCTCCGTGTCGGGAAAGCGTGACTCGTCATAGGCGCTCGGATCACCAAAGCCAATGGACGCCTTGAGTGTTTCTCGATTCCAGCCGCCTACATAGCTGGGCACGATCGCCGTGAACCGGCCGGGCGCAATGCCGATGAAATAGATGATAGGAACACGGTTCTCGAATGCCTCGCGCAGCCATCTGTTGTCCGCTGCCTCGGGATCCGTGCCCATGAAGGCGTAGTCAACGAAGTCTTTGCTCTCGTAAAGCTGACTGTGCACGTGTCGCTGGTCGTCGTACCAAACCTTCGCTCCTGGTCGGGGGAATACCGTCCGGATCGACAACAAGTAGCGCATCTGCCGCGGTTTGAAGATGCCGCGCTGAGGGTTCACAAGGGGGATTCGCGCCCCATCGAAAATGAAACCCTGAGCCAGTTCGTCAGAGGTGAGATGGTCGCGGGTGGCGCTCAACAGACGAACGTGCTGGAACGCAGCTTCCCTCATGCGCCCGTCGAGAAGTTCATCGCTGCTGCTCATGCCTGGCGCCCTGCCTGTCGTGCATCGCCAGGTTAGGGCAAAACCCAGGTTAGAGCGCACTTTCCTGACAAGGCGGCGCCCGGTTGTCCGACAGCCTTGGCGGGGGGGATGGTCAAAGCAGGGCGCTTTCGGCAAGGAGGCGCTCATGCCACGGCAGCCACGGCTGGATATCCCGGGTATTTTCCAGCACGTCGTGCAGCGGGGGAACGACAGGCAGCCGTGTTTCTTCCGTGAGGAGGACTATCTCAGATACCTGCAAGAGCTGACGGAGCTTGTTCTGCGTCGGCAGTGCGCGGTGCATGAAAAACTGGGGTCAGGTTCGTCTTTCCGCTCGTAAAAGCCGGAGCTTCTTTTCGGTCATGGCTTGCCGCCCAGCTGAGCTCGCACGCGGGGCACATCTTCTGAGGAAACAAAAGGTGGGGTCAGAGTCGACATTTCGAGAAAGTGCACTCTGAAAACTCATGTCGCCGCCTCCTGAGCTCGGCGGTACGTTGGAACTACCACGGTTTCAACGTTCGCCCAGCGACAGGAGGCAGCCATGTCACTTTACGCAGCCATCGATCTGCATTCCAGCAACAGCGTGTTGGCCGTTATGGACGGCCAAGGCCAGCCGCTGCTGCAGTGTCGACTCCCTAACGACCTTCCGCGTCTGCTGGCTGATCTGGCGCCGTTTCGTGACGAGCTGGTCGGCGTGGCGGTGGAATCCACCTACAACTGGTACTGGCTGGTCGATGGCCTGATGGATCATGGCTACGCCGTGCGTCTGGTCAACACCACGGCGGTTCCGCAGTACGACGGCCTCAAGCACGGCGACGATCATTCCGATGCCCTTCACCCGGCGCAGCTGATGCGGCTGGGCCTGCTGCCGGAAGGCTACATCTACCCGCGCGAGCAACGCGCCACCCGTGACCTGTTGCGCCGCCGCTTTGCCTTGGTCCGGCAGGCCGTGCGGCTGATGCTCTCGATCCAGTCCAGTTTCAGTCGTACCACCGGCAAGCAACTGTCGAGCCATGCGCTGCGGCAGCTGACGCCGACGCAGTTGGTCGAGCTGTTCCCGGATCTGGCCACGCGCTACGGCGTGCTGATCCAGTTCAAGCTGTGGCTCACGCTGCAGGATCAGATCTCGGCGCTGGAGCAGTGGATTGGCAAGGACATCGCGCAGCCGGATCTGCTGGCGCGGCTGCGCAGCGTACCGGGCATCGGGCCGATCCTGGGCATGACGATCCTGCTGGAAAGCGGCGACATCGGACGATTCGCCTCGGTGGGCGACTACGCCTCGTACTGCCGGATGGTCGAGAGCGTGCGGCTGTCCAACGGCAAGCGGAAGGGCCACGGCAACCGCAAGTGCGGCAACCGCTATCTGTGCTGGGCATACGTCGAGGCGGCCAACCACGCCATCCGCTTCGATCCGTTGATCCGACGCTGGTACGACCGCAAGCGCGCCCGCAAGCACCGCGTGGTCGCGATCAAGGCGGTGGCGCACAAGCTGGCACGCGCCTGTTACCACATGCTGCGCGAGGGCACGCCGTTCGATCCAACGCGCGCCTTCGGTTGATCACGCTGGCGGTCGCAGGCCGGAATCTGGGGTTGGACACGAGCCAGCACTCTGAAAGGTCGCGACCGCCGGCACCCGTGTTGCACGCAGGACCGCACGCGGACCGAGCCATCGAAGGGTGGGCTTCAAGCCCGAGACTCTGTGCGACGCACGACGCGCACCTGGACGGTATCCGCGATGACCGATGAGTGTTTGGCAAACGACAAGGGTCGCTAGCGCGGCCCTAACCAGAACGGTGACTGGCGCGATCCTGGCGCCGCATGAAACACAGCGGCTGGTGGTCGGCGGCAAGACGGGCATTTACTCCTTGGCAACGCCGGGGAAGGACAGCTATGTGCCTGTTGACCCCGGCGGCGAAATGGTGACTCCTGTTTTGCAGGCGTCGCGATGCGCCGGCGGACGAAAACGTTGCAGTGCCCGGCGACACATGCCGATGGGGCCGCGACCCCCTACCTTGGTCGCGTCCCTTTCGACCCGGTCCGGTGAACCCATGAAGTACGCCCTACTCCTGCTCGCCCTCCTGCCGGCCTTGGCCATGGCTGGCGAGGTCGACCTGGCTCAGCTACCTGCCCAGCCCCTGATCGAGGTGAGGGCGAACCAGCAAATCGTGAATTTCGACGTGCTGCTGACCAACAACACGGCCGAGGAACTCGAGGTCAGTCGTTACCAGCTGACTGTGCTCGGCCCCAAGGGCGAGATGGTGGCCCAGCGCCGGCTCGACACCAACGGCATGGGCATTCTGACGTTGCCCAACCGCGTGGTGAAGCCGGGCGAAAAGGTGGTCCTGTTCAACCCCCTGTACAGCTGGGGCAAGGATGTTCCGCTAGGAACCATGCGCCTGGACATCGCCCTCGACGCCGGCGAGACCTCGGAGAAAGTCCTCGCCACGCTCGATTTGCACCCGCGGCGCTACGAAAACCACGCGAAGCTGATCCTGCCCGTCACCGGTCGTACCTTTATCCATGACGGTCACGACTATGTTTCGCACCACCGGCGCCTCGACGTCACCGGAGGGATGGCCACCGCACTGGGCATCGACACCAACATGACCCGCTACGCCTACGACTTCGTGATCGTTGACGAGAAGGGGCGCATGTACCGCGGCGATGGCGAGAAGAACGAGGACTGGTACGGTTTCGGGACCCCGGTGGTAGCGCCCGCCGATGGCGTGGTGGTGGCGATGTCCGACGGTCAGCCCGACAACACCAAGTCGCACAAGGCGCTGAAGCTGTCGATGGAGGCCTTCATGGCCAACCACAACCTGCCGTTGGGCAACTTCGTGATCCTCGACCACGGCCACGGTGAGTTCAGTACCTTCGCCCACTTCAAGAACGGCAGCGTGGCGGTCAAGAAGGGCGAGCACGTGCGCCAGGGCCAGCAGATCGGCCAGATGGGCTTCTCGGGCGACGCCTTCCTGGTGCACCTGCATTACCAGCTGCAGCGTGACGCCAACTGGGGCGAAGGTCTGCCGTCCTACTTCTCCGACGTGGAGCGCTTCGACGGCAGCCGCTTCGTGCCGGTGGCGGACGGGCAGATCGACAGCGGGGATGTGGTGCGGTCGACGCGCAGGCCCTGACGCCTCGCACCATCCGAAGCCGGTCAGATGGAAGAAGAGGGGGCTCTGACTCCTTGTCGTCCAAGCAATTTGCTCGGCATGGTCGGAAGCAGTGGCCAGGTTCGCCTTTCGAAGGCGGGATCCGGTTCCCTCGTCGGCACACTGTCGCGGTTGCTGCATACCGTCGCGCGCAACTTCGTCGGTTTGTTCGCAACCGTTGCGAATCGACTAAGTGCGCCTTGTAGAGCCATTCCCACAGGGCGCCGGTATGTCCGTGCCGACCATGGGTCGAGGGTTTGACTGACCCCTGGTTGACTTGCCGATCCGCCCGCTCGCCTGGCGGCCCGTAGCGGTCGCGGTGCCGCGCGGATCGCCAGGTCCCTACGCAGTAGGCCGGCGACACCATCGTGACCATAGGCAGGGAGTGACTGATGCCACTGTGTCCTTGCTGCCGCGGTCGCCAGACTGCCGTCGTCCACTCTTCGGGAATCCTCATGTTCGTTTCTGACCGTCAGGTCGCTTTCGTCGCACCCGTCCATGCGCCCGCGTGGAAGCGCTGGTTGGTCCTGTCACCGCTGGCCAGGCTGGTGATCTTCCTGTTGGTCTTCCTGCCGATGGTCAAGCTGGTAACCATCTCCATGCATGCCCTGGGCTGGACGCACGGCGGCACGCCGCTGCAGGTGGGCCTGGGTCAGCTGGTTGGGCGCGTTGTGCCGGCGCTGGCGGCCTATCTGGTGCTGACCTTGCTGATCGAGCGCCGCACTCCGCAGGAACTGCTTTCGCGCACGGCGCTGCCGCGCTTGCTGGCTGGCCTGGCGGCAGGCGTGCTGCTGTTCAGCGCGATCATCGGGGTGCTTTGGCTGCTGGGCGCGTACCGCGTTGTCGGCGTGAACCCGCACGCACAGTGGGTGAGCGCGCTACTCATGGTGGGTATCGGCGCGGGCGTGGGCGAGGAGATCATGTTCCGTGGCGTGCTGTACCGCCTCGTGGAGGAAGGTCTTGGCAGCTGGGCGGCGCTGATCGTTTCGGGCCTGTTTTTCGGTGCCGCGCATATCGGCAACCCCGGCGCCACGCTGTGGGCGGGGCTGGCCATTGCCATCGAGGCTGGGATCCTGTTCGGGCTGGTCTTCCTCCTGACGCGCTCACTGTGGATCTGCATCGGGCTGCACGCGGCGTGGAACTTCACGCAGGGCACGGTGTACGGCGTTCCTGTGTCCGGCTTCGCGGCGGATGGCTGGCTGGTCTCGGTGCGCAATGGTCCGGCCTGGCTGACCGGCGGCGCGTTCGGCGCGGAAGCGTCGGTAGTGGCTTTGTGCCTGTGCTTGCTGGTCTCGGTCGTGCTGTTGAGGGTGGCGTTGCGCCACCACTTGCTGGTGCCACCGGCCTGGCGGCGGTCCGCGCGTCCGGAGGCGCCTCTTGTGGTTGCGACGCCAGCCTGACCCGGCCCTTGCGTCGGCCCCTGCCGACGCGGGGCGGGACGTGGTGGTTGCGATCGAAGCGGGTGCCCGCCGTCAGGTAGGGACGAATAGGGGCAAAGGGGGACGTGGCCAAAGTCCCGGGTTCCAAAACTGGGGGGCGGAGTGCACTTTCTCGGTTCTTCGCTTGGGAAAGTCGGCTCTGAGCCCTCCTTCTTTTGTTGACCCGGACGCGGGCTTGGCGCGGGCCAGGCATCAGTTGCCGCTGCGGCGCGTCGGTCGGTTAATCTCCATCGCTCATTCAAGCCCGCCCAGGCAGTCGCGATGCGCCTGCAGGTTTTGAGGAGATTCCCCATGCTGTTTTTGTTCCGGCTGATGGTGCTGGCCGCAAGCGCGCTGCCGTTTGTCGCCTCGGCGGCCACGGTCGATCTGCTGGTGGGCTCTTACACCACGGGCGAGCAGCCCGGCTTGTATGCGTTTCGGTTTGATACGGACAGCGGCAAGCTGGACGCCAAGCCGTGGCAGCAGCTGCGGCTGGACAACCCCTCCTGGCTGGTGCTTTCCGCGGATCAGCAGCGGGTTTATGTGGTGAACGAAAATGGGCCGGGCGCGCGCGATGCGGTGGGCCGCGCCACGGCGCTGGTGCTTGACGCACAGCACCGGCTCACGGTGCAGAACCAGGTCGCCACGCTCGGTGATGAGCCTACTTTCGCCAGCCTGTCCCCCGATGGCTGCTATCTGCTGGTGGCCAATTATTCGGTCCACACCGATCCCGGCGGCAGTCTGGCCGTGCTGCCGATTGCCAGCGACGGGTCGCTGCGCCCGGTGACCCAGCTTTCCACGTATCAGGCGAGCCACGTCGACAAGGTTCGGCAGCAGTCGTCGCACATCCATGCGGTGAACTTCGCGCCGAACGGCAAGTTTGCCTATGTGGCCGATCTCGGCGGGGATCGTGTGTATGCGTACCGCTACCTCCCCGCAGGCCATGCCGAACATCCGCTGCAGCCCGCGGCCACCGCATTCCTGTCACTGCCGCCGGGCAGCGGCCCGCGTCACCTGGTTTTCGACAAGGCCGGCAAGCACGCGTATCTGACCCTGGAAATGGCGGGGCAGGTTGCGGTGCTGGACGTGGGGGCCGATGGCGCGCTGACGCTGCGTCATGTGGTGAACCTCTTCGCGCCGGGCTTCAGTGGAAACCAGGGAGCTGGCGCCATCCATCTGTCTGCGGACGGCCGGTTCCTGTATGCCGTCAACCGCGGTACGGACAACCACATTGCCGTGTTCGCGGTGGGCAGCGATGGCGCATTGTCGCTGCTTCAACGGCGCTCCGCCGAAGGCCGCCAGGCCCGCGAATTCTCCATCGATCCCAGCGGGAAGTTCCTGCTGGTGGCCGTGCAGGGGGAGGATCACATTGCAGTGATCGCCCGCGACCCGGCCACCGGGCGCCTGGGCAAAACGCTGCAAACCGTCCCTCTTCGCGCGCCGTCGGATATCAAATTCCTGAGGCCATAGGCTCCCTGGCAGATAGGCGCGGAGATCAGCAAATGGGGTTGCAATGCAATGTCCTGCCACCGGGCAAAGACTGGGTGTCAGAGTGCACTGGCTCGGCCCTATCGCTTGGGATTTTCGACTCGCGCCGTTGCTTCTGTGCTGTTTCTGTCTGCTAACGCGGTCATCTTTCCGCCGTGGATAGGCGCGCTCTCCCTTCATGGCTTCGGGCGCAACGTCGAGCTGCCGGCCTAGCGACGTTGACGGGTTCGGACGAGCCTGGCCCCGTCGTGCCGCCCACGGGATTCAATCGCCGCTGTTGCCATCCGGCATCAGCAGCACCAGTGGTTCGCAGGCCGTCTCCGCACAGCCGAACCTGCGCAGAGTCTTGCCGCTTGTCCAGGTTGCGGTCGCCGCGGCGTTGATCTCGTACGTCCAAATCCTGCCCTCGGCCCGCAGTTCGCCGCTGATCGTGCACGGCAGCGAGTAGAACGCGTCTCCAAAGCCGTCGGGATATTCGCGACTAGCAGCGAAGAAGCGAGCCACCTGGTGGCGGTCCAGTACCCATGCCCGGCAGGAAGCGGCCATCGCCGGATCACCCGTCTTCCCAAGCGCTGGGACGTAGACCGGCGCGCCAACGCTCTCGACAACGATGTCTGTCGCGGCCGCCTCGTTGTGGCCGCCCGCGCTAGCGGGTCGGGCCTGTGGGTTGCTGCACGCGACCAGCAGCGGTATCAGGCAGGCACAGACCGTAATCCTGGCCCTGCGTTTTGTACGAGATGGTGTCGTGCTTGCAGATGTCATGGTCGTCGAGCCCGTATTCGCACTGCAGGATGCCGACCAGCTTTTTGATCGACGCAGTCTGTTCGGGGGTGGGTGCGTCCCATGTTTTTCCTGGTCGTGTCTTTCAAAAGTATGCGAACCGGCGGCTGTCATCGAATCCGGCCTTCCAGCACCGCCGCGCGTGCGGCGGTTTCATCTGACTGGCACTGATTGGCATCCAGAGTCGACTCTGCCCCCTGCTTCTTTGAAGGAGGCGGTCAAGACGCATAGCGTGGGGCAGATCAGCCATGCGTTGTATGACGTGGGTGGGGAGTACCGCAGGAACATGTAACGCCTACAAGGGCGCGAGCGCGATCCCTCTCCCGCGCGCGCGCGGGGAGAGGGCACGGTGAGGAAGGCAGCCGGCCGACATGGCCAGCAGGACGCCGCCTACCGCAAGGACCTCAACATGCCCGTCATCTCGACCTTCTTCGGCATCTATGTACGCAGGTACTTTGCCAATCATTCGCCGCCGCACATTCACGTCGAGTACCAAGGACACGAAGCTCTGGTCGCCATCGCCGATGGCGCGCTGATGGACGGTGAACTGCCTCGGCGCGCGCTGGCGCTGGTTCGCCAGTGGTGTCTCGACCATCGCCAGTCGCTGGAGCAGAATTGGACGAAAGCGCAGGCGTTGCAACCGCTCAGCCGCATCCCGGGAGCCGACCATGATTAAGCTCAAAGCTGTGGAACAAAAAGGCGACTATCGACTGCTGCTGCGCTTCTCCGACGGCACCGCAGGCACCTACGATTTCGCCCCGTTCATCGAAGCCAATACCCAGATGACGGCTCCCCTTCGCGACCCTCAGGCATTCGCGCAGTACTACATCGAGCTCGGCGCGTTGGCGTGGCCCAACGGGTTCGATCTCAGCGCCGTGTCGCTTCATCGGCGGCTGCAGGAAGCGGGTGATTTGCACAGGGATGCCGAGGCGGCCTGAGCAACTGATGGGTTCCTCAACTTTGCAGAAAGGCCCGGCATCGCCGGCCTTTCTCTCTTACCGCTGCATCGATGGCTGCGCTACCTGCGCATCCGCCGACTGCATCAACGGCGCGGGCGCCTGCACGTTCTGCATTCCTGGCACCTGAAACTGCGCCCAGTCCGTGCTGCTCTGCGCCAGTGGTGTGTTGACGCCGGTCACCACATCCACATCGGCGAACCGCCGCAGCGGCGAGTGAAGGTCGCCCTGCACGGCGATGGCGCGCGAGGCATCCTTGCTCAATAGCACCTGGTCGATCCGCTCCAGCCCTTCCTTGCGTGCCGCCACGGCCAGCGCGCCGGAGAGGTTGTAGCTGCGGAAGTCCGTGACGCGCCCTTGTACCTGGTCCAGCTGGCCCACGCCGGCCAGCGCCTGCTGGAACATCGGGTGGCCGGGGTGCTCGGATTGGTCGAGGGTGAGTGCGGTGAGGGCGGACTTTTGCAAGACGGCCTGCTTGAGGGCAGTGGCGGTGTCGTTGCCCACCTTGCCGTCGTGCTCGAGGCCGTGTCTGCGCTGGAAGTCTTCTACTGCGGCGCGGGTCGTTGGGCCGAAATCGCCGTCGTCCTTCAGCGGGCGGCCTTTGTGTTGATAGCCCAGTGCGGCCAGTTCGCGTTGCAGGGCGACGACCGCTTGGCCATGCGAACCCTGGTGCAGCACCGTATGGTGGTGGCTGCGATGCCCTTGCCCGATGGCCTTCAGCGCCTGCTCGATGTCCGGGTCGTTGGCCGACTTCAATGGGTTGAAGTTGGCGTCGCGCACCTTTGTATGTGCGCGGTCGATGGCGGCGGCCACTGTCGGGTTCTCGTGCGCCTCCTTGTACTGCTTGGCGATGGCCGCGGCCTTGGGTGCGTCGTACCAGTCGAGCCTGCGATGGATGTTGTTGGCGGTGGTGAGCACATCGCTGTAGTTGCCGCCGTCTTTGAGTACCTTCTCGTAGGTTTTCAACGCTCCCGGCATCTGGTTTGCCGTCTTTGCCAGGATGGCTATTGCCTCCAGACGGTGATCTTCCGGAATGTTCTTCCCGTGTTGGTCGAGCATGTCCATCGCGGTCTGCGTGGCGTTCTTAACTTGTGGGTAGTCAATGTTCTTGTGTATCCACTTTTCCCCCTCCTCGGACGATGCCCACGCATTGATGCTGTCGCGGGTGCCCGTGTCGATGAAGGCTAGGGTGCCGCGGTGCTTCTTGCCGTTGCCGTGGCTGAGTAGATCGGCGTGCAGCTGCGCATGGTCTTGGGTGAAGGGGAGGGCATGCGCTTTGGCATAGGCGGATGCCTGGCCAATGATCGCATCCACATACGTGCTCTCTCCCGGTTTGAGCGCGGCGTCATCGGTTGCGCCCAAGGCCCAGGTGCCGCGCTGGCCGAGATCCACCTGGATAGTTCCGATCGAATAGCCGGCGTTCGCCTTGATCCGGTCGGCGTGACCCCAGTTCGGATCGGACGTGCCGACGGTGATGCCGGCAATGCTCAAGCGGTAAGAGGCCGGGCCGCCTTCCGTTCCCCGACCCACCACAAAATAGGTGGCGCCGGACATGGCATCGACATCGTGCGTATCGAGGTTGGGCATGGTCTTCGTCCTTGAAGGCAGGGGAGGGGATTACTGCAGGTTCACCACAAACAGGTAGTCGTCCAGCGCATTGGCGCGCTCGCAGACGCGGAAGAGTGCATTTTCCGTAACTTGTAGGTTGCCGACGGCTTCGCTGCCGTAGACAGAACTCTCCAGCACGCCGTTGGCGTCCTGAAACTTCAGCCAGGCGCGTTCGGCTTGGATCAGTTGATCCTTGGCCTTGGGGTCGAGCTTGCTCAGGAGGGCCTTGTACGTAATGTTGAGGCGCTTGTCCTGGCGTGCTTGCTCGTCGGTCAGGCAATTGGCGGCAGCGTTCGTGTCGGAGTCGGCCTTGTCGACACAGGTATAGAAGGTGTCGGTGATGCCCGGCGGGGCATGGCGCTTGATGTCCTGGCTTCTGCTGTCCGTTGCGGTCGCGACGGTGGCCTGAGCCATAAGTACCAAGGCGAGCGGGAGGGTGAACGTTCTGATTGTCGGCATGCTGCGGCTCCTATCCTTGCGATCCTGACTTCCGAGGCGCAGGAGCCTATCATCGGGCGGCGGCCTGGAACGTGAGCGGGCTCGGGGATCGGCGTAAGGGAACGGCGCGAGGACGAACCGAGTGATCGAGACGACTTGGAAGGGCGCGGCGCTGGCGAGGAGGAATCAAGTCTTCCGAAGCGGCGGGTTAATTGGCCACGTCCCTTTTTTCGGCGCTGGAGAGTCTAAAGCGATTGCAGCAGACGGCGCCGGAGCGCCGGAACGTGTTCCAAAACGGGGTCAGGTTCCAAAACGGGGGCAGGTTCACTTACAGTCTTTTGAACAGCAACCGGCGATGAGTGGCGGGGAATTGGCTAATGAAATGCCTTTGCAGCCCCTTAACCCCGGTGGCCCCCGCGAAGGCAGTCACCAGGGGCGTCCAACTCGAGTGGCCACGCCCCCTTTTCTTGACGCTAGACGGTACTAACGCAAAGTTCAGTGCCCTCCGCCCCAGTGCAACTTGACGCGCCTGCTGACGTACACGTCACCCGGGTCGGCCGGCACCTGCGCAAAGTGCTTGCGACCGAAATACAGGCGGGTGCCGTCGGCGGACAGCGTGGCGCGGGTCTCCGCACCGTCCGTGGTGTTGACGGCGGGGTTGTCGATCGGGCCGCGCACCGTCCACGGCGAGTGGGTCGTCGGGCGCGTGGCGTACCAGATGTCCTGGTTGCGCGGATCGGCGCTGGCGCGGTTGCTGCTGAACACGATTTCGAGCCCGTCCCGGCGCACGTTCGGCATCAGGTCGGCGGCATCGCTGCTCAGCTCGGCCACGCGCACGCCAGGCCCGAAGCTGCCGTCGGCGCGCAGGCGGCTCATGTAGATGTCGTGGCTCTTGCTGTCGGGATAGCCGTCGCTGGAGAAGTACAGGAAGGTACCTTCGCGGGTGGTCACCACCGACGGGCTGTATTCCGACCCTTTGGTATTCGGCCCGCCGTCGGCATAACCGCCGAGGTTCACCGGCGTTGCCCAGCGGTGTTGACGATGCCACCACGGCCCATGCTCGTGCGCGTGGTGCTCGCGGGTCAGGAACAGGTCGCCGGCCGGCGGGCTGCCCGGAGGCGGCGGTGGCACCGCCTTGCACCCGACGCAGTCGTCGGCGTTCTGCCGCGAGCTGACAAACAGCAGCCACCCGCCGGGCAGCGGCGTCGGGCAATAGTCGGCGGCGGTGGGGGAGTTCACCGGTTCACCGAGGTTGGTGACGTTGTCCCAGTTGCGCATCAAGCCGTCCCACGTGGCACGCCATATATCCAGGCCGCCGTTGCGGGTGGACATGAAATACAGGTGCCGCCCGTTGGGTGACTCGATCGGGCAGCCTTCGGCCGCCGCGGTGTTGATGCCGGGTGCGGGCACCGGGTTGTCCCACGGCCCGTAATGGTGGCCGGGGTCATGGGCGGAAGCCGTGGCGGACAGGATGACGGCGAGGGCCATGGCGGACAGCGGGTACTTGCGGTTCATGCGTATCTCCTTGCGGGTGACGTGGGCTGACGCGGAAGGGGATGTCGCTCAGCGGGCTTGCTGCGCCACGGCGACAATGCGCGGCTCGCCTTGCGCAAGCGGATGCATCATCACCTGCACGCGATCGACGCCGCGCCGTTGGCAGGCGCGACCGATCCCGGCCATCAGCCGCTCGCGCGCGGCGTAGACCTGGCCGAAGTTGTGCAGCCCGGTCCACGCGCTGACCTGGCGTTGAGTGGGCAGGCGCGGGGCCGTGCAGTCGGCAACGAACTGGCTGACCCGCACCGACGGCAGCGTCGTCGCGCTTTCCTGGGCGAAGGCCGGTGCGTTGCAGGCCGCGAGCACGGCGGCTGCGAAGCGGATGCGGCGGTTCATGGTGAGCTCCCCGAGTGCATGCCGGCGGATGCCGGTGCGCTCAGGCTCGGGCAGGCGGCGTCGGGGGTCTTGATGCCGCCGTTGGAAAAACGCTGGACTTTGCTTGGAATCCTTGGGAAAACGTTGGGGCTGCCCTCAGCGCAAGGTTTCCCCGGGGGAGCGCTTCGCCCGCCACAGGACCGCCATGGATCCGTCCGCGCGCCGCCCGCTTGCCTTCGACGAGTCCACGATTGACTTCGCGGGCCAGCGGCTGCTGCGCAGCGGGGTCGAGCAGCCGCTGGAGCCCAAAGCCTTCGCCGTGCTGGCCCTGCTCGCCAGCGCGCCCGGCCGGGTCTTCACACGCGACGAGATCCTCGACGCGGTCTGGGGCCACCGCAGCATCACGCCTGGGGTGCTGAACCGGGTGATGACCCTGCTGCGGCATGCACTCGGCGAGGACGCACAGGCCGCGCGCTACCTGCATACCGTGCATGGCGTGGGCTACCGTTTCGACCTGCCCGGACCCGCGCCCGATGCACCGCCGCAAGCCGCGAAGGCGCCCGCGCCGGAAGCGCCGGCAGTGCCGGTGGAGCGGCCGATGCGTCGGCGTGCCAGCGATCGGCACACCATGGCGAGCACCGCGCTGTGGCTGCTTCCGCTGTTGGCAGTGCTCGCTTTCGCCGGCTGGGTCTGGTGGTCGCGCTCACTGTCCCTTTCGACACCGGCAGCGACACAGGCACCGGAACGCAGCATCGCCGTGCTGCCACTGGTCAACGCCAGCAACGATGCGCAGCAGCTGTACTTCTCTGACGGCCTGTCCGAGAACCTGATCGACGCGTTGTCCCGGTTCGGCGAGCTGAAGGTGATCGGCCGCACGTCGGCCTTCCGGTTTCGCGACAGCAAGGACGACAGCGCCACCATCGGCCGCAAGCTGGGTGTCTCCTACCTGCTGGCCGGCAGCGTGCAGCGCGCCGGCGACGTGGTGCGCGTGAATGCCTCGCTGACCAGGGCGTCCGACGGCAGCACGCTGTGGGCGGAGCATTACGATCGCCCGTACAAGAACCTGTTCGCCCTGCAGGACGAGATAGCTCAGGCCGTTGCCAATGCGTTGCAGGTGAAGCTGCTGTCGCCGGACACGGCCGTGCGGCCGAGTGACCGCCCGCCCAGCGGCAACATCGATGCCTACAACGCCTATCTGCGAGGCCTGAAGTACTGGCACGATCAGGACTTCCCGCAGGCCGCCGAGTACATGACCCGGGCCGTGCAGCTCGACCCGGCCTACAGTGTGGCCTGGGCGCACCTTTCCGGCTCATGGAGCACGGCGGCCGCTTTCGCTGACGAAGACCCCGCGGTGGCCAGCGAGCACATGCGTCAGGCGCGGGTGGCGGCAGACAGGGCGTTGCAGCTGGCGCCCGGGCTGGGCTCGGCGCATGCGGCACGCGCCTACCTTGCGTTCTACGGCTTTGATCACCGGGGTGCCTTGGCCGAGTGCCGCCGCGCCGTGCAACTGGCGCCGGCCGATGGCATGGTCCTCAACGGCTGCGGCTATGTGCTGGGCGGCATCGGGAAGCTGGACGAGGCGATCCACCTGCGCGAGCGTCTCGTGTCGATCGAGCCGCTGTTCGCGGTCAACTATTACCGATACGCCGAGTTGCTCGTGGCGACGGGTCAGCTGGACCAGGCGACCAAGTACCTGAATATCGCCAGGGGCTTGTCGCAGTCGACCTCATCGCTGCCACACGAGTTGATGTATGTCGCCATCGCGCGCGGCGATCTCCAGGCCGCGCAAGAGGTTGCCCGCAACCAGCCTGCGCCGTGGCGGGAGATGAACCTGGCGATTGCGATGCAGATGTCCACGGATCGAGCGGCGGCGGATGCCGCGCTGAGCAAGGTGCTCGCCGACAAGCTCTGGGAGAAAACCAGCCCGTACCTGATCGCACAGGCGTACGCGCTGCGCGGCGACGCGGAGCAGACCGTGGCATGGCTGCAGCGTGCGCCGGCCCGCGACGTGCTGTTCCTGCTGGCCGATCCGCTCATCCTGCGCCTGCGCGACGAGCCGCGCATGATCGCCTTCTGCCAGAAGGCCGGCCTGCCGCCGATGAGCGAAAGCGAGGCGTTGAGCATCGACCAGATCCGCGCCGCTGACGGCATCCGGATGAAAGGGGGCTTGCCAAGGTGAATCCGGCCCTGCTCGGGCGGCAGGCAGTCTGACTGACCTGGCTAGTCGCGAGCGCCATCGCAAAGCGTGGGAAGCGGCCTGCCTCGTGTCCTCACTTCTTGGTCGGCCGCTTCCCCACGCCCGGCTTCGCAGTGATCTGGCGCATCCACGCCACGGTCTGGTGTTCGTCCATGTCCTCGAGCGAGACCAGCTCCACGCCACGAGTGGCTTTGCCCATCGCCACGGGCGTCACCGGCGGCACCGGGTCCAGTGTGATGCCGTTGACGAACATCAGCTTCACGTGGCCGGCGAAGGCGCCACAGCTGAAGCACCAGCCGTCGCCCACGCCGTAGTACGCCATGCCCCATTTCACGCTGCGCTGCAGGCCGGGCAGGGCGTCGGCGGCGAGCTGGTCGATGCGTTCGGCGATGCCGCGCTGCGGTTGCGGCAGGCTGGCGATGTAGGCGAACACCGGCTTGTCGCCGACGGCTGCCCTGGCCTGGCTCGCTTTGCCGTTCATGGCTTCGGGGAGCGCTATGCCGGCAGGGGTACCTTGCGTGCCGGGTCCGCGCGCATTGGCGGCCGCCGACTGCGCAGGCTTTGCTGACTTTCGGGTCGCCATGGGTGCACTCCGGACGGCTAGTTTCTCGCTGTACGACGATCAGGCGCCGGCTGGATCGACACGCGTGAGAGGCCAGTGGCTGCCTTGTGCTGGTGCTGCCGGGGCGGCTTGTGATCGTGTGATCCAGATGCGACGAGCAGGCAGCTGGAGGCGACCATCCACCTGGAAGGAACGTGACCAGTCACATCCGCGACGTCGTCGCGCCCCGTCACCTGGGTGAAGCCGCGCCGCAAAGCGGCGTCGGCTTGAAAGTGCCAAGCCTCACCGCGCGGCCAGTTGCGCAACAAACGACCGCATGAGCTCGACCCCTTCGCTACCGCAGTACTCGCCGGACTGTTGCGGCGGAAACTCTCGCGGGAGCGCCGCACATCTTGCCCGGATCTTCTCCAGGGCTGGGTCGGCAATACGCCCGCCACAGATGAAATCATCCCATTCTCTGTGACTGCCGGTGCCCTCCACGAATGCGCGGATCGTGGAGGCCACGTCGCCTGGAGCGCGCCGACGGGGCTTCGCCACCAGACCCGCGACGGCAGCGCCAACGACGAGAAACGGCAGCAGCAGGAACGAAAGAATGGGGTGGTGCTCGCCGAAGGGCTGCTGACGAACTTTCATGTGAGGCCGTCCCCCTGATTTCTTGCCTGCTTGCGTGCCTAGGGCGCGGCCGCCGCCAGTCCATACTTCGCGGCCAGTGTCGCTATGTCCGGATCGAGCGCGCGGGCAGCCGCCAGATCCGCGCGGCCTGCTTCCGTCTGGCCACTGTGGATCTTCGCCAGGCCCAGGCCATAGCGTGACCACGCGGACTTCGGCTTTTGGGCGAGCGCCTGCTGGTACGCCTTGATGGCATCTGCATCGTGGCCGAGTCGCAACTGCACCAGGCCGAGACTGTCGAGGTAAGCCGGTTGTTCGCCGTCGCGACGAATCGCCTTGCGGCAATCCTTCAGTGCCGCGTCCAGCATCTGGTTGCTCAGGCCGCGCGCCCGGCAGCGCTCGCTGAGCGCCCAGCCCAGCATCGCATCACTCCTGTGCATGCGAATCCACTCGTCGAGAATGGGCAGGGCTGCCGCGGGTTGATTCAGGTGTTCGACGTACAGCTCAGCCACGAAGCGTGCCTGCGTTGATCCTGCGGGTGCCAGGGCGCTTGCCGCGGTCACGTCGGCAGTCGCCCCTGCAAGGTTTTCGTGCGCAAGGCGCATGACGGCGCGCAGCAGCAAGCTGTCGACGTTCTTCGGGTCCAGGCCGAGCGACGTGTCCAGATCGGTGAGCGCCGCATCGGGCTGCTCGTTCTCTGCATGCGCGCGGGCGCGGGCGGCGTAGTAGTCAGCTTGATCGGGTGCCAGGGCGATCGCCTGGTCCAGATCGGCGATGGCGGCCTTCGGCTTGCCGCGCGACAGGTTCGCCACACCACGCCGCGCGTACTCGGGTGCGGTCGCAAGCGCGGCGGTGCTGACGCCAGCAGCGCCGTCGGCACCGGACTTGCCCTTGTCGTCCGGTGCCTCGGCAAAGGAAAACACCCGCCCGCCGTTGTAGGTGAAATAGATCTTTCTCTGGCTGTTGGCGATGTACATGCGGTGGGCGAGGAAAAAATCCACGCCGAGCAGCATGTCGGTATCGCCCATGTCCTCATCCAGCACCACCATCTTGCTGTGCTGGATGGTTTCCGTACCGACAGAATAAGCGTCGATGGGGACTATCCAGGTTTTGACCGACTTGCCGCCAATGCCGATGGCGTGGTCATCCGTGGCGTCGGATTCCTTCAGGTCGATGCCGACGCGCTCGGCGGCTCGGCGTGTGAGCGAGGTGGCGTAGGCCCCCGAATCGAGCAGGGCACGCAGCCGTTTGCCGTTGATGGTCACTTTGACAAACGTGCGCTGATCCCGCTCGGCGGCGGGCGAGTCCATGTCGACGACTTCGGAACTGGCGCCCTTGGTCCAGTACGCCATGGCGGCGTTCTTGCAGTCGTGCGGCTTGAAAAGGGTGAGCTTGCCGTGCGCGAGATCGGCCTCCAGGTCGGCGACATCGAGCAGATTGGCCCCAATCACGCCATGGCCCAGATCCGTGCCGCCAACGATGAAAGCCACGCGCTTGAAGGTGGTGTCGAGCACCCCGAACGACTTGACCTCGGCGACATCAACGCCGACCGAGCCTCCCAAACCTTCCATGCGCAGCTCGAACGGTGCCGGCCGCAACCTGAGCCCCAGCGACAATGCATTGGCACGCGACATGAAGTTGTAGGTGGCCCCGGTATCGAGGACAAAGCGCGTATCGCTGCCGTTGACTTTCGCCATGGTCGTGGCCTGACCATCGAGCATTTCCACCGGCAGCGTGCCGTAGGCCCCCAAGCGGCAGCCGTCCGCCCATGCCTGCGATGCCAGCAGACCAAGGATGCCCAGGCAGCCCAGGCGCAAAATCCCTTTCATTGTCGCCCCCTTGCGTGCCGAGGCCGCGAATGCGGGCCCCCGATCGAGCGCCGGCTGGTGCGGGCACTCAGCGGATGATGGCGAAAGTGCCTGAGCGGCTCAAGGAGTGCTTTGGCTAGATACCCGGGGGAATGGTGTCAGAAAAAAAATGGATCGGACTGCGCCTCTGCGGAGATCGGCTCCAATCGTTTTGTCCGGTGCGTGACGCGGGCGGGTTGCCTCCGAACGGGCCGATGTCAATCACGTACGCGGCTTTGGGTGGCCTCTACTTGTAGGTAAGACACTGTCGGATGGTGAGCCTGAAACCGCACCGCCGGTGTCGCCGTGGGTAACAGATGTCGGCACTTATCAGCTTCGGGTCGCGCAAGTCATCGGTCGGGACGTAGGCAGCGCCGGGTCGCGGGAGATCTTGAGCTCGCACGCCGCGCGGGCGTCGACTGGGCGCGCCGACGTATCGAGTGCGCTGTCTCACGTTTGAGCGGATTGATACATCGCTGCGGTTTCTCTGGCGAACATCCCTGTGCGAGGATCGTGTGCCTTTTATGGCCTCCAAGAGCGCAGGGCTACCCCAGCCTGTCCTCCTCCAAAGCCGACTTGCTGATCGAGATCGAACATTGAAGAAACTCATTCGTCACCTTTTTATGGGTGCTGGCGTGGTCTTGGCTCTTCTCGTGGTCTCGATCACCGGCCTTTATTTGCTTGGCAAATATTCCGAATCACATCCCCGCATGGCCTGTTACGGATCGGAAGACTTTGTTGCGTTGAGATCAAAAATGAAGGAGATGCTGGAGAGCGGAAACATTGATGGCGCCGTGGTCGAGCGCGAAAGTCCGACGATTCAAAAGGCGCTGGACCTGTGTGCTCTCGGCAAAAAAAACGAGTCCAGGGCGTTGCTCATGGGCGTGTTGATGGATGCGGCGTTTCAAAGTGACGAAGTGTATGCGCGCAAGGTCAATGGCACGTCGCGAGCCGACGGCAAATCAAGAACAGCTAAAAAAGGAACTCCCCACGGCGATCCTGATCACCCGAGAGAAACCCGGCATCCTTTGAAGCGTTATGAGCTGATCGCGAAAGCGAAAGCGCCCGGTTCATGGGAGTCTGTGACGGGGCAGCTGACTTTTGTTGTCAACAGTGAATGTGTACCTGAGGGTTTCCACAGCAGGGGCTGGTTGGTGCCGAATGTCGCCTACAGTTTCGCAATGAAACGTACCGACGACGACACCTGGAAGGGATATTTTTATCGTGACGCATTGCAGGACGAAAACTACTTCGGGCTGGGTACGTGCCACTGGGACGCGGCCCATGTCGCCGCAAATTTTACTGTGCACGGCACAGCGTTTCACCAACTTGCGATGCTGTATTTCGGTGAGGCCGCTACCTTCGAGGAAAAAGAAAGTTACTTCTTGAAGAGCGAGTTTCTGAAGGCGCAGCCTGATCGCAGTGAGGTAATGGGCTTCTCCCACTACGATCCGGACACCAGCGCATATCCCGAAAGGTATTTCACCATCTCGGCGCGGGTGCAGAAAGCTGCGCAATGAAGGGGCTTTGGGATGATCGGGGCGAAAAATCGCGGGAAAACACCAAGCCAGCCGTGGGTGCGCCGTCTCGCCTCGCAGTAACCGCACAAATCAGGCCACCCGCGTGCTGTCGTTCTATCTGCCGGAGGCAGTGACTGCGAGTTGGCTGAGCTAGAGATTGGTCGACGGCTGGTATCCGCGGCTATACGGGGGAGCAGGAACAGCGGCTACCTGGCACTTGTTCGGGAGCCTGCTCCTGATCGCTCTTGAGTGCGCGGTTCAAAGGCGGCTCGTTCTTCGCGGGAGCCGAGGGCGGCCAGACTCTCCGCTCCTAAATCTAGTTGCCGCTGCTGTCGTCCGGCATCAGCAGCCCCAGCGACTCGCGCGCCGCGTTCGTACAGCCAAGCCTGCGGACTGTCTCGCCATCGATCCCGGTCGCGGTCCCCGCAGCGTCGATATCGCAGGCCAAATCCTGCCGTCGGCCTGCAGTTGGCCGACCACGCACATTTTTTTGTGCGGCTGTCGACAAGGCGCTCGCTGGCGAGGCCGCGCAGGCAACAGCCAGCAACCAGGCGAAGCAGTCGCCGACAATCTCGTTGAGGACCGCCCCGCGAGGATACGCAGAGGTGCGCCGATTGAAGGCAGTGAAGGGCCCGGAGAGCCCTTTTGGAATGGGAACTTCGATCCATCGGCAAAGCAGATGAGGTAGTCGCGCTGGGATGTAGCGGTTGCTCAAAGGACGCCAGGCGTTGCCGCTGTTTTGGTCAACGGCCGCGTGCTGGCCTCCAGCGACTCTACGCGTTCTGCGGTCTCATCCAGTCGGCATGCGTTGGCATCCAGCAGCGCCGATGTGCCGTGCTGCCAGCGAGACCAACCCGTCTTCCATTTCCGTGCACGATAAACGGTGCCGTCCATGTGGCACGTCGGGCTTTGTTCCACCCCGGCTATCCCGCCGCTCCGGAGCACGACGAACAGTTCAAGCACCCATACGCTCTACAGTGACGTGGCGCCTGGACCGCCGTTTGAGTGCTCTGGTTGTCCAGGTGACTTAGCAACGCCTGCAGGTTTCACGCAGCCGCGCGTTCGGGTGGGCGAGCGCCACGTCGGCACACTAGCGGGACGACCCGTGTCGAGACGTGGGCTGCTTTGCACATCCGGTCCTGGATACTGACCGCGGGGGACCAGCACTGAGTTGGCGCGTCAGCATCGGCGTCGTTGCCGGCCGCGGGTAGGTGCTGGCCGCATCTACCTGTCGCAAATGGACAAAGAGCCGACGCCGATTCGTTCGGTTGATATGGTCACCAGTCCCGCGCGGCGGTACGTTCGACCTCGCCGAAAGCGCGTTGCAGCCGGGTTGCTTGTCGTGCGCCGATCGCACCTGGCAATCATCAGGTGCGGCGGACCCTGGCGAGGCAGAGCATCTTTTGATTCCGCGGCTTCGAACCGGTACCACAACGAGGACGAACGATGGACAAGTCGCGACGTGATTTCGTCGGTGCTGGGTTGGGGTTCGGGTTGGTGGCGCTGGTGGGCGGGCCGGCCCTGACCAGGGCGGCATTTGCTGGGCGTGCGGCGCGCGGCGCGCCGGCGCATTTTCCGGTCGGCGTGCAGTTGTGGTCGGTCGATGCGCAGATGAAGAAGGATGTGCCGTCCGCGCTCGCAGCGATCCGGCGCATCGGCTATCGGCAGGTGGAGGCGGCGTCGCTTCATGGCCTGGCTCCCGATGCGTTTCGCCGGGCCCTGGATGAAGCGGGCCTCGTGTGCGGCTCCGCGCATGTGTCGATGACCGAGCTGATGAAAGACATGGCGGGCGCGGTGGCGCAGGTTCGCGACCTGGGCGCCGACTACCTTGTCTGTTCCGCGCCGCAGCCGGATGGGCCGTTGCCCGCCGGTGTCGCCTGGATTCCCGCCATGCGCCAGGCGATGACGCGCGAAGCCTGGAAGCGCAACGCCGACCAGCTGAACATGGTGGCGACAAAGGCCGCGGCGGCGGGCTTGCGCGTTGGGTACCACAATCACCCATTCGAGTTCGCCACGTACGACGGCGCGGTCGGGTGGGAACTGTTGATCGAGCGCACCGAGCCGTCCTTGGTGAGCTTCGAACTCGATTGCGCCTGGGCGGCTGCCGGCGGCCGTGATCCAGCCGCTGTCCTCCGCCAGCACGGCCATCGCATCCGGCTGCTGCACCTGAAGGACCTGGCCCGGAAGCCGACCTTGGGCACGACGCACAACGACGACACGACCTGTGCCGTCGGCAGCGGCGTCATCGACTGGAAGGCCGTGCTGGAAGCGGCCGCCGACGCACGCATTGTGGCTGGTTATGTCGAGCAGGAGCCCCCGGTCAGTGCGATCTATCGCGACCTGGAAAAAAGCCGCGACTATCTGGCCGAAAGGATGGGCGGCTGACGAGGGCGCCAGACCGCGCCTTCGGCTCCATCAGCCCGGCGCTTCCCGCTGGCATGGGCACCGGGGGAATCCGCAGCGGTGTCGGCGTGCGGCGCATGCCCCGTGTCCAAGCGGTGCGTCTTCTACTCTGGTGTCGCTTGCGCCTCGGCAAGGATGAGCAGGGTTGCCGGATCCCTGGGGCGCAGTTTCAGCGTGGCCTCGGCTTCGCGCACCGCACCGGGTTTGTCGCCACTGGCCAGCAGCGTGGCCGCCAGGTCGCGCCGCACCGGATACCAGAAGGCCGGCGGGTCGGAGAAGCGCTGGAAGTCGGGGGTTTCTTCCATCGTCGCCCCTTCGCGATACGCCGCGATAGCGTCCGACCAGCGACCCTCGAGCACGGCGATACGGCCCCTCAGCACGGCGCGGGTGATGCCAAGCAACTGCTCCGGCGCGCGCCCGCCGTCGTCGACCTTGCCTTTGACCAGCGTGGCCGGGATGGCGTCCAGTTCGGCTTTTACGCCGGCCACATCTTTTTCATAGGCAAAGGCTTCGCCGCGGGCAAAGTGCCAGGCGGCCTTGAGGTACGGCAGCTTGGGCTCCTTCAGGGCGAGCACGGCCAGCGGATCGTCGAAGCGGGCCACTGCGAAATAGCCTGCGGCGGAATACAGCTGGATGAAAGGCGATCCCTTGCCGCGGTTCTGGGCGTTGTCGATGAGCGGCCGCGCGAGCATCAGCGCCGCGCGCGAATCGCCCGCCATCATCGCTCCGCCCACGCCGAAAATGACGTTGTGCGCGTGATAGGGCAGTTCGAACGCACCGCCGTGCTCGGGGTAGCCCAGCCGCGCGGCGTTGGCCTGATCGATCTTTACCGCGCGCACATTGGCGTCGGCGGCGTCCTGATAGCGGCCCACCCAGTACCAGGTGTGCGACGGCATGTGGATCAGGTGGCTGGCGGCGGGTGCAAGCGCGGTAAGGCGGTCGGCGTAGGGCTCGGCCATCGCGGAGCGGCCCGCGGTTTCGCTGGCATGGATATAGAAATGGATGGCCGCCACGTTGTCGGGTGATCGGGCCAGCACCGGCTCGAGCAAGGTCATCGCCTTGAGTCCGGCTGGCTGGCGCTCCTCGTGCTTGGTCGGGGCGATCAGCACGGCATCGGCCGCCAGCACGTTGATGGTGTCGTCGGCCGGGTAGCGGCGGGCGAGCCGCGTCATGGCGTCGGCGTAGTTTCTGTCGCGCCTTTCGGTGTTGCCGCGGCGAAAGCGTGTGACAAGCGCATGGGTCAAGTCGCGCTCACGCGTGCTGCCATGCGCGCGTGCGAGCTTTTCGGCGCGGCGCGCCAGTTTCAGGAGGCCGACGCGCTCCTTCGCATGCTTGTCGTAGTTGAGCGTGGGCCCGGACGTATAGGCCAGCCCCCAGAGACACATGGCGCACGCGGGGTCGAGCCGTGTCGATTCCTTCATCGCCGCCATCGCGGCCTTGTGTGCAAAAGCGAACGCCAGAACCATGCCGTTGGTGAAGTAGGCCTGCGCCTGCGCACTGTCGGTGGTGATGGGGTAGTCGCCGTTGCCGTAGCCCTCCAGCAGCGTCGGGCGCGTGTCGCCGGCGTGCAGCGCGGGCGCCGGCGCGTGCGTGTTCGGGTGGATCGCTTCGGAGGCGGGCGAGGGCGGTCCGTGATCCTGGCCGGTGTTCCCGGCCACTTGCGTGGGGCTCGTCGCCGCGCGGGTCGCGTGCTGGAGCGCTTGTGGCGCTGCGGTAATGCCACCTGCCGCCAGGCTCATCACTACCAGGCAAGAAGCGATCACGCACGGCTTCGTCATGAGCGTCATTGGATTTCGCCACCCGTTCCTATGGCTTCTGCGTCGGGCTGAAAAACACCCTGCAAACCGTGAATCACCGGGACGCACAGTACATGCAGTACAGCCCGAGGGCATGGCGCGCCACCAGATCCCGTCCCGTGCGTCGCCCGCACGCGGCGGTGGTAATCCATCGGCAAACACGCCTGCAGTGCTGCGGGCCGGTCGCGAGAGGCTTTGCGGAGCAGCACGTCTGACGTGCTGCTTGGCTGGATGTATCGGGAACGATCGCCGCCGCGCCGAGGCAGCGGGTGACGAACCGGGTCCAGCGAGCGAGGTTCGTTTCACTGGCCCCAGCCATCCTGTTGCTCCGGGGCGGCCCGGGCATTTCGAGGGTGACCACGCGCGACGCCATCACGGCAGGGCGCCGGGGAGGGGCAGGACGGAAAGCCATGCCTCAGGACTTTCCGCGTGACCTTCGGCACTGACATGGTGTAATAGACATGTACAACAGTGCGTCGGCGCGATAGGCGGCAAATCCAGGGGAAGCAGGGTGTTGCAGTTAACCAACGTAGGCCACGTCTACGACAACGGGACCCGCGCGCTGGACGGGGTCACGCTTACGATCCCGCGCGGCATGTTCGGGCTGTTGGGCCCGAACGGTGCCGGCAAGTCGACCCTGATGCGCACGGTGGCCACCCTGCAGGCGCCGACCGAAGGCCAGATCCGCTTCGGCGACATCGACGTGGTCGCCGATCCCCAGAAGCTGCGACGCACGCTGGGCTACCTGCCGCAGGATTTCGGCGTGTACCCGCGCGTGTCGGCCCACACCATGCTCGACCACATGGCGGCATTGAAGGGCATCGCCACCGCGGGCGAACGCCGCGAAACGGTGGAGAAACTCCTGCAACAGGTGAACCTCTGGAATGTGCGCAACAAGGCGCTGGCCGGCTTCTCCGGCGGCATGCGCCAGCGCTTCGGCATCGCCCAGGCGCTGATCGGTAACCCGCGGCTGATCATCGTGGACGAGCCGACTGCCGGACTCGACCCGGAAGAGCGCAATCGCTTTCTCAACCTGCTGGCCGAGATCGGCGAGACCGTGGTGGTGATTCTCTCCACCCACATCGTCGAGGACGTCGCCGACCTGTGCCCGCAGATGGCGGTACTGGCCGCGGGCCGCATCCAGCTCCAGGGCGCTCCGCACGACCTGATCCGCGCCACCGACGGGCGGATCTGGAAAAAGACCATCGGGCGCGACGAACTGGACGCGTGCAAGACCCGCCACCACGTCATCGCGACCCGGCTGTACGGCGGCCGCACGGTCGTGCACGTGCTGTGCGACGCCGATCCGGGCGACGGCTTCGTGGCCCAGCCGGGCGATCTGGAAGACGTCTATTTCGCGACGCTCGCGCAACCGCGACGCGCGGCCTGAGGACACCCCGATGCTCTGGAAGGTCGCCGCGTTCGAATTTCGCTACCAGCTCGGCAGCCTGCTGTTCCGGGTCGTCGCGGTGTTGTTGCTGCTGGGCGCTTTCACCGACATGGCCGTGTTCAAGCTGGTCAAGACCGGCGGCGGCAATGTCCTCTACAACAGTCCACACGCCGTCATCGTGGTGCACCTCATGGTGTCGCTGCTGTTCCTGTTCGTCGGCGCGGCATTCGTCTCCAACGCGGTGCTGCGCGACAGCCAGACTGGCTTCGGCCCGCTGATACGCGCAACGCCGATCACCAAGTCCGCCTACCTGGGCGGGCGCTTCCTGGCTGTCTTCGGCATCGGCGCGGTGATCCTGGCCATGGCGACGCTCGGCTCATGGCTGGGCACGCTGCTGCCGTTCGCCAACCGCGCGATGCTCGGGCCGAACCACCTCGCGGGCTTTGCACTCGGCTACGGACTGTTTGCCCTCCCCAACGTGCTGATCATCTCGGCGATTCTGTTCGCGCTGGCAGCGGCGACGCGTTCGATGGCCGGCACGTTCGTCGGTGTCATCGTGCTGCTGATCTTCTATCTGGTCGGCCAGCGGCTGATGGAAGGCCAAACCGAGCTGGCGACCGTCCGCGTATTCGCCGATCCGTTCGGTGTGTCCGCCTACATGGCTTCCTCGCGTTACCTGACCGCCGTGCAGCTCAACGCCGGTGCAATTCCCATCAGCGGGTTGCTGCTGCAGAGCCGGCTGTTGTGGGTGGCGCTGGCCCTGGCCTGTCTGGCGATCACCTACCGTCTTTTCAGCTTCACCGAACCGGCGACGGCGCCCCCCCGGGCAGGCAACTCGCGTGACCGGAACGCCGAGGCTCCGGCACAGCCCCATGCGTCGATCGGCACCCTGCCGAATGCGCGGTTCGGCGCGCAGAGCGCGCGGGCCCAGTTCCTCGCCCGGCTCGCCATGGAAATGCGCTTCGTGGTCCGCAGCCCGCTGTTCCTGATCCTGCTTGCCCTCGCCGTGCTGACCACGTTCCCGGGCCTGTGGAGCGCGACCGGCTGGATGGATGTTCCGCTGTACCCGCTGGCGTCCGTGCTGGTGCCCAACATCGAGGGGAGTTTCGCCACCGTCCTGGTGGTCGTGGCGGCGTTCTACGGCGGCGAGCTGGTCTGGCGCGAACGCGAGCGCAGGATCAACGAGATCGTCGATGCCGCGCCGCTGGAACCCTGGGCGCTGATGCTGCCGAAGATGCTCGGCCTGGCGCTGGTACTGGTGGCGACACTCTGCGTGGGTGTCGCCATGGCCCTGCTGGTGCAGGCGTTGAAGGGGGGCGTGCCGCTGGCGCCGGGTCAGTTCCTGCTCTGGTGCCTGCTGCCCATGGGCGTGGACGCGATCCTGGTGGCTGTGCTCGCGGTGTTCCTGCACGCGCTGAGCCCGAGCAAGTACGCCGGATGGGGCGTGATGGTGCTCTACATCGGCGTGCTTCTGTTCGGCCCGGGCGCCGGCTTGGAAAACCCGCTGTGGATCTACGGCCGGGCGCCCGGCGTGCCGTTCACCGACATGGCCGGCCAGGGCAATGCCTGGGCCGCGGCCTGGTGGTTCCGGCTGTTCTGGGCCGCGGTCGCCACGCTGCTGATGGTGGCCGCCCACCTGTTGTGGCCGCGCGGCACCGCGCATGGCCTGAAAACGCGCTTGCGCCTGGCCCGCACGCGCCTGACACGTTCCGCCCGCCTGGCCGGTGCCTGCGCCGCGGTGATGCTCGCGCTGAGCGGCGGGTGGATCGTCTACAACACGCTGGTGCTCAACGACGGCGTGCGGCCCGACCCGGATCGCTACCTGGCGGAGTACGAGCAGCGCTATTTCAAATACGCCGCGCTGCCGCAGCCGGTGGTGCGCCACGTCGAACTGAATGTGGCGCTGTACCCGGAGCGCATCCTGGCCGACGTGCGCGGCAGCTACCGCCTGGTCAACGAGACCGACCGGCCCATCGAGCAGGTGCACGTGCGGCTGTTGAACTCCGACATTCAGTTGCTCGGCCTCGATCTCCCCGGGGCGCGGCTGGAGCGGGACGACCCGGTGTTCCACTACCGCATCTACCGCTTCGACCACCCGATGCAGCCGGGCGAGGCGCGCGTGCTGCGCTTTCACACGCGCCTGCAGCAGGTCGGCTTCCGTGCCAGCGGCACGCAGACCAGCATCGTCTCCAACGGGACCCAGCTCGACACCGTGCACGCCACGCCCCGGATCGGCATGAGCGACCTGGGCCTGCTGGAAGATCCCTCGATCCGCCGCAAGTACGGTCTACCGGAACGCGCACCGTTCCCGCGGCTCGATGATCTGTCGGCCACCTACGTCACGCCCAACAGCGACCTGAGCTGGACCAGCTCGTCCATCACCGTGTCCACGTCCGCCGACCAGGTTCCGGTCGCTCCGGGCAGGCGTGCATGGGAACGCGTGCAGGGTGGTCGGCGCTCAGCCCTGTTCGTGTCCGAACAGCCGATGAAGAACCTCCTTTCGATCAACTCCGGCCGCTTCGCGGTGAAGGAATCGAGCGCGGGCGGCATCACCTACCGGATCTACTTCGATCCGCGTCACGCCTGGAACGTGGACCGCATGATGAAGGTCATGCAGGCGTCCATCGGCTACTACAGCCGCGCCTTCGGGCCGTACCAGTTCACCCAGCTGCAAGTGGTCGAGCGGCCGGATGCGGGCGGCGGGCATGCTTACCCGGGCATCCTCTCCGTGGGGGAGGGCATCTTCGAGATGGACCTGCGCGATCCGGGCCAACTGGACATGGTCAGCATGCTGACCGCGCACGAGATCGCCCACCAGTGGTGGGGACACCAGGTGACGGGGGCGCGCATGCAGGGCGGCTCGCTGCTCTACGAAACGCTGTCGCAGTACTCCGCGCTGATGGTTCTTCGCCGGCTCGAAGGCGAGGCGATGGCCAGCCGGTTCCTGCGCTTCCAGATCGACCGCTACCTTGCCGGCCGCCGCACGCAGGTGCTGCAAGAGCAGCCCCTGGTCAGCGCGAGCCTCAACCAGGACTACATCAACTATGGCAAAGGCGCGCTGGCGCTTTACTTCCTGCAGCACCGGATCGGCGAGGACGCGGTCAACCGGGCGCTTCGCCGCTTCGTGGACAGGTACCGCTTCTCGGTTGCACCGTATCCCCGCTCACTGGATCTCATCGCCCTGCTGCGCGAGGAGGCCAAGACCCCGGCCGACCAGGCGCTGATCACCGACCTGTTCGAGCGGATCACGCTCTACGACCTGAAGGTGGTGCATCCGACCGCGGTCAAACGCCTGGACGGCAAATGGGATGTGACGGTACCGGTCGAGGCGCGAAAGCTCTACGCCGATGGCAAGGGCGAGGAACACGCGGCGCCGCTGGACGAGCCGATCGAGGTCGGGCTGTTCACCGCCGATCCCGGTGAGCTGACGCCCACCAAGGCGTCGACGCTCACGATGGTGACCGCGCAGGTCCATAGCGGCAAACAGATTCTCCGTTTCGTCACCGCCGAGCGCCCGGCCTTTGCCGGAGTCGATCCGCACGCCTTGCGCATCGACCGCAACCTGGCGGACAACGTCGCCCCGATCGCCGACTGAAGCGGGTGCCGCACCTGCCCCTAGATTGCCCGCCCTCGGCGAAGTTCGCGCGGTTGGGAATTGCAGCCTGCGATTGTTGGCCAGAGCCTGGCGCGGGGGCTCTGGCGGTTGGCAGGCCCGGGCACTCCCGGTCGATGCCGTGGAGCCACCGCGCATGTCGCTCATGGCATACGCTTTTCCCGCGCCGGCTGGTCGCGCCCGCAGGGCTCGCGGATGATGTCGAACGCGCGCCTCTGGGGCAATGCCGGCCACGTGGTGAGGGCCGGACGCAGGCAAGGATGTTTGGAAAGGGGACGGCTGCAAGACCCACCACAGGTCGGGTGATCAGCGCGCCGCTTGTGGTGGGCCGTGGTCGCATCCGCAGCGCCCTACCAGTTCGCGCTGAAATTGATGAGGTCGAGCACATAGACCGTCCAGGCCAGGGCGCCACTGGCCAGGGCTACCAGCCACGACCAGCCGCGGGAAAGCCAGTGACGGTCCGTATCGCGCCACGCGCCCCACATCTGGGCAAGCGCCGCGGGCGCAGTGAGTAAAGCCAGCGTTCCCAGTAGCAAGCGGACCGCAAACGGCATCACGAACAGCACCTTGAAGTCGATCGCCAGCGCCAGCCCGAAAAGTGCCCACGCGACGATCGCGACAATAATCGTCCAATATCCGCGCCGCGCCCACCGGTTTGCCAAGGAGGCGGGGTTGGCCGACGCCGCAAAGCGGCTCCCGGCATAGGCCGGGACAAATCGATGGAGCAGCCGGCTGGCAAGGCGAACGAACAGGGCGAGCAGAATCGTGGCGAAGCCGAACGCGGCAATGGGCGGGAGAACATCCGTCAACGGCGGGGCCCGTTCAAAAACAGCGACCGGATACAACGCGGCGCTTGCGATGCGCGCAACCCGGTCCTGGCGATCGCGAACCACGGCCAGCGGAATCCCGGAGGACTTTTCGACGAAGCGGTCCTTCCCTTGGGGCAGCCAGCGCGTGACCTGTCCTGCAGACAAGATCGTCAGCGAGCCGTCGCCCTGGGCGAAGACATCTCGCAGCAACCGTCCTGACCTGACGAAGCGGGGAAGGCTGGAACCGGGGCGGATGTCCGGAAGCCAACGTGACGCGAGCCTCTGTGCAGCGCGGGGTTCCACGATAGCCGGGCGCGAAAGGCAGCGGCGCCAGCGCGCCCGACGCGTCTGTTCGCGCGCGGGATAACCGGGTCAGGGCGATTCCGCGCGCGGGCGGCACCAGGGCTGGCAGGCTGGCATCAGCGTCCGGCTATCCGAAATGATGCGCGGCACCGGATTCTCCCCCGTCGGCATGCCGGCGTCTGGGTGGAGCACCACACGCAGGCGGCCGGCCGAGGGGCCGCCGGGCGGGCGAGCGTGCGCTTGCCTACACATGGACGTGACTAGAGTGCGCGGCTGGGGCGCAACGCTCCGCAACATCGGGAGTGGACGTGCTGGAAAAATGGATGGGTCTGCTGGGCGGCGCGTTGATGGGCTTCATCTCCCACGCCGGGTATCTCGGCATCTCGCTGCTGATGGCGCTGGAGAGCGCGTGTTTGCCGCTGCCGTCGGAAGTGATCATGCCGTTTGCCGGCTACCTCGCTTACCAGGGCACGCTCACGCTGTGGGCGGTGGCGCTGGCTGGCGCGGTGGGCTGCGTGGTCGGTTCATGGGCTGCCTATGCGCTCGGCGCGTGGGGCGGCCGGCGCGCGATCGAGCGCTTCGGCAAATACGTGCTGCTGTCTTCGCAAGATCTGGATCGCGCCGATCGCTGGTTCTCGCGCTACGGCGAGATCATCATCTTCGTCGGCCGCCTGCTGCCGGTGGTCCGCACGTTCATTGCGCTGCCCGCCGGCATCTCGCACATGCCGTTCTGGCGATTCACCCTCTACACCTTCGTCGGCTCGCTGATCTGGTGCTGGTGCCTGGCGTGGGTGGGCCTGAAGATGGGCGAGCACTGGGACACGCTCGGCGCCATCTTCCATCGCTTCGATGCGGTCATCATCGCCATCTTCGTGCTGGGGCTGGCGTGGTTCGTGTGGCACCGCGTGCGCGACATGCGCAGGAGTTCCTCGTGAACGGGACGCTGCGAACACTGCGGCGTTCCGTCGTAGCGCGCTTCCCTTCGAGAGGAATGCGAAACGGTATCTGGCGCACGGGGCGCGACCATCTGCCGAGTAGGGCGGCGATGCGCCGCCCCGAAAGCACAGAAAGCCGGGACAGCTTTCCGACCGCGGAGCCTGCAGCTTTCCCATGCTCACCCCCCAGCCTCCGTTCGCGTTGGCGGCTTGCACGTCGGCGGCACCGTGTTCCGTACAGAGCGAAATCGCGCCGTCGCCCGTCGGCCCTTCTCGCTTCGTGACGCCGTGTCGATGCCAACAGACGAGGATGCCGCATGGTGCGGTGATCAACGCCGCAGATCCGCCGGCGCGTTGGGTGCAGGCAGCCGCTCAGCACCCCGTCTTCGCATCCATTTGCGTCCACTGATCGCGCGGGGACGAGGCGGAGCGGCGGAACATCGGCTTGGCTGCGTCGTCTTCGGCGGTGACGGCCGCGGGCATGTCGGGCGACGCCGCGGCACGTGCACCCCGCTTGGCGTCGGCCGGTGTGGTCGCGCTCGCGAGGATGCGGTTGAAGGTGGACCTGACCGTCCTCTCGTCGTCGTCGAAGTCGCCGTGGTGCATGGCGTTCGACGCGCTTGGCGACTCGTCCGGCGCACTGTTCGGTGCGAGGACCAGCTCCGCGCCTAGTTTCTGGAGCGTCTCGCGCAGCTCGGCATCTATGCAGCGCTCCATGCCCAGGATCGTCCCTTGGCACTTGAAGTGGCGACCGCCCGAGTCGGCAAGGTGCTGCTTCGGTGTTCATGAACGGCGTCGGAGACGCCGGGGCATGACGCTGAATCGCCATGGCGCCACGGCTCGTGGCTTGGCTACCGAGCGTCGGTGCAGCTGCAGGTGATCCATCTTCCGTGGACGTTGCGGCAATTTGCGGTGAGCAACGCGTCAAAGCGTGCGCTGCGTCACGCAAGACTCGCGCGCTGGTGTGATTCGTCTAACAAACGGTCAGCTGGCATGTGCGTAACTTGCTGCTGCAAGGTAGGACCCTTTCCCTTTCCCCCGCGAGCTTGACAAGGCACGTCTCGAACGTCCGCGGAATACGACGTGTCTTGGAGTCTCCGAATGAAGTTTTTCCGCAATCCCCAGGCGGGGCATGGTTCGCGCATCCCTGCTTCAGCGCTCGCTCCCCACGCTTCCCTCGCAGCCCGGCAGTCTCTTGGCAAACCTTCGCGGTATCTGCGTGGCGTGGCCGCGGGAAGCTGCGCGGTGTTGTTCACCGCACTGACGGTCACGATGTCGTCGTCCGCATTTGCCGCGACAGTCCCCGCAGTGACGGCGGCGCATCCGCGCCTGCTCCTCGATACGTCGACGCTGTCGGCGCTTCGCCAGCACGC
>NZ_DASSAB010000016.1:0-52505 GCF_035685805.1 Dyella sp.
TAGGCATCGTTGTGCGGATCGTGCTCCGCTACCCACGCCTGCACGCTGATTCGGTGCTTGTAGACAAAAACTACCATGCACCCACTACCAAGAACGAAAGCGACGGCTGACAGTAGTGAGAAATGCCCGATAAGAGTGCCAAGCGACACTAGGAGCAAAAGACTGCTAGCAGTGAAGAGCAAGAGCCCAGTGCCGGAGCCCTTTAGGGTTGAGAAATGTCCGCTGGCTTCAGGCCCAAAGAAAGAATAAGCCTCGCCCACTTGCCAAAGAGCGAGCCACGCAGGGATGGCAATGGACGCACAGAAAAACGACACGGAAAGTGCGCAACTATTGACTCCGATTTGGGTGATCAAAAACACAATAGCTGTCGATAAGCCCGCGCCACTGAGCGTCATGGCCCGAGCCTTATCCCACTTGGCTTCGTCCATACGACGCGCCACAGGATCAATTGCCATCTTGTACTTTTCTTCGATTGGAGGCTGAGTGTCCATAATGCCTAACGCTGAAGTTAAGCGGCGGCGAAGCCGTCCGCCTTGAACGAGATGTTAGGCGCGATGCTCGATTTTTGCGCGAAACACCAACGTGACAAGTTGAAGGCCAAGGAGGATGCCGATTGCCATGGCAACGGGCACCAAAGCTTCAACATAGAACGAAACTTGCGAGACAGCCAGACGAGCCAAAACCACAAGCGCCTGAGCCAAACATACATACGCAGCCAAGTGGAAGAATTGAAGAGGCTGCCGGAAATTGAATGGGTTGATCTGCCATGAAGGGCGAAGCCACAGCCTTGCCGAACGTGGATTTATGACCTGAAGCCCGAGAACGAGCAACAGGCCAACTGGACAAAAAGCGAGTATGGCAAGCAACGCGCTCCAGCCGATGGGTGGTGATGCCTGAGGCCCTGGGGGCACGAACAATGCCCCAACTGCCGACGCAGCAATTATGACCCACCGCACGATCAGCCAAACATGCATGCTTTTGACGCCCAACGCTGGAGTTAAGCGGCGGCGGTACGCCGTCCGCTTGGACGAGTGGTTAGGTGCGCTACCGCCTAGCCACATAGGCGCTGGTTGCAGGAACAACCAACTCTTGAACTGCTTTGGCTGCCGCGAGAGCGTCGCTACAAATATCGAAGAGCTCACTCTCCGATAGTGCCGGCAAGCCATAGCTCTCTGCTGCGTTAAGCAGGCTGCATAGTAAGTCACCTGGATAGCCATCAGCCTCAACAAGAGGTTGCTCGATGAGAGCGGCAACCGCCCGCTCTGCAACTTGAGGCAACGCGATTCCTTGACGTAGGCAGAACGCTAACTCACCAATCGTCAGGTCAGTGATTAGGCGCTCCGCCAGTGCATGAGCTCGAATGCTGACACTAGTATCCAGTACTGGCCTCTGTGCCAAGGTTGGGTCTGCGTCAATAACTCTCATGGCACCTAACGCTGGAGTTAAGCGGCGCGCGGTACGCGCGTCCGCCTTGAACGAGTTGTTAGGCCAATACTAGCGTGGCCACGTAAGCAAGCGGAGCAGCCAAGGCAAAGCCCGCGCACACTGAGAGTAAGTGCTTCCTTCGCCTGCCTTTGGCGAACAATGCTGCGCATAGGACGCAAAGCCAAACCGCGGCGAGCACCCAGAACGAGGCTGCTGCCCGTGCGTTGAGAATTGACCAGATAGTTAGGTTGCCCAGGCCGCTCTTGTCCATAACAGCGTCGGCAGCGTGCGCGAACCAGAGGAACAGGCAGAGCGGAATAGCCAACGCGATGGCTGCGATGATGGCTGAGCGAGGAAGTCCCATAGGAGCCTAACGCTATGTAGGTTGCAGAACGCTGTCTAATCCTGCGGCCTAACACCGATCTTCGGAGCGGGAGTTTCGCCTCGTTCCTGCGCATTGGGCAACTTAGCACCTGCGCCGCAGCCTAATCCAGCCATCTAATACTGCTGCCGGTTTCCGGTTGGAGGGCCGTCGGCTTCAATTCGTCCGACGAACTTGAGCGACGTCAGCAAAAGATCGATGCAGTCTCATCTTCCCCCAACATCCGCCACTCCCCCGCCGGTAAATCACCCAGCGCCAACCCACCCACCGACACCCGGTGCAGTGCCTCCACGTGGTTGCCGACGGCGGCGAACATGCGGCGGACCTGGTGGTAGCGGCCTTCGTGCAGGGTGAGGCGAGCCTTGCGTGGTTCCAGCACCTCAAGCTCGGCGGGCAGTAGTGGCGTCTTCTCGGCTTCCAGCATCAGCGTGCCGCTGGCGAAGGTGGCGGCTTCGTCGCCGCGCAGGTCGTTGGCGAGGGTGGCCTCGTAGACCTTGGGCACGTTGGCCTTGGGCGAGATGATCCGGTGCAGCAGCGCGCCGTCGTCGGTGAACAGCAGCAGGCCGGAGGTCTCGCGGTCCAGCCGGCCGACAGTGGAGAGTGCGGGATCGCGCACCCGGTAGCGCGGCGGCAGCAGGTCGTAGACCACGCGGCCGATGTCCTTGCGCGAGCAGGTGGCGCCGAGCGGCTTGTGCATCATCAGCACGATGCCGGCGGGCGGATCGAGCGGCTCGTCGTCCACGCGGATGTGTTCGTGCGGCACCTTGTCGTCGGCATACAGCACCTCGCCATCGGGATCGGTGATGCGCCCCTCGCGGAACATCAGCGCTACCTCCTTGCGGCTGCCGTAGCCGAGGTTGGCAATGAGCTTGACCAGTTTCATGCGTGGGCTCCGCGCGCGCTGATGACCTTGAAGCCGCCTTCGTCGGCGACGGGATGGACCTCGTCGAACCGGGCGGCGAGGGTGGCCTCGTAAGGCAAGTGACGATTGGCGACCAGCCACAGCTGGCCGCCCGGGGTAAGCGCAGCGGCCGCCGCAGCGATGAATGCCCGCCCGAGCTCCGGCTGGTCGGCGCGGCCTTGGTGGAACGGCGGGTTGCTGACGATGGCGTGGTAGCGGCCAGGCAGCCCCGTCGTGACATCGTGCCAGTGCAGCGCCACGGCGACATCGCGCCCTGCCCTCGCCTGTGCCTCGGCCAGGTTCTCGCCGGCGCAGGCCAGTGCGCGCTGCTCGGCCTCGAAGCCGTCCAGCGCGGTGACGCCCGGGCAGCGGGCAATCACTTCGCTGCCGAGGTAGCCGTAGCCGGCGCCGAGGTCGGCGACATCCCCGGCCAGGTCGTGCGGCAGATGCGCGGCCAGCAAGGCGGAGGCGGCGTCGACGCGATCCCAGGCGAACAGGCCGGGCCGGCTCCAGTAGCCGGCGGCATTGCGGCGCGGCGCGTCGAACGCGAGCCAGTCGGCATGCAGCGCGTGGTCGTGCGCGCCGTGCAGCGGCCCGGTCCAGAACACGCGGCATTTGTGCTTGGACAGATGACCGCCCTGCCCGGCCAGCGCCGCCAGATCGGACTGCGCCGACCTGGCGCCCTCGGCATTGGGGACGCACGCCAGCACCATCCCGCCCGGCGCGGCCAGCGACACAGCGCGGGCAAACAGGACATGTGCCTCGTCGCGCTGGCGCGGCGGCAGCACCAGCACCAGATCGAAAAGCTCGCCCTCGACCCACGCATCGACGTGGAAACGGCTGCGCTCCAGCGCGTCGGCGAATGGCTTGAAGCTCTGCTCGAGGCGCCAGCCGGGGCGCGCGACCTCGCGCAGCCGGAAGCTGTCGCGCGCGCGCAGAAACAGCACCCGCGCATCGGCCGGCAGGCGCAGGATGCCCTCCGTCAGCGGCATGAACAGGGCGTCGAGCACCTCGTCGACAGGGGCGGCAGCTACGGGCATGGAAGGAGTGCGGCAGGCGGAACGAGCAGCAATTGTACGTGGAGAGTGCGCGCGGCCCGGCTTGCAGCTTCGCGTGCCAGCTCGGGGGCGCGTGCCGCGCGATGCAGTCGGGCGAGCCGGCGGGGTGGCGGCGCGACGCGGCCGGGACAAGCAAGGTGGATGCCCGCGTTCGCGGGCATGACGCCCCCTACTGGAAAGTGCGGCACGCGGGGCAGACGGCGATGATACGTGGAGAGTGCGCGTGGCCCGGTTTGCAGCTTCGCCTGCCAGCTCGGGGCGCGTGCTGCGCGAGGCGGTCGGCGAGCCGGTGGGGCGGCGGCGCGACAAGGCGAGGACGATCAAGGTGGACGCCCGCGTTCGCGGGCATGACGCCCCTACTGGAAGGTGCGGCACGCGGGGCAGACGGCGATGGTACGTGGAGAGTGCGCGTGGCCCGGTTTGCAGCTTCGCGTACCAGCTCGGGGCGCGTGCCGCGCGATGCAGTCGGCAAACCGGTGGGGCGGCGGCGCGGCGCGGCCGGGACGATCAAGGTGGATGCCCGCGTTCGCGGGCATGACGCCTCGGTGGAAAGTGCGGCCATGCCGGGGCCTCGTGGCGGCGTGCTCCGGGCGACCCGCCGGGTGTGCGCATGCGGCCGGATCGCCGGCTAACGTTCTGGCTACGTTTGCCGCTCAAGCATCGCCGGAAGGCCGGCAGGGAGCCTTGAGGCGGAGCCGGCACGTGGCCGTTGCGATCACAGGGGCATGTCCGCTCGCCGACCTGCGACCCACTCGGGACTTCCGTGCCATCCAAGGCGAACCACCTGCGGCGAGTTCCTGGCTGCCGGCAGCGTGTGCCGGCTGCGCCACGCATGGCCGGCGGCACTCCGATTACTTCTTCCGCTCCAGCATCGCCTTGAGGTCGGCGAAAGGGTTGCCGGTCGCCGGGGCCGGCGCGTCGCCGGTGTCGAGCGAGCCGGTGTCGTGGTCGAGGTACCGCTGGTGTTCGTTGTCGTGGCAGTACAGGCAAAGCAACTCCCAGTTGCTGCCGTCGGCCGGGTTGTCGTCGTGATTGTGGTTGCGATGGTGCACGGTGAGCTGCTGCACGTTGCTGCGATCGAACTCACGGGCGCAGCGGCCGCAGATCCACGGATACATCTTCAGGGCGCGGTCGCGGTAGCCGTGGCCGCGCTGCTCGGCGGCGCGCCGGGCATCGGCGACTATTCGGTCCAGCTTGGTGGTGTTGATGTTGGCCATGATTGCCGGAAGTGATGGAGTACGAAAGACGGGCGGTGCGCGGGTGCGGCACGGTGCGGCGGCGCTGCGGGCGCCGCCGACGCGGGCTGCGCGAGATTACCCCCCGGCCCGGCCCATGCGGCCAACCCAGCGGTAGAGCACGAACACCACGATGGCGAAGGCACCGCCGCCAAACCACACCGACGCATTGGCGAAGCCCGGGCCGACGATGGCCAGCGGGCCGTCCTTGTCCAGGCCGAGCTTGTCGGCGAACGCCACGATGGCCGCGATCACCACGCCGATGATGCTCTCGCCGACGATCAGGCCGGACGCCAGCAGCACGCCAAGCTGCTTCACCGGCTCGCTGCGCGGCCCCTTCTCGGCCTGCCGGTCGTAGACCCAGCCGACCACCGAACCGACCACCACCATCAGCGTGCTCACGGTCGGCAGGTAGATGCCCAGCCCCACCGCCAGCGGCGGCAGGCGGAACCGGCTGACACGGGCGAGCACCTCGTCGACGAGGATGATGGCGGCACCGATGCCCGCGCCCATCTCGATCAGGCTCCAGTCGATGTTGCCCTGGATCACGCCCTGCGCCAGCGCCGAGATCAGCCCGGCCTGCGGTGCCGGCAATGCGGTGGCCGGGTCCACGCCCGGCGCGCCGAGGAAGCCGTAGGCGCGGTTGACCAGGTCGAGCACCGGCGGGATCACCGCCGCGCCGGCAATCACGCCCACGATCAGCGCCGCCTGCTGTTTCCACGGGGTGGCGTCGACCAGCTGGCCGGTCTTGAGATCCTGCAGGTTGTTGTTGGCGATGGCGGCCACGGTGAACACCACCGCGGTGACGAACAGCGAGAACGCCACCAGCGCCTTGCCGGTATCCGGCGGCAGGTGCGGCTGCACGAACGCCGTCAGCAGCAGCGAGGAGCAGATCACCACCAGAATGCCCACGCCCGACAGCGGGCTGTTGGACGAGCCGATCAGGCCGGCCATGTAGCCGCACACGGTGGAGACGAAGAAGCCCATCAGCACCACGAACGCCACGCCGCCGATCGCCAGCATCGCCACCGCATGGCCCAGCCCGCTGACATTGGCGAAGTGGCCGAGCAGCCAGGCGATCGGCACGAAGCAGGCCAGCGTGATCACGCCCACCAGCCCGATCGGCATGTCGCGCTCGGTGCGCGGCAGCGTGTCGGCCTGGCCAGCCTTGCGCACACGGTTGGCGGCCATCGCCCCGGCCAGCCCGCTGGCGACCGGCTTGACCAGCTTGGCCAGGGTCCAGATGGCGGACACGGCGATCGCGCCGGCGCCCACGTAGCGCACCTTGGCGCTCCAGGTGGCCTGGGCCAGCTCGGCGATGTCCCCGGCGCCGCCGGCCAGTGCGGCGTAGTGCGGTACGCCCCAGCCCCAGCCGATCACTGCGCCCACCAGCATGGCGATGCCGACCGAAATGCCCACCAGGTGGCCGATCGCGAACAGCGCGAACGACAGGCCGAAATCGAAGCCGGTGACGCCGCCGCGGTCGTTCACCGCGAAGTAGCGCACCACGTCCGAGGCGAACACGCGGGTGGCCACGACCACCGCGAACACCGCCGAAACGATCGAACCCCACAGCACGGCAAGCAGGCCGGCGCGGCTGTCTTCGGTGGCCGCGGCGGTGGTCTCGTCACCGGCGCCGACCTTCAGCACCTCGGCGCAGGCCACGCCCTCGGGATACGGCAGCTCCGAGCCGGTGACCAGCGCGCGGCGCAGCGGGATCGAGTACATCACGCCCAGGATGCCGCCCAGCGCGCAGATGGCGAACGACAGCCAGAACGGAAACCCGGTCCACCAGCCGATGATGATCATGCCGGGCAGCACGAAGATGATCGACGACAGCGTGCCGGCCGCCGAGGCGATCGTCTGCACGATGTTGTTTTCCTGGATGGTCGCGTTCTTGAACCCGCGCAGCAGCGCCATCGAGATCACCGCGGCCGGGATCGAGGTGGAGAACGTGAGGCCGGCCTTGAGGCCGAAGAACACGTTGGCCGCGGTGAAAACCACGGTGATCACCACGCCGATGATCAGGCCTCGGATGGTCAGTTCGGTGCGCGGCGCAAGGCCCGGCGCGTTGGGTGGGCTCACGTGTGACTCTCCCCGGATGGACAAGGCCCGAAAGATAGCCGGTAACGGTCGGGCTTGGCAGCGCGCGCTGCCGCATGAAGCCCCGCCCTCAGTGGCGCGGCGGGAACGCCCAGCGCAGGAAGTCCGGCAGTACCGCCGCCCAGGCGGCCTGGTCGTGATGCGCCCCGGGCACCATCTCCAGCGCCACCTGACCGCCGCGCGGCGGATGCGCCGGATCACCCGTCACCACCGCGTAGCCCAGCTGGCGCAGGCCCCGGCGCGCCGTGCCGTCCACGTCGTGCCAGCCGTCGACGAGGTCGCGCAGGTCGTCCACCGCGTCGATCACGCCGTCGCCGTCGCGGTCGCTGGTTTCCTCTGCGAGGCCGATCGAAAACCACAGCCGCAGGGCCGGCCGCACCGGCGCGCGGTCGACCATCCGCAGCGCCAGCCGCGTGTGCTGCACGGCGCGCGCGTCGCTGCGATCGCCAGCCACCCAGAACGACGGCGAGAACGCGCCGACCGTGCCGAACACGTCCGGCCGGTTCCAGCCCAGCCCGAATGCGCTCAGCGCGCCAAGCGACCAGCCCAGCACCGCGCGGTCGGCAGCGGTGGGCCGGGTGCGGTAGCGCGCGTCGATCGCGGGCACCAGCGTGTCGACGAACCAGTGCGCGTACGGCTGCGCCAGCGTGCCGATGGCGCCGAAGCGCGAGCCGCCCACCACGCTGCGCCGGCGCACGCCGTCGAACAGGCCGTAGAGCGCCAGCCGTTCGGGCAAGGCATCCACCGCCACCACGATCACCGGCGCCATGGCGTGCCGGGCCTGCAGATCCGCAAGCGTCGGTTGCAGGCCGACCGCCGGCATGTCCTGGCCGTCGTTGACGTACAGCACGGGATAGCGCTGCGCGTCCCGCGCATAACCCGACGGCAGGTACACAGTGACGTGGAAGGCCGGTGGCGCGAAGGCGGTGTCGGGAAGCTTGAGGCTTTCGGTGGTGATGGCGCCCCGGGTGACGCCGGCCGCGCCGGGTGTTTCGCCGGCATGCGTCTGCGGTGTAGCGAGCAGAAGACAGAACGCCATCGCGAACAGAAGGTGCGTCGAGCGCATGCGGATGATCCCTGAAGAGATGAGTGACGGGCGCGGCCGGTGCGGGGCCGTTGCCCTTCGACTCCGCTGTGCGACGCCGGGGGCAGACGATGGGAGATACCGCCGAACGGCCATGCTGGCGTCACCTGGTCGAGATGAGGCAGCCCATCGGCAAGGCCCGTGCAGCGGGCTGTTCCCGATGCAGATCATTTCGCCGGTCAACCTGTGCGTGGCGCAGCAGGGCCCAGCGGCAGCGCCCTCCACCACCGCGCTCATCACAACGACAAGCCGCTGCAGAAGCGTCGCGCTTCACCGCTCAGCGGATCATCGAAGATCAGCTCCCGCGCCAGCAGCGCAAGCGGCCGTACCGGGTCGTCCGGCGCGGCCGGCTGCAGCCGGGGATACAGCGGATCGTTGGCAATTGCCGCACCCAGCCCGGCCATCTGCACGCGCAGCTGATGCTTGCGACCAGTCAGCGGCTCGAGGCGATAGCGCCACAGCGATTCGCCGCGCTCGACCACCTCGATGCGGGTCTCGCTGTTCGGTTCGCCCGGCCCTTCGCGCATGCGGAAAAACGGTTCGCCGCGCTCGATCCGCGAACGCCGCACCTGCGGAAAGGGCAGCTCCGGCAGCGGCGGCGCGAGCGCCTCGTAGACCTTGCCGATGCGACGCGCGCGGAACAGCGCCTGATAAGCGTCGCGCGTAGCGGGGCGGATGGAAAACATCACCAGCCCGCGGGTGAGCCGATCAATGCGGTGCAGCGGCACCAGATCCGCATGCCCGGTGCGGGCCACCAGCCGCGCCAGCAGCGTCTGGGTGACGTAGCTTCCCGCCGGGGTCACGGGCAGGAACGGCGGCTTGTCGGCCACCAGCAGATGATCGTCGGCGTACACCACCCGCACCTGACCCGCGATCTCCGGCTCATCCGCTACCTCGCGGAAATAGCGCACCGGCATGCCGATGCGGTACGGCGTGCGCGCGGTGATCGGCGTGCCTTCGGCATCGAGCACGCGGCCGCGGGCGATGCGATCCAGCCACTGCGCGCGCGGGATGCTGGCGAAGTGGGCGCACAGGCAATCCAGCACGGTCGCCCAGTCGCCGGGCGGCAGATGCAAGGTGCTGGCGGGAGTCGTCGTCATGGCGGACGCGCAGCGTAACCCGATAGCCGCGCGCGGTCCCGGCTAGACTGCACGGCTGACATCACGGAATGCATCGCATGGCCCTCAACGCCACCATCTACAAGGTCGAGCTGCAGGTCAGCGACATGGACCGGCACTACTACGCCACCCACGCGCTCACCCTCGCCCGCCATCCGTCGGAAACCGAGGAGCGCCTGATGGTGCGGCTGCTCGCCTTCGCGCTCTACGCCGACGACCGGCTGGAGTTCGGCAAGGGCCTGAGCAACGAGGAAGAGCCGGACCTGTGGCGCAAGAGCTACACCGACGAAATCGAGCTCACCATCGAGCTGGGTCAGCCGGACGAGGCGCGCATCCGCAAGGCCTGCGCCAGATCGCAGCAGGTGGTGGTGATCAACTACGGCGGCCGTGGTGCAGACGTGTGGTGGGACAAGATCGCCAACAGCCTCACCCGTTTCCGCAATCTCACCGTGCTGGATATCCCCGAGGCGACCGTGCAGCAGCTGGTCGGCCTGCTCACGCGCGGCATGCGCCTGCAGGCGCTGATCCAGGATGGCGAACTGCAAATGATGGACGGCAGCGACAGCGTCACCGTGAACCCCTCCAGGCGCATGGCCGCCGCCTGAGGGCGCGCCCGCGACGATCGACTCAAGCCGCACCAGCCGGGGTCGATAACCCCGGCAATCGGGGAGTCTTCGCCGGCCGTGGCGCGACCGTGACGGGCGGTGTAACGTGCCTGCACCTGGCGCGAAGCCTGTGGGGAAACGCATCCGGGGGTCCCGGCCATCGGCCGGCGTGGAGGTCAGCACGGGCGGCGCGGCAATGGGCAGTGCGATCGATCTCGGCGGCATCACCCCGATCCTGTCCACGGTCTCGGAAGGGATTCTGCTGGCCGACGCGCGCGGGCACATCACCTACGTCAACCAGTCGTTCACGGCAATCACCGGCTTCACCAGCGAAGACCTGGTAGGCACTACCTGCCGCGCCATGCAGGGCCCGCTGACCGAGCCGGACACGGTGCAGCGGATCCGCGAGGCGATCGCCTCCGGCAGGCCGTTCTCGGGCGAGATGCTCAACTACACCAAGGGCGGCGAGACGTTCTGGAACGATCTCACCATCACCCCGGTGTTCGCCAACGATGCATTGTCGGGGTTCATCGGCATCACCCGCGACAGCTCCGCCCGGCGCGACGCGGCCGACGCGCAGGCCTCGCGCGAGCGGCTGTACACGTTCCTGTTCCAGCACGTGCAGGCCGGCATCGTGCTGCACCGGGCCAACACCGAGATCATCTACGCCAACGAGACCGCGCTGCGTCTGCTCGGCATGAGCCACGACGCGCTGCTGGGCGCGTTCTATACCGACGAGCACTTCGAGTTCCTGCGCGAGGACGGCTCGCCGATGCCGCTGGAGGAGTTTCCGGTCGCGCAGGCGCTGGGCAGCCGCCGCGTCGTCAACGACCTGATCCTGGGCCTGCGCCATCCCGTCGACCATCGCATGGTGTGGGTGATGTGCAATGCGTTCCCCAACCTCGACGCCCAGGGCGAGCCCACCGAGGTGGTGGTGAGCTTCACCGACATCACCGGCCTGAAGCAGGCCGAGCGGGCGCTAAGCAAGTCCGAGGAGCGCCTGAGCCTGATGCTGCGCGGCGCCAACGACGCGGCGTGGGACTGGGACCTGGTCGCGGACGAGCTGTACTACTCGCCGCGCTGGTGGCAGATGATCGGCTATGCGCCGGGCGAACTGCCGGTCGACTCGCAGCTGTGGAAACGCCGCATGCACGCGCAGGACCTGCGCCGCGTCGAGGCCGAACTTGGCGCGCACCTGGCTGGCGACACCGCCAGCTACGAGATCGAATTCCGCCTGCAGCACAGCAACGGCCACTACGTGCCGGTGCTCTCGCGCGGCTTCATCCTGCGCGACCCGGCGGGTCGACCCACGCGCATCTCCGGCACCAATACCGATCTCACCGAGCGCAAGCGCAGCGAGCAGCAGATCCACCGGCTGGCTTATTACGACCCGCTCACCGCCCTGCCCAACCGGCGCCTGCTGATGGAGCGGCTCGTCGCCCTGGTCGGCGACACGGCGAGCGGGCGCGAGCACGGCGCCATGCTGTTCATCGACCTGGACAATTTCAAGCTGCTCAACGACACCATGGGTCACGACGTGGGCGACCAGCTGCTCAAGCAGGTCACCCGCCGGCTGCACGCTTGTGTTCGCCAGCGCGAACTGCTGGCTCGGCTGGGCGGCGACGAGTTCGTGTCGATGATGGAAGGCCTGGGCCATGATGCCGATCAGGCGCAGCGCCAGGCCGAATCCGCGGCGCACCGCATCCGGGACGTGCTGTCGCTGCCCTACAGCCTGGACGGCATCGACTACCGCTGCACCGTGAGCATCGGCATCGCGCTGTTCGCCCGGGGCGAGCGCGCGGCCGACAGCACGCTCAAGCATGCCGACCTGGCGATGCACCAGGCCAAGGCCGCCGGCAAGAACACGCTGCGCGTGTTCGACCCCGCCATGCAGGCCGCCGTGGACGCGCGCCTGGCACTGGAGCACGACCTGCGCAGCGACCTGCAGGCACGCCGGCTGCAACTGCACTACCAGCCGCAGGTGGACAGCGCCGGCGAGACGGTGAGCGCCGAGGTACTGCTGCGCTGGCACCATCCGGTGCGCGGCAACGTGCCGCCGGACCAGTTCATTCCGGTCGCCGAGGCCACCGGGCTGATCGTGCCGCTGGGCGAATGGGTGCTCGACAACGCCTGCCGCCAGCTCGCCGCATGGGCGGCCGATCCGCGCACGGCGCACCTGAGCCTGTCGGTGAACGCCAGCGTGCGCCAGCTGCACGACCCGGGCTTCGTGCAGTCGGTGCTGGACATCCTCGCCGCCACCGGCGCCGATCCGACGCGGCTGGTGATCGAGGTCACCGAGAGCCTGTTCGCCGAGAACATGGAGGAGGTGATCGCCCGCATGGCGCGCCTGCGCGAGACAGGAGTGCGCTTCTCGCTGGACGATTTCGGCACCGGCTACTCCTCGCTCAGCTACCTGCAGCGGATGCCGCTGGACGAGATCAAGATCGACCGCTCGTTCGTGCAGGACATCACCCGCAGCGAACACGCCGCCACCATTGCACGCATGATCATCTCGTTGGCCGACAACCTGCACATCACGGTGGTGGCCGAAGGGGTGGAGACAGAATCGCAGCGGGTGTTCCTGCACGATCACGGCTGCCGTCACTACCAGGGCTACCTGTTCAGCCCCGCGCTGCCGCTGGACGCCTTCGAGGCGCGCCTGCAGCAGTGATGTCCTGATCGGGCGGCGGTGGCGACGGGACGGTACCCGACACGCTCGCGCGTCGTGCCGCACGTCATGCAGCCCGGCCAACGGCGCCCCCGGCCGGCGCCCGCTCCGGGGAGCGTTGCACCGTGCGGATTGTCATGTGTTCGAGCCGAACAGGATCAGCCGGCCCGGTTGAATCAGCGCAGCGCCGGGCGGCCTTCCCCCACACGCCCCGTACCAATGGTTAATGGCTCCGCTGGCGCGCGCCCTGATACCTTGGCCGCTCCATCCAGGGGACCCCTCATGATCTCGCGCAAGCTGCTTCCTGCTTCTCTCAAGGCCGGCCTGGTGCCCGCCTTCGCCACCGCACTGCTGGCCGTCTCGGCTGGCGCCTTTGCCCGGCAGGATGCCGCACCGAAATATCCCGAGTACCCCAGCGAAACCCCGGCCAGCTTTGCGCCGGTGAACGCCGATGCCGACTTCGAGCGCCGCGTGGTGATGATCCCGATGCGCGACGGCGTGAAGCTGCACACGGTGATCCTGGTGCCGCGGAACTTGAACGGCACGGGCGCGAAACATGCCGGCATCGTGCTCACCCGCACCCCCTACGACGCCGACGCGCTCACCACCCACTCGCAGAGCGGAGACCTCGCCGCCAACCTGGAGGGTTACGACAACCCGGCCGACGTGATCGTGGAGGATGGCTACATCCGCGTGGTGCAGGACGTGCGCGGCAAGTACCACTCCGAAGGCGATTACGTGATGAACCGGCCGGTGCACGGGCCGCTCAATCCCACCCCGGTGGATGACGCCACCGACACCTACGACACCATCGACTGGCTGGTGAAGCACGTTCCGGAGAGCAACGGCAAGGTCGGCACGCTGGGCATTTCCTACGACGGCTTCGAGCCGCTGATGGCGCTGATCCACCCGCATCCGGCGCTGAAGGTGTCGGTGCCGATGAACCCGATGGTCGACGGCTGGATGGGCGACGACTGGTTCCACAACGGCGCGTTCCGCCAGCAGAACCTGCCCTACATCTACGAGCAGACCGCCACCCGCGACAACTCCGCCAAGTGGTGGTCGAACGTGCGCGACGACTACGACCTCTACCTGCGCGCGGGTTCCGCCGGCGAGCTGGCCCGCCAGCACGGCATGCAGCAGCTCGGCTTCTGGCAGAAGATGCTCGACCACCCCGACTACGACGCGTTCTGGCAGGAGCAGGCGGTCGACAAGCTGCTCGCCAAGGAGCCGCTGAAGGTGCCGGTGATGCTGGTGCACAGCCTGTGGGACCAGGAAGACAGCTACGGCGCCATCGCCGTGTACAAGGCGATCAAGCCCAAGGACACCGGCAACAACATGGTCAAGCTGGTGATGGGCCCGTGGCACCACGGCCAGGAGATCGAGGACGCCAGCTCGCTGGGCGCGCTGAAGTTCGGCAGCGACACCGGCACCTGGTTTCGCGAGCACGTGCTGCGCCCGTTCCTGGCGCAGTACCTGAAAGATGGCGCGCCCAAGGCCGATGTCGCTCCGGTGACCGCGTTCCAGACCGGCACCAACCAGTGGGAACGCTTGAAGAGCTGGCCGGCCGGCTGCGGCGGCAGCTGCGCGGTGAAGCCCACGCCGCTGTACCTGGAGCCCGGCATGAAGCTTGGCTTCGAGAGCGACGACGACGGCGACAGCGACGCCTACGTGTCCGATCCGGCGCATCCGGTGCCGTTCCGCGCGCGGCCGATCCAGCCGGTGGGCTACGACGCCGGGCAGACTTGGTCGCAGTGGCTGGTGGACGACCAGCGTGAAGCCTCCGGTCGCACCGACGTGCTCACCTACACCTCCGACGTGCTCACCGCGCCGCTGACCATCGCCGGCCAGCCGCAGGTGCACCTCACCGCCTCCACCACCGGCACCGACAGCGATTGGGTAGTGAAGCTGATCGACGTCTACCCGGACATCGTCGGCAACCAGCCGGAGATGGGCGGCTACCAGCTGGCGGTGGCGATGGACATCCTGCGCGGCCGCTACCGCGAGGGCTTCAGCCAGTCCCGGCCGATCGCGGCAGACAAGCCGCTGCCGTACACCTTCGCCCTGCCGACCACCAACCACGTGTTCCTGCCGGGCCATCGGATCATGGTGCAGGTGCAGTCGAGCTGGTTCCCGCTGTACGACCGCAACCCGCAGACCTTCGTGCCGAACATCATGCTGGCCAGGCCGGAGGACTTCCAGAAGGCCACCCAGAAGGTGTTCCACTCAAGCTACGTCGAGCTGCCGGTGGTGTCCTCGGGCAAGGGCTCCTGAGGGCGGGCTGAGGCTCGCGCCCGCCGCGCGCCGGAAACCATCGGCGGCGGGCGAAAGCTGTCACCATGGCGCACGCGGGGATTCCTCCGCAGGAGCGTGCCATGAAAGGTCTGAATCAGCAGAAAGGCGGCAAGAAGAAAGCCTTGAAGACGCCCAAGGAGAAGAAGGCCGACAAGAACGCCAAGAAGGCGGCCAAGGGAACCAGTTTCCCGGGGCATTGAACAAGAAGGGCCGCGATGCGGCCCTTTTTCATGGGATGTCCGCGGCCCCATGAATGATGTCGCCGAGGGTGCCGCCCGAGCCGGTACGCGACCCGAGACGCCGCAACCCGATCGATGCGTTCAATCCTCGCGCGCCGCCTCGCGGCCCTGCTGGCGGATGATCGCTTCTTCCCGCGCATCGATGATCGACTGCATCACGCTGTCCACGTCGGCGGCGCGCTCGTCGAAGGTGAAGTGGCCGGTGAGCTCGGTGTCCGGATGCAGTTCGCTCTGCTCGAACAGTGCCCACATCTCCTCGGCATAATGCGTGTCCAGCAGCTCCGGCGCGAAGCGCGCCAGCGTGATGGTGAGGTTGCCCACGTCACGGCGCAGCATGAAGCGCGCATTGTTGTTGCCCGCCGCGCTCACCGCCTGCGGCAGGTCGATGATCACCGGGCCGTCCGGCCCCACCAGCACGTTGTATTCCGACAGATCACCGTGGATCAAACCCACGCAGAGCATGCGCGCCACCTGCTGCATCAGGAACCGGTGCCAGGCGCGCGCGGTCTCCGCGTCGACATCCACCTCGCCCAGCCGCGGCGCCGAGTGGCCCTCCTCGTCGGTGACCAGCTCCATCAGCAGCACGCCATTGAAGTAGCCGTGCGGACGCGGCACGCGCACACCGGCATCGTGCAGCAGGTACAGCGCGTCGACCTCGGCGTTCTTCCAGGCCGCCTCGGCCTCCTTGCGGCCGAACTTGGTCGCCTTGCCCATCGCGCGCGCTTCGCGGCTGCCGCGCACCTTGCGCCCTTCCTGGTACTGCACGCGCTGCTGGAAGCTGCGCTGGGCCATGTCCTTGTAGACCTTGGCGCAGCGGATCGCGTCGCCACAGCGCACCACGTACACCGAGGCCTCCTTGCCGCTCTTGAGCGGGCGCAGCACCTGGTCGATCACGCCATCGTCGATCAGCGGCTGCAGGCCGTTGGGAATCTTCATGCGGTGTCACTTGGCCATGCGAGGGGAGAGAGGGCGCCATGATGCCCGAACCACGTCGGCCGCGCCCCCGGCGCCTGCCTCAATGGCGCACGGCGGTATCTGCCGATGCGAGCGCGCTCCGTGCGGCGGCAGCAAGACCGAACGAGTGCAGGCGCGCCGCGGGGTCGAAGATGTTGGCCGTCAGCAGCAGCTCGTCCGGGCGGTGCCGCGCGATGAAAGCGGCCAGCCCGCGCTGCACCGTGTCCGGACCGCCCACCACGGCGCAAGCCAGTGCCTGCTCCACGCCGAGCCGCTCGGTCGGGGTCCGGAATGTCTCGATATCGTCGATCGGCGGCGGGATCAGCCCCGGCCGGCCGCGGCGCAGGTTCACAAACGCCTGCTGCTGGGTGGTGAACAGGCGCCGTGCCTGCGCGTCGCTGTCGGCCGCCACCACGTTGAGCGCGAGGATCGCGTACGGCGCGGCCAACCGCGCCGAGGGGCGGAAATCGCGGCGGTAGGTCGCCAGCGCCTGGTCCATGGCATCGGGCGCGAAGTGCGAGGCGAAAGCGAACGGCAGGCCCAGCTGTGCGGCCAGCCTGGCGCTGAACAGGCTCGACCCGAGCAGCCACACCGGCACGTCCAGGCCCGCGCCGGGCACGGCACGCACCGCCTGCCCCGGCGCAGCGGGCTCGAAGTAGCCCAGCAGCTCGACCACGTCGTTCGGAAAAGCGTCGGCACTGTCGAAGTAGCGCCGCAGCGCGCGGGCGGTCGGCTGGTCGGTGCCGGGCGCGCGGCCCAGGCCCAGGTCGATCCGGCCCGGATACAGCGAGGCCAGCGTGCCGAACTGCTCGGCCACCTGCAGCGGGGCGTGGTTGGGCAGCATGATGCCGCCCGAGCCGACCCGGATGGTCGAAGTGCCGCCGGCCACGTGGCCGATCAGCACCGCGGTGGCCGCGCTGGCGATGCCGGGCATGTTGTGGTGCTCGGCCAGCCAGTAACGGTGGTAGCCCAGCGCCTCGCCGTGCCGTGCCAGGGCGAGCGCGTTGCGGAACGCCTGCGCGGCGTCGCTGCCCTGCGTGACCGGGGCCAGGTCCAGGATGGAGAACGGAATCATGCGTGACTCGACAAACGGGGGGGGGGATCGCTTCGAAGTGGGGGCGAGCCGCTCGAATGCCAGCGCGGGCCCGGACGCTTCATTTTTCCTGCACCACGCCGTTAACACCTTCGCGAGGCCGGGTGTCCGGCCGAAGGCGGGGATGCATGGGCAGTCTGTGGCGCCGGATTCTTGGATATGCGGAGGTGGCACCACCGCCGCGTACGCCGGCGCGCAAATTCGCCGCGCGTCCCGCCGCGGCACCCAGTGCCGAAGAGACCGCCGCCGCCCACGAGGCGATGTCGCTGGCGGAACTGCGCGACCGCTTCCACCGTTACGTGCTCGGCCTGCCCGACCACGTCGGCGACGAGCCGACCCAGCAGGAGCGCGCGATCCTCAAGCGGCTGCAGGCCACCTGCGGCCAGTTCGACGTGCGCAGCCTGCCGCGCTTGCCCACCGTGCTGCCGCAGCTGCTGCGCTCGCTCAAGAGCGACACCGTGGGCGGCGCCCAGCTGGCCAAGCTGATCGGCCGCGATCCGGTGCTGGTGGGCGAGGTAATGCGGGTCAGCCGCAGCATCTACTACCGCACCCTGCACCCGATCCAGAGCCTGCAGCACGCGGTGGTACTGCTCGGCCAGGACGGCCTGCGCCGGGTGGTGACGATGCACGTGATGAAGCCGATCCTGCACGCCAGCGCGGGCATGTTCGGCCACGTGGCCGGGCAGCGCCTGTGGGACCACGCCGAGCGCTGCGCGCACGCCTGTGCGTACCTGGGCAAGAGCAGTTCCGATCCGTTCGAGGCCTACCTGGCCGGTATCGTCTGCAACACCGGCACCGGCGCGGTGGTGCGCGTGCTCGATCAGGAGGCGCCTGCCGAGCTGGGCCCGCTGACCAACCATTTCCTCGCCAGCTGCGCACAGATGGCCGCGCACATCTCGCTGCGCGCGGCACAGCACTGGAATCTGCCGGGCAAAGTGCTGTTTGCGCTGCAGGAACGTGCCGAGGTACCGACCGAGCCGGAGAGCCCGCTGGGCCGGGCGCTGATGTGCGCCAATACGCTGGCGATGGCGCAGGTGCTCGGCGAACACGCGCTGGCGGCGCCGGACACCGACCTGAGCACCGCCTGGCCCGACGTGTTCACCCCGGCGATGATCGAGCGCTGCCAGCAGGATCTGCGTCGGCAGTTCCGCGACAGCGACTCCCGCGGCAACTGAGCTCACCCTCAGCGACAGGCGCGAGCCGCCAGACCCCCGCCGGACGCAACGCGCGCCCGGCGCGACGACGCGCCGGGCGCCCTAACAGCGAGTCAGGGCTGCGCCTGCCGACTGACGCGCACGTCCGCCGCCAGCTTGCCGGCGATCTGGTCGGCGGCATCCTTCAGCAGTACGCCCAGCGCACGGCCATAGGCGGCATCATTCGAGCCGGCGGCCACGGTGGCGGTACTGGTGGCGCTGTATTCGTGCGCCACGATGAGGCCGCGGGCGTTTACCGTGCAGCGCAGCGACAGATCGAGCTTCGGCGTGTCCGGTGCCTCGTCGGTGTCGACGTTCATCTGCGTCTTGAGGTCGTCGCAGGCGATGGTCAGGTTGGTGAAGTAGTCCGGCTGCACGCCTGCGCGCAGCTGCGCCTCCACCGCGGTGGCGACCGAGGGCTCCGGCGAGAGCTTGATGGTGTCGTCCAGACCGCGCACCAACACTTCCTCCGGCCCCGTCGCCAGGATCAGCCATGGCGCCTGATTCGGCACCACCAGCGCGCCGAGCGGCGCGGGCGTGCGCACGTCGTGGCCGCAGGCAGCGAGCAGCACGGTTCCGGCCATGGCCAGTATGCGTTTCATGATGATTTCCCCCAGGAAGAATCTGGGAATCTAACCCGCGACCGCCCGCCGATCAATGCCGGCGGGCGTTTGGACGTCCGTTTGTCGGCGATGGTCGAGCGCGGCGATAGCGCCGGCAGGCGCTTGAGAGGGCCTGCAACCGCGACCACGCTTGCTTCGTATACACGGGTGCCCGGCGAAGGCGCGGCAGAGGCAGCGCCCGCGTGCGGGGCCGTGTACGCTGTCGTGCAGGCCGCTCAAGGGAATGCGCGCCAGCGTCGATAACGGTTGATCGCAACAGGTGCGGGCACGGGCGCGCGACCCGGCCGGCACCCATCGGACATCATCGAGCCATGATCAAGCTGCTTTCCTCCCGCGCCGCCTTGCGGATGGCCCTGGCCCTGCTGCCACTGTCCGCCAGCGCAACCGGCGCGCGGCTCGACGTGCAGGTACGCGACACCGCCGGCGCACCGGTACGCGATGCCGTGGTGTGGCTGCTTCCGCTGGACCGCCCCGCCCCGCCGGCATCGGCGGGCGCCAGCGCGGTACTGGACCAGCGCAACCTCAGCTTCACCCCGCAGGTGCTGGTGGTGCGCACCGGCGCGACGGTGAGCTTTCCCAACAGCGACAACGTGCGCCACCAGGTGTACTCGTTCTCGCCGGCCAAGCACTTCGAGCTCAAGCTCTACACCGGCAACCACGCCTCCACCGAGCAGTTCGACCAGCCTGGCATCGTCACGCTCGGCTGCAACATCCACGACTGGATGCTCGGCTATGTGGTGGTGGTGGACACGCCCTGGTTCGCACAGAGCGGTGACAACGGACAGCTGACGCTGGAAGATCTGCCCGCCGGGCGTTACACGCTGCAACTGTGGCAGCCGCGACTGGCCGCCGGCGCCCCGCCCGTCAGCGAGACGGTGAGCCTGGGCACCACGCCGCTGCAGCGCAACTACACGCTGGCGCTGGTGGCGCCGGAGCAGACCAACCAGCCGCCGCCGGACCTGGAGATGGGGCTGGGCGCGCGCACGCAGGGCTCGCATGAGCATTAAGTTCCGCGAGCGGCTGGCGCTGCTGCTGCTGGCGCTGTTCGTGCTGGTGCAGGTACCTACCTTTGTCGCGTTCTATTACGCCACGCGCCAGAGCGCGCTCAGCCAGGCACAGACCCGGCTCGCCTCCGGTGCGCGCGTGTTCGCCGACCTGCTGCAGACGCGCGGCGCGCAGCTGGAAGACGCCGTGCGCATCACCACCAGCGACTTCGGCTTCAAGCAGGCCGTCGCTACCGGCGACACGCCGACCATCCACTCGGTGCTCTACAACCAGGGCCACCGCATCTCCGCCGACCTGATGGTGCTCACGTCGCTCGACGGCCGCGTGGTCGCGGCGCTGGACGCCAACGGCAAGACCATGGCGGTCGGTGATTGGACCGCGCTGGTGGCGCACGCTGGCGAGGTGGCCGGCACCACCGTGACCCTGATCGACGGCCGGCCTTACCAGCTGGTGATCGTGCCGGTGCGGGCGCCCACCCGCATCGCCTGGGTCGGCATGGGCTTCGCGCTGGACGACGCGCTGGCGCGCAGCCTCAAGGACCTCGCCGGCGTGGAGGTGACTTTCCTCGCCCGAGACCGCGCCGGCCACCGCTGGTTGCGCACTACCCTGTCGGCCCTGGACGACACCGGCCGCCGGGCGCTGTTCGACGCCACCGGCAGCGACAATCCGGTGCCGCGCGTGCTCAGCCTGGGCCCGCAGGACTACTTCACCCAGTGGAAGCCGCTGCAGGGCGACGACGGCATGCTCGGTGCGCTGCTGCAGTTCTCCCGCAGCGAGGCGCTGGCAACCTATCGCTCGCTGGAGCACGAGCTGCTGCTGATCGCCCTGCTTTCGCTGGTGGCTTCGCTGGGCGGCGCGCTGTGGCTGTCGCGCAACGTGACGCGCCCGGTCTCGCTGCTGGCGGACGCGGCGCGGCGGATCGGCCACGGCGACTACCTGGGCACCGTGCCGGTGCAGCACAACGATGAGCTGGGCGAACTGGCCCATGCCTTCAATGGCATGCAGCGCGGCATCGCCCGGCGCGAGCAGCAGATCGCCCACGCCGCGTTCCACGACAACCTCACCGCGCTGCCCAACCGGGCCAGCCTGCAGCAGAGCCTGGTCGATGCGCTGGTGCGTGCCGCCGGCGCCGGCCATACCCTGGCCGTGCTGATGCTCGACGTGGACCGCTTCAAGGAAATCAACGACACGATGGGCCACGGCATCGGCGACCGCGTGCTGGTGGAGATCGGCCGGCGCCTGCGCAGCGGCCTGCGCGACGACGACGTGCTGGCGCGTTTCGGCGGCGACGAGTTCGTCGTGCTGATGGAGGGCATCCACGCCGACGACCTGATGCGCCGTGCCGAGGAATTGCTCGATGCGGTCGCACAGCCGATCCGCGCCGACGCGATGGAACTGTTCCTGGACGTGAGCGTGGGCATGGCGCTGTTTCCCGAGCACGGCGACGTGGCCGAGGAGCTACTGCGCCGTGCCGACATCGCCATGTACGACGCCAAGGAGGCCCGCGCCCGGCTGCAGCTCTACCGGCCGGGGCGCGACGCCGAACACCTGTACCGGCTGTCGCTGGTCAACGACCTGCGCCGCGCCGTGCCCAACAACGAGCTCGAGCTCCACTACCAGCCCAAGCTGCAGCTGTGCAGCCAGCGCGTGCTCAACGTGGAGGCCCTGCTGCGCTGGCGCCATCCGCAGCACGGGCTGATCCCGCCGGACGACTTCATCGCGCTGGCCGAGCACTCCGGCATCATTCGCTCACTCACCGACTGGGTGCTGCACGAGGTGATCCGCCAGTGCGCCGAGTGGTCGGCGCAGGGCATGGACATCGGCGTGGCACTCAACCTGTCGGCGATGGATCTGGGCAGCGGCGAGCTGCCCGACGTGCTGGCGCGCCACCTGGCCACCTACGGCATCGACCCGGGCCGGCTGGTGCTCGAGGTAACCGAGACCGCGGTGATGCGCGACGCACTCTACTCGCTGGAAGTGCTCAACCGGCTCAAGGCCTGCGGCGTGATGCTGGCGATCGACGACTTCGGCACCGGCTACTCCTCGCTGTCGCACCTCAAGCGCCTGCCGGTGGACGAGCTGAAGATCGACAAGTCGTTCGTGATGGGCATGGCCGAGGACGAGGACGACGCGGTGATCGTGCGCTCGACCATCGAGCTGGCGCACAACATGGGCCTGAAGGTGGTCGCCGAGGGTGTGGAAACCGATGCGGCGATGCAGATGCTGCGCGGTTTCCGCTGCGACAGCGCGCAGGGTTACCTGATCAGCCGCCCGATGCCGGCGGCCGACGCCACCCGCTGGCTGGCCGACGCCTGCGCCGAATTCGCCGCCCGTCCGGCGGCCGAGGCGCAGGATTGCCGCGCATGAGGTCCGTTCGCGGCGCCTTTGCCCTGCTCGCCTGCCTGTGGCTGGCCGCACCGGCCCACGCTGGCGACGGCCGTCTGCTCGCCACCGGCGGCGCCAGCATGGTCGAAGGCAGCGCCGGTGGCGGCCTGGTGCCGTGGGCGGTGTTGTCCGGCTACGCCACCCGCGAGCAGGTCGGCGCCACTGCGTTCGTCACCCGGCTGCACCTGCCGGACTACCGGCTCGACGCGCACGGCGTCGCGTTCACCTGGCATGACCGGCTGGAACTGTCGCTAGCGCGCGACCGCTTCGACCTGGGCACGCTGGGCAAGGCGATCGGCATGCCCGGCGCCGCGCTGCGCCAGGACGTGTTCGGCGCCAAGCTGCGGCTGGCGGGCGACGCGGTCTACGGGCCGCTGCCGCAGATCTCGCTGGGCGTGCAGCATAAGCACAATCTCGACTTCGCGGTTCCGGCGCTGGTCGGTGCACGCCGCGATCGCGGCACCGACGTGTATCTGTCCGCCACGCAGGTGCTGCTGGCCGGCGCGGCCGGCTACAACCTGCTGTGGAACGTGACCGTGCGCTCCACCGACGCCAACCAGTTCGGCCTGCTCGGCTTTGGCGGTGACCGCGGCGGGCGCCGGCTGGTGGGTGAAGGTTCGCTGGCGTTGCTGCTGGACCCGCACCTGGCGGTGGGCGCGGAGTACCGGCAGAAACCCGACCATCTGGCCTTCGCTCGCGAAGACGACGCTTCGGACCTGTTCCTGGCCTGGTTCCCGACCAAGCACGTGTCGCTGGTGACCGCGTACGTCTCGCTCGGCTCGATCGCCGGCCTGCGCAGCCAGCGCGGCTGGTATCTCTCGCTGCAGGGGAGCCTGTGATGCGCCTTCGCCCGATGCTCTTGATCCCCCTGCTGCTGGCAGGCTGTGTGCAGACGCAGGTGAAGGCACCGACGCTGTACGACCAGCTCGGCGGCAAGGCCGGCGTGGCGGCGATCACCGAGAACCTGCTCGATGCGTTCGCTGCCGATCCGCAGGTGGCGCCGAGCTTCGCCCATGTCGACATCCGCCGCTGGAAGCGGGTGTTCGCCGACTATCTCTGCCAGACCGCCGACGGCCCCTGCCAGTACCGCGGCGACTCGATGGAGGAAGTGCACCGCGGCATGCACATCGACGAGGCGATGTTTAACGCCGTGGTGGAAGACCTGATCACCGCGATGGACCGCCAGCACGTGCCGGTGCGCGTGCAGAACCGGCTGATTGCCCGCCTCGCGCCCACGCGCGCGCAGATGCTTTACCGCTGAGCAGCCCCCCGAGGCACCGGCTCAGCCGGACGCCTCGGGATGACGCGCCAGCCACGCGGCGAGGGCGTCCTGGTATTGCTCCATGGCGCGATCGTAGACGTCGTAGATGCACGGCACGCAGCCTTCGCCACAGCAGTCGAGGGGCTCCGGCGCCTCCGGCGGCTGCGGCTTCGGGTCGTCGTCCTTGACCGCCACGCGTCAGCCCCCGGGCTTGCGGAACCGGTAGACGAACTGGTCGGTATGGCCGCGGATCGACTTGTCGAACACCTTGATGTCGTGCGGGTCCTTCGGGTTGCGCAGCACTTGGCTTTCGCCGTCGAACACGAACCCGGCCGACTCGACCTGCTTCTTCACGATCGCCGGATCGATACGGTGCAGCGTGTCGGTGTCACGCATGCCCGAGCCCGCCTCGGCCACGTGATCGACCACCACGAACAGCCCGCCGGGCTTGAGCGCGGCGAATACCTGCTTGTCGAAGGCGACCGGATCGAGCTTGCCCATGAAGGGATCGGGATAGTCGTGGTAGTTCTGCGAGGTGAACACCAGGTCCACCGGCTCGGGCGTGGCGAACTGCGCCGCCGGCTGCACCAGCACGCTGACGTTGCCGTAATGCGGATCGGTGGCGAGCTTGCGCAGGTTGGCCGAGTCCGAGCCGGACACCTTGTCGTAGGCATCGGGCCAGATGCCGTAGACGTGCCCGCCGGGGCCGACGATGGCGCTGAACACGCGGGTGAAGTAGCCGCTGCCGGGGATCAGGTCCACCACCTTCTGGCCCGGCTTCACCTGGGCAAAGGCCATCAGCTGGGCTACCTGGCGACGGGCGTCGTTGGCCGCGTCCAGCTTGCGCGCGGGATCGTCGACCGCGTTGCGAACATAGGACGGGGCGCTGTTCGCCGGGACGGCGGCCTGGGCGGTGGACGCGCCGGCGGGCAGCGTCAGCGGCAGTGCGAGAGCGGTCACAAGGGCAAGCAGGGTCGGTCGCATGACGGTCTCCTCGTTGGCAGGGAGCGCCCAGTGTGCACCCCCGCGCCGCGGTCGTCGCCATGACCTGTGCCACATCGCGCGCGCCGGGCGCACCGGAGTGATTGCCGCGCCCGCCGCGGCGTAGTACTAGTGGGCCGTTTGTTGCAGCCAGCCGCAACCGCCCAGGGACCGCTGCCGATGACCTTGCTCTTCGCGTGTGCTTTCGTGCTGTTGCACGCGCTGGCGATATGGCTGCTGCCCGCATTTGCGATTCAGGCGTCCTACTTTTTCCTGCTGCTGGCGCCGGTGCTGGCGCTGGCGGCGGCACTGCGGCGGGCGGCGCGCAACGGCTGGTCGCACAGTCGCGGCTGGCTGCTCGCGGCACTGGCCATGGCTTTCTGGACAATGGGCATGCTGGCGAGCCTGCGCCAGGACCTCTACCTCGCCAACGCCAACGCCGCGCCCGGCGACAGCATGCTGCTGTTCATCCTGTTCGGCGTGCCGATCGTGATGGCCGTGTCGGCCTCATCGGTAGAGGGTGAGGCGCTGCTGGTAAGGCTGATCGACGGCGCGCTGGCGCTGGCGCTGGGCTACCTGTTCTACGTGCACACCTTCAGCCTGCTCACCGTGCGCGGTGCCGACAGCATCGAGCAGGCACAGCAGGTGGCGGCGATGTTCGATGCCGAGAACCTGTTCCTGCTGCTGGCGTCGGCGATCCGGCTGGCCGCAGCAGAGCGTCGGGCCGAGCGACATTTCTTTCGTGCGGTGGTGCTGTTCACCGGGCTCAACACGCTGGCCAGCTTCTACTACAACCACTTCGTCGCGCTGGGCGACCACCCGGATTTCGGCTCGCTGCGCGACCCCCTGATCGACGTGGCGTTTCTCGCCTTTGCGGTGCAGGCGTGGCACGACCCCTCCGCCCGTCGCACCGGCCGACGCAGCTCGCCCGCGCTTTCGCGCATCGTGCGCACCGGCAGTCCGCTGTTGATGGCGCTGGCGCTGCTGGTGGTGGCGGTGATCGTGCTGCGCGAGCGCTTCTACTTCGGCGTGGCGGGCCTGGTGGTGGCGGTGGTCGGCTATGGCGTGCGCACGACGCTGGTGCAGGTCAGCCAGATCCAGGCCGCCGAAGGCCTGGCCAGGCACAGCCATGCGCTGGAGGAGATGGCGCACACCGACAGCCTTACCGGGCTGGCCAACCGGCGCGCGCTGGACGAGGTGCTGGAGCGCGAATGGGTGCTGCGCGAACACGCCACGCGCAGCATCGCGGTGCTGATGATCGACATCGACTACTTCAAGCAGCTCAACGATCGCTACGGACACCCCGCGGGCGACGCCTGCCTGCGCATGGTCGGGCGGGTGCTGCTGGCCACCGCCGGCCGACCCGGCGACGTGCTCGGCCGCTATGGCGGCGAGGAGTTCGCGCTGGTGATGTGCGGCGGCTCGCTGGCCGATGCGCAGGCGGTGGGCGAACGGCTGCGCGCGGCGGTGGAGAAGCTGGCCATCGCCAACGCCGACAGTCCGTTCGGGATCATCACGGTCAGCATCGGCGCGGCCAGCGGCCTGGTCGGCGAAGGCTCGCCTGATACCTTGATGGCCGCGGCGGACGCGGCGCTCTACGCGGCCAAGCAGGCGGGCCGCAATCGAGTGACCGTGGCGGGCTAGTCAGCCCGGCAGCCGCCAGCTGCCCAGCACCTCGTAATCGCCGGCGCCGACCTCGCTGTGCAACAGCAGCACCCGATCGACCGGCCACGCAACCGGGGCTACCGCTACCGGTGCAGCCAGGTCCTGCTGGCCGTAGGCGAGCGTCACATGCGGGGTGAAGCTGCGCTCGATCCGCCCGCCGAGGCGCACCAGCGACAGTTCCCGCCGCAGCTGTTCCCACAGCGCCTGCAGCGCCGGCGAGCCCTGCGCACTGCGCAGCACACACGGCGGCCGGCGCCCTGGAAACTGGCAACCTGATCCGCCTGCCACGTGAACGGCGCCACGCGCACCTTGCCGATGGCCGCACGCGCCGCCTCCAGCAGCGATGGCCGCAGGCTGGGGTGGTCGCCCAGAAAGGCCAGCGTCACGTGATAGCGTGCCGGCTGCACCCAGCGCGCCTGGATGTTGCCCTCCTCGCGCAGCGTGCGGGCCGTGGCAGCGATCTGCTCGCGTACCGGCTCCGGCGGCACCAGCGCGAAAAACAGGCGGTGCAGCGGACCGGCCGGCTCCTCCAGCCCGGGCAGGCCGATCTGCGGTTCGTCGGGAGCACTCATGGCGGAAGACCTGCTGGCAGAAGTGACGGCGGTGGCGCGGCGGCCGCGGACACCTCATCGGCGCCTGCGGCGGCGGCAGACAACCGCGCGCGGGGCCGCAGTGTGCCACGCGCAGTGGGGCTCAACGGTCCCAGGTGTGGACCGCCGTGGGCACGGCGCGGTGCGCGGACCACGCCGCGCGCTCGTGCCGGCAGCTCGGGCTGCCCATGGCGAACTTGCGGCAGATCGCCGGGCGGTCGGCGTAGATGGTGCAGCGGAAATCCAGCGGGTCGACCGCGGCACACCAGCCGTCCTCGCCCTTGGCGAGCGTCTGCAGGCCGCGCTCATCCTCTTGCACCAACCAACGCGGTACCCGGTCCTCCGGCATCAGCACCACGGTCAGGCGGCAGCACACCGCTTCGCACGTATCGCACTGCACAGACGGATCCACCCGCTGGTAAAAAGGGTCGTGCGTGGCGTCGTGTTCAGACATGCCCGGCACGTCGGGCATCCACGAACGCCTTTGCCTGCTCCAGCATCCAGCCGCCGAGGCGTTCGCTGTCGAGTTTCTTGCGCGCCTGCGGGTAGGGCTGGTGCACCACTTCGTCGCCGGCCAGGCTGACGGTGTAACTGTCGACGCTGCAACGGATGAGATACCCGCAATAGCGGGTGACGAGCGGCAAGGTCGGGGCAACCACAACGGGCGCAGCACGGCGGACGGGCATGAATGACATTCCTGCAGACAGGGCTGGCGTGGCACCACGCAGGGGCGGGCGCAGTCGCGGGGACGGCGCGGCCGGGGCGTGGATGGCAGTTGCCAGCGAGGGAAGGAGCCCGTTCGAGAGCGGGCTGGCGATGCGCGGACAGCGATGCAGCCGCCTGCGCCTTCACATGAAGGTTCGCGATCTTAGCCGCTGCAGGGTTACGGCGATGTTGAGGCCCTGCCCGGGGGGGATCGGCCGAGCCGGCCGGCCGCCTTACAGACGCGTAACGAAAAACAGCGCATGCTGGGCAGGTTGCCGCAGGACGCAACGCGACGCGATCGCGTGTCCGGTGGCCTGGTTTTCGCTCATGCCCTGCCCGCGCGGGCCCCCGTGATGCCGCCCACCGGAGCTCAGGCCCGGCGCCGCATTGCAGGGTTCTGCGCCCTTTATCCATCGTTCGAACGCGCGCTCCAGCACACCGGCGCACGTCGCTGCACCGTCACGCCTTTGCTCCACCGCGCCAGGACTCTGCGCCTGCGCGGTTTCTGCGGCCCACGCCGCACGTGATCCATCCCGGATCGTCACCTGAAAGGCTCGCCATGACTTCACCCAAGAACGAGATGTCCGTGCAGTACATCCACGACGTGTACAGCATGGACAAGACCAAGGCCGCGGGTCAGCCGGCCGCCAAGCGCGCGGCCGTGGCCAAACCGGCAGCGGCCGCCAAGGCAGCCAAGCCGCGCAGCAAGCCGGCTCCGGCCAAGTAGCTCCGCGTCGAGCCGGGTCGGGCCAGCCCCGCCCGGTCGCCACGCATTGACCGCGGGCCGCTCAGGCCACTGCAGCGGCCGCGCGGCGCCTGCGTGGCGGCGCCGTGCGGAACGCGGGCGCGTCCCGGATCGCCTCCATGACCTGCCCGCGCAGCCACGCGTGCGCCTGTTCGGACTGTCGGGACGCATGCCAGTACGCGAGGATCGGGATCGGCTTGAGCGCCAGCGGCAGCGGCCGCACCGCCAGCGGCAGCAGCGGCGTCAGGCTCGCCGCATACGAGGCCGGCAAGGTCAGCAGCAGGTCGGTATCGGCCGCGATCTGGCAGGCGGCAAAGTAATGCTGGCAGATCAGGCCCACGTCGCGATCGCGCCCGTCCTGATTGAGCAGCACGTCCAGCGCCACCGGTTCGCCCAGCGACGACACCGCCACGTGCCGTGCGCCGAGATAGTCGGCGCGCCGCAGCGGCGCACGGGCGAGTGGATGTTGCGCCCGCATGGCCACCACCAGCGACTCGTCCAGCAGATGCTCGCTGCCGATCCGCGCACTGACGCGCTGGCGGCGATCCACCACCATGTCGAGCGAGCCGGCCACCAGTTCCCGCTCCAGCTCCGCCGTGGCCACCCGGCGACTGACGATACGCACGCCCGGCGCCTGCCCCGCCAGCCGGCGCATCAACGCGGGGAATGCGATCGACTCCAGCACGTCGCGAAAGCCCACGGCAAAGGTCATCTCCAGCGTCGCCGGGTCGAAGCTCGACTGCTGGCGCACCGCGGCGTGCAACCCCTTCAGGTGCAGCTGCACGTCCGCCATCACGCCGCGCGTGCGGTCGGTGGCCACCACGCGGTTGCCCTGGCGCACGAACAGCGGATCATCGAACAGCGTGCGCAGCCGGTTGAGCGCATGGGTCACCGCCGGCTGGGTCAGGTGCAGCGCCCGCGCCGCGGCGCTGATGCCGCCGTGGGTGTCGATGGCCGCCAGCACGCGGAACAGGTTCAGGTCGATGCGGCGAAAAGCATGATCCATGGCGGTACTCGCGTTCTGGCCGAATGGCACCGGCAGCATATCAATCCCGGCGATGGCCCCGCATAAGCGACATTCATTTCAATGATCCACGCCAGCGGCGTAGGCTCGACCGGTCACCAGGAGCCGTCATCGTGGATTTCTCGCACTCCGCCCGCAGCGGGCAGCTGCTCGACCGACTCGACCGCTTCATGCGCGAGCAGCTGGCGCCGGCCGAGGCAACCTACGCCGCGCAGCAAGTCGGCGGCAGCGACCACCGCCGCTGGCGGCAGCCGCCAGTGATGGAGGAACTCAAGGCGAAAGCGCGCGACGCCGGCCTGTGGAACCTGTTCCTGCCCGACCCCAGCCACGGCGCCGGGCTGTCGAACGCGGACTACGCGCCGCTGGCCGAACGCATGGGCCACAGCTTCATCGCGCCGGAGGTGTTCAACTGCAGTGCGCCGGACAGCGGCAACATGGAAGTGCTGGCCCAGTACGGCACGCCGGCGCAGCAGGCCCGCTGGCTGGCGCCGTTGCTGGACGGCACGATCCGCTCGGCGTTCTGCATGACCGAGCCGGAGGTGGCCTCCTCCGACGCCACCAACATGCGCGCCACCGCCACCGTCGACGGCGACAGCATCGTGCTGGACGGGCGCAAGTGGTGGTCCACCGGCATCGGCCATCCGCACTGCCGCGTGGTGATTTTCATGGGCCTGAGCGATGCCTCGGCGGAGCCGCACGCGCGCCACAGCATGGTGCTGTGCCCGCTGGACGCGCCGGGTGTGACGGTGGAACGGATGCTGCCGGTGTTCCACACCTTCGACGAACCCTCCGGCCACGGCGAGGTGCGCTTCGACCAGGTGCGGCTGCCGCTGGATCACGTGATCCTGGGCGTGGGTCGCGGTTTCGAGATTGCCCAGGGCCGGCTGGGCCCCGGCCGCATCCACCACTGCATGCGCGCCATCGGTGCGGCCGAGCGGGCGCTGGCCATGCTCTGCCAGCGCGCCGCCGCGCGCACGGCTTTCGGCCAGCCGCTGGCAAGGCTCGGCGGCAATGGCGACATCATCGCCAACGCGCGCATGGCGATCGAGCAGGCGCGCCTGCTCACGCTGAAGGCGGCCTGGACCATCGACACGCAGGGCGTGAAAGCCGCGCTCAGCCTGATCTCGCAGATCAAGGTGGTGGTGCCGGGCATGCTGCAGCAGGTCACCGATGCGGCGATCCAGATCCACGGCGGCGCCGGCCTGTCCGATGACCTTCCACTCGCCGCCCTTTACGCCTATGCACGCGTGCTGCGGCTGGCCGACGGTCCCGACGAGGTGCACCGCGCGGTGGTGGCAAAGATCGAAATGAAGGAACAACTGCGAGGGAACACGCGATGACTGCTCCGACCGACCAGCCGCGCGACGTGCGCGACGAGGACCGTTTCGACGAGGCGCGGCTGGATGCCTTTCTCAAGCGCGAGCTCGACGGCCTCGAAGGCGCGCCGCGGATCCAGCAGTTTCCCGGCGGCGCCTCCAACCTCACCTACCTGATCCGCTACGGCCAGCGCGAGCTGGTGCTGCGCCGCCCGCCGGCCGGCGCCAAGGCAAAGTCCGCGCACGACATGCTGCGCGAGGCGCGGGTGATCGCGGCGATCCGCCCGCATTTTCCGTTCGCGCCGGCCATCCTCGCCAGCTGCAGCGACCCCGACGTGATCGGCTGCGACTTCTTCGTGATGGAGCGCCTGCCCGGCGTGATCCTGCGCCGCGAGCTGCCCGCCAAACTCGGGCTGGACGAAACCGGCCTGCGGCAACTTTGCACCGGCTTCATCGACCGGCTGATCGAACTGCACCGCGTCGATACCAGCCAGCCGGACATCGCCGCGCTGGGCAAGGGCGAAGGCTACGTCGCGCGCCAGGTCGCCGGTTGGAGCGAGCGCTGGCGCAGGGCGCTGACCGAGGGCGCCGATCCGCACGAGGACGTACTCGCCTGGCTGGCCGAGCACCAGCCCCCGGGCGAGGCGGCACTGTGCGTGATCCACAACGACTACCGTTTCGACAACGTGGTGCTGGACCCGGCCGACCCGCTCGCCATCACCGGCGTGCTGGACTGGGAGATGGCCACGTTGGGCGATCCGCTGATGGACCTGGGCGGCTCGCTGGCCTACTGGGTGCAGGCCGATGACGACCCGGTATTCCAGTCGTTCCGGCGCCAGCCCACGCACGCAGCCGGCATGCTCACGCGGCGCGAGGTGATCGATTACTACGGCGAGCACAGCGGCCGCAACGTGGACAACTTCGGCTTCTACGAAGTGTTCGGCCTGTTCCGGCTGATGGTGATCATCCAGCAGATCTACTACCGCTTCGCGCTCGGCCAGACCAGCAACCCGCAGTTTGCCGGCTTCGGCGACGCGGCCCGCTACCTCGGCCAGCGCTGTCGCCGCCTTATCAGGCCGGCGGGCGCCTAGGCATGGGCGACCTGCTGCTGATCCGCCACGGCCAGGCCAGCTTCGGCGCCGAGGATTACGACCGGCTCTCGCCCGTCGGCGAAACCCAGTCGCAGCGGCTGGGTGCATGGCTGCGGGGCAACGAGCCGGCACCGGTGCTGGTCGCCCGCGGCAATCTTCGCCGCCACGCGCAGACCGTGCAGCGCTGCCTGGATGCCGCCGGCGTGGACGCACCCATCCTCACGTTTGCGGGGCTGGATGAGCTGGACCACGTGGAGCTGCTGCGCCGCCACCGCCCCGACCTGCCCGATCAGGCTGCACTCGCGGCCGAGATGCGTCGCCACGACGATCCGCGTCGCGCCTTCCAGTCGCTGTTCGCCGCCGCCGTGGAGCGCTGGACCAGCGGCAGCCACGACGGCGAGTACCACCGCAGCTGGAGCCAGTTCCGCGACGAGACCTTGCGCGACCTGCACGCCTTGACCGAGCAGGCGCTGGAGCGCGACGGCGATGTGTGGGTGATCACCTCCGGCGGCCCGATCGCCGTGATCGCCGCGCAGCTGCTGGCCGTGCCGGTGGAGCGCACCTTCACCCTCAGCTGGCCGCTGGTGAACACCGGGATCACCCGCGTGCGGCCCGGCCGCAGTCGCCACCAGCTCGTCACCTACAACGCATGGCCACACCTGGCCGGCGCCACGCACACCGACCTCCTTACCCATCGCTGACCGCACTCCGTTCGCAAGGAACCGACCATGAGCACCGACCTGTTCGACCTCACCGGCAAGATCGCCGTCGTCACCGGCGCCAGCCGCGGCATCGGCGCCGAGATTGCCCGCCTGCTCGCCGCACAGGGGGCGCACGTGATCGTCTCCAGCCGCAAGCTCGAGGACTGCCAGCGCGTGGTCGAAGGCATCGTCGCCGATGGCGGCAGGGCCGAGGCACTGACCTGCCACATCGGCGAGATGGAACAGATCGAAGCGCTGTTCACCCAGCTGGAGAACACCCACGGCCGGCTCGACGTGCTGGTCAACAACGCCGCCACCAACCCATACTTCGGCCCGATCACCGAGACCGACCCCGCGATCTTCCAGAAGACCGTCGACGTGAACATCCGCGGTTACTTCTACATGTCCAGCCACGGCGCCCGACTGATGGCGAAGAACGGCGGCGGCGCCATCGTCAACGTGGCCTCGGTCAACGGCGTGGTACCCGGCTTCCAGCAGGGCATCTACTCGATCACCAAGGCCGCGGTAATTTCCATGACCAAGGCCTTCGCGGTGGAATGCGCCGAATCCGGCGTGCGCTGCAACGCGCTGCTGCCCGGCCTCACCGACACCAAGTTCGCCTCGGTGCTGGTCAACACCCCCGCCATCCTCAAGCAGGCGCTGGCGCACGTACCCATGCGCCGCGTGGCGCAGCCGTCGGAGATGGCCGGCGCCGCGCTCTACCTGGCCAGTGCCGCCTCGTCCTACACCACCGGCGCCGTGCTCAACGTCGACGGCGGCTACCTGTCGGTGTGAGGCACCGGCTGTGCTCTCCTGTCCCGCCGCAACGGCCGTCGGGTAAGCGACTGTCCGTGGCACCAACCAGACGCGCGTCGGTCACCACCACCCCCAGAACGGGTTTCCGCGCCAACCACGACGAATGCCCGACACCTCCCGGAGCTCCGCCATGACCAACCCATCCGCACCGCGCGCCGCGGGCAAGCAAGCCTTCATCACCGGCGCCGCCGGTGGCCTCGGTGCTGCCATGGCGCACCTGCTCGCGCGCCACGGTGCGCGGGTGTTCCTCACCGACATCGACGAAGCGGCGGCAGCGGCCGTCGCCACCGCCATCAATGCCGAATATGGCACCACGGTGGCGTGGTCGGCCCAGCAGAACGTGCGCGAAGAGGCGCGATGGCCGGCAGTGCTGCAGCAAGCGGCCGAAGCGATGGGCGGGCTCGCCGTACTCATCAACAACGCCGGGATCGGCGCCATCGGCGGCGTCGAGTCATTGACCGACAAGGAGTGGCAGCGGGTCATGGGTGTCAACGTCGACGCCATCTACTACGGCTGCAAGTACGCCCTGCCCTGGCTGAAGCAGAACCAGCCGGCGTCGATCATCAACATCTCCTCGATGGCCGCCTTCAAGGTCGACCCCGACTTCACCGTCTACAACGCATCCAAGGCGGCGGTCGCCTCGCTGACCAAGTCGGTGGCGATCGACTGCGCGCGCCAGCAGCTGGCCATCCGCTGCAACTCGATCCACCCCGCCTTCATCCGCACCGGCATCGTCGAGCCGTTCTTCCAGCAGCTGGGCGAGGAAGAAGCCCTGCGCAAGCTCACCCGCGGCAACCCCATGCGTCGGCTGGGCGAACCGGACGACGTGGCGTTCGCCGCGCTCTATCTCGCCTGCGACGAGAGCCGTTACGTCACCGCCGCCGAGCTGCGCGTCGATGGCGGCGCATCGGCCGTCTGATGCGTGACGTTGACGATCGCGCGAGGACACTGTGCCGCGCGGCCGCCACACGGCACGGCCTGCCGCCTCCAAGCGTCCGTGCAGCGGGCGCACCCATGGCAGCGCCAACGCACCGCCCGCCGGCCTTCCCGGCCCTGCGCAACCGTTTCCTGCGCACGCCGCGTGAATGCCGAACCCTCCACGCCACCCACCCGCGAGGCCGACCATGACCCTGAGCAACCGCCAACTTCGCCTCAAGACCCGCCCGGAAGGCCTGGTCCACCGCGACAATTTCGACCTCGTCACCAGCCCGATTCCCGAACTCCAAGACGGCGAGGTGCTGGTCCGCACACTCTATATCTCGATGGATCCCACCAACCGCGTGTGGATGCGCGACATCCCGCAATACCTCCCGCCCGTGGCCATCGGTGAAGTGATGCGCGCGCTGGGCCTGGGCCGGGTGGTGCAGTCGCGTTCGGCGCAGTACCGCGAAGGCGATCTGGTGCAGGGCATCACCCGCTGGCAGGACTACCTCGTGCTGCACGAAAGCGCCAAAGGCTACGTACGCCTACCCGCCGACCCCGGCATCCCGCTGCCGACCCTGCTTGGCGCCGCCGGCATGAGCGGCGTCACCGCCTACTACGGCATGACCGACATCGCTCCGGTGCAGCCCGGCGAGACCCTGGTGGTTTCCGCCGCCGCTGGCTCGGTCGGCTCCATCGCCGGCCAGATCGGCAAGATCATGGGTGCCCGCGTGGTCGGCATCGCCGGCGGCGCCGACAAGTGCAACTACCTTGTCGACGAACTCGGCTTTGACGTCGGCGTCGACTACAAGGCCGCGGACTTCAAGCAGCAGCTCAAGGCCGCCACCCCCGACGGCGTGCACGTGAACTTCGAGAACGTCGGCGGCGACGTGATGAAGGCGGTGCTCGGCCGCATGAACATCGGCGGCCGCGTTGCGCTGTGCGGCCTGATCGCCGGCTACAACTCCGGCGAGAAACCCGGCGACGACTTCAGCCCGTTCATCATGAAGCGGCTACGCATGCAGGGCTTCCTGGTGCTCGACTACACCAAGACGAAAGAGGCGGTGCATGCGATCACGGGGTGGATTCGCGAGGGGAAGTTGAAGACCGAGGAGACGGTGGCCGAGGGGCTGGAGAACGCGCCGGTGGTGTTGAACCGGTTGTTCGATGGGAGTCATCGGGGGAAGTTGGTGTTGCGGGTGAACCCTCAGGAGGAGTCGTGATTTTCGTCCCGCCTCCGCTGTCCACCCAACGCGACCCAGTATGCGCTCTAGATCATCGAGGACTCCGCCAGTGAATGACTTACGAGGAAACCGGCCCACCGTCATGACCGGGCCACGATCCATTTGCGCGAACGGAGTTTGAGCGGACAGCGGCACCGCAGCCCACGCACGTTTGGGAAAAGCTGAATGTGCCCCGGCGTTGTCTCAACAACACATCATCCATAGCAAGAGGATCCAAATGCGTCGACTACTCGCAGTCTCCCTCTTCATGTTCATTTTTCCAGCGCTGGCGCAAACCGAGGAGATCACCCTGCCGATGCACCGCGACCGCACTGGCCAGCTAAGCGTCTCGTTAACGCTCAACGGCGTTCCTGCACGACTTCTGGTGGATACCGGTGCCAATGTCAGCACTATGGATAGAAGCCGGCAGGCGTTCCTCCCGGACGGCGAGATGCCGGAGTCAGCCGCCCCCGGCGCGCCGCCGCAAGTGGAGTTATCTGTAGCCTATCGGCTTCGATCCATCGGAGCAGAGCAGTTCACATTGCTAGACCTGAGCTTCATCAACGTCGGAGCAGAACGTATGGGTACCCCACCGTTCGATGGTCAGCTTGGCGCCAGCTTCTTCGAGCAACACCACGCCGTGATCGATTTTCACACCATGACGATACGCCTGGATGCTTCGGGCAGCTCAACTAACAGCGAAGTTCACGGATCGACGCAAAGGTAGTGAGAGCACTGATGCGCCAGGACATTCGCCGCGTCACAAGGATGCTAATACGAAGCCTTTCGTGCGCCTTCGGCGCCCGAGTCACTTTCTCTTGGGTCGCCAAGAGAAAGTAACCAAAGAGAAGGCGACCCTCCTCGGCGCTTGCCGGGCTGCGCCCGGCAAGTCCGTGAGCCGCGGCCGGGCTTTTCGACAGGGCTTCCTGCCCTGACGAAAAGGCATCGGCCTCCCTGCCGATGCCCCTGCGGGCATGATCGTCCGCGACTCACCGCCTCACAAAGGAGTGGGGATCAAAAGCAGGAGCAACAGCAGCAGCAAAAGCTAAAGCCAATGCCACTGCCACTGCCACAGCGATGGTGATCGCGTAAGCGATAGCCGAGCCTGGGCGCGCGATGCGCGCGGCTTTTGATCTTCCCTCCCCTCTGCAGCGGCGGCCGGGCGGAGGATCAGCCCGAAGGGTGGCTCGCATGGATGCGAGCCAGTTTGGCGTCAGTCCATGGATGGACTGTCGACAAACCCCGCAGCCCGGACGCGTACCTCCCGGGCCAATGGCCCGGGAGGCGCGGAAGCGGGGTGGCCTTTCTCTTGGTTACTTCTCTTTGGCCACACAAAGAGAAGTAACTCGGCCTCCGAAGGAGGACGAAACCGCTCTTGCTCTGGATCAGCCGACGCCGGAGAACCACCCAGATCAAAATGGGTTCCCGCGTTCGCGGGAATGACGGCAGTAGAGCGTGGAGCCACCGCGAGCGAAGCACCCATCCCCTCTGAAGCGGCGGCCAGGCGGAGGAACAGCCCGAAGAGTGGCCTGCATGGATGCCGGCCAGTTTGGCGTCAGTCCATGGATGGACTGTCGACAAACCCCGCAGCCCGGACGCGTACCTCCCGGTCCAACGGCCCGGGAGACGCGGAAGCGGGGTGGCCTTTCTCTTGGTTACTTCTCTTTACGCCGGGCCTCCTGCCCTCCACCCTTCGGGCCGGCTTCGCCGTTCGCGCCACCGGCGCGTGGCCACACAAAGAGAAGTGACTCGCCCTCCGAAGGAGGACGAAACCGCTCTTGCTCTGGATCAGGCGACGCCGGAGAACCGCCAAGATCAAAATGGATGACCGGCATGCGCCGTTGAAGAGCGCTTCCCGCGTTCGCGGGAATGACGGCCGGGCACTACCAAAGTCTCAGTCCGGCGCGGCGCCAGCCAAGCCGACGCCGCGCCTTCCTTTGATCACTCAGCCTCCCTCTTCTCAAACACCCTGCCACTGCGCAGCCGCTGCGTTTGCAAAATCGCGATACGAGCGCGGCGCGTGCCCCAGCAGATTCTCGAACCGCTGGATCTCCTCGGCCGTGGCTGCCGCACCGTCGGACTGGTAGCGCTCGAGCATCAGGCGGAGGTCCATGGCGTACCAGGCCGGCATCATGGTTTTCATACGGCCTTCCATCGCCGCCAGCTCGTTGCCGCCGTAGCGCACGGGGCGTCCAAGCACCTCGCTCCAGATCTGCGCCAGCTCATCGCCGTTCAGGCGATCCGGCCCGACCAGTTCGTAGGTTTCGCGCGGCAACGGCGCGGGAGCACGTTCCCGACGAAGCAGCTCCAGGGCAGCGGCTTCACCGATGTCGCGGATATCCACCATGGAAATGCCCTTGTCGCCGATGGGCATGCCATACACACCTGCCGCCAGCAGAGGATCCTTCTGACGCAGGTCGTTCTGGATGAAATAGGCGGGACGCAGCACCGTCGCCGGCAGGTCGAGCACCTCGATCATGCGTTCGGCCGTGTACTTGCCGGCGAAATGCGGGACGTCGACATAGGCCTGGCCCTTGTACACGGACAGATACACGATGCCCTTGACGCCAGCCTCCCGGGCCAGCGTCAACGCCTGCAGCGCCTGGGTGACTTCGTCGGCGACATTTGGCACCAGCAGGAACAGGGTGCTGACACCGTCCAGTGCGGCGCGGAACGAATCGGGATCGGCCAGCTCGCCGGCGACGGCGGTGACGCCTTCCGGGAACTGTGCATTCGCGGGTGAGCGGGTCAACGCGCGCACCGAAACGTCGGTACCGCGGAGATGATGAAGGACCTGGGTGCCGATGGTGCCGGTGGCGCCGGTAACAAGAATGCTCATGGGAAATTCCTCGTCGTGTGACGACTGTCGTTGGGGTGAACACACGGTAGGTCGTTCCACCCATGCTGCGAAGATGCCAATATCAAGACCGCTCGTCTCATATGTGGAACACACCATGGACCTTCAGGCACTGACGGATTTCGCACTGGTCGCCACGCACGGCGGCTTCGGCCGCGCCGGCCGAATGTCCGGGCGCTCCAAGGCGACGCTGTCGCGGCGTGTGGCGGAGCTGGAACAAAGCCTGGGCGTGCGGCTGATCGAACGCGGCGGCCAGCGCCTCCGATTGACCGACGAGGGGCGCGCGCTGCACGAGCGCACGCGTGGACCGCTGGCGGACATTGCCGAAGCGGGCGAAGTGGTGACGTTGGGGGCGTCCGTTCCGCGAGGCCGGTTGCGGGTCAGCGCACCGCTGGTGCTCGCCCACGTCGCCCTTGCTCGGGTCGCCGCGCGCTTTGCGCGCTCCTTCCCCGAGGTGCAGCTGGAGATCGTGGCCGAGGACCGCAAGGCCGATCCCGTCGAAGACGGTTTCGATCTGGTGATCCGGGTCAATCCCTCGCCCGATGAGCGCCTGGTGGGGCGACGCATCCTCGACGACCAGCGTGTGGTCGTTGCGCATCCCGAGTTCGCCTTGCCCAAGCGCCGTGCGAAAGACGCGAACGCGCCCGAGGTAAAAGCGGTGCTGCCGAGCCGGACCGCCCCTGACCTGCTCTGGCGATACCGTGCGCCGCGGGGCGGAGCCGAGACGACGGTGCGGCCAGTGCCCGCTTTGCGACTGTCATCCCTTCTGATGGCCCGTGAGGCCGTATTGACCGGCGCAGGTGCTGCGTTGCTGCCCGGCCTGCTGGTGGCGGACGACCTGCGGACGGGACGCCTGGCGCTCTGGGGCATGGACACCGGACCCGTGGTGGAGATCTGGGCGCTGCGTAACTCCCGCGGATTGGTCGGCGCCAAGGTACGCGCCTTTCTCGACGCCCTGGATGAAGCCTTTCCTGATCGCGTCCTTGCCGGCGCCACGGCTGAGCCTGAGTAGCGGTCGTTTGAGCCGGCGGCTTTGCGCTCGCTTTCCTCCTTGCAAGCGAGGGCTTTCCTGCGCCTCCGGCGCCTGCGTCACTTTCTCTTGAGTCGCCACGCACCCCGTCCGGAACGGACGCGCACGGCGACGCCGGCCCGAAAGGGCGGAGGGCAGGATGCCGGAGTAAAGGAAAGTAACCAAAGAGAAGGCGACCCTCTTCGGCGCTTGCCAAGCTGCGTCCGCCAAGTCCGTAAGCCGCGGCCGCGCTTTTAGACAGCGCATCACGCACTAGCGAAAAGGCATCGGCATCCGTGCCGATGCCTCTGGGGGCTGATCGTCCACGACTCACTGCCTCACAAGGGCGGTAGAGATCAGAGTCGACGGCCACGGCAACCACAACATCAGCAGGCCAAGAGCATTGGCAAACGCGATGGCGATTGCGTGAGCGATCGCCGAGCCTGATCACGCATGACGCGCTGCTGTTGACCTTCCCTCCCCTCTGCAGCGGCGGCCGCGCGGAGGAACAGCCCGAAGGGTGGCCGGCATGGATGCCGGCCAGTTTGCCGTCAGTCCAAGGATGGACTGTCGACAAACCCCGCAGCTCGGACGCGGACCTCCCGGGCCAGCGGCCCGGGAGGCGCGAAAGCGGGGTGGCCTTTCTCTTGGTTACTTCTCTTTACTCCGGGCCTCCTGCCCTCCGCCCTTCGGGCCGGCTTCGCCGTTCGCGCCAACGGCGCGTGGCCACGCAAAGAGAAGTGACTCGCCCTCCGAAGGAGGCGAAACGCTCTCGCTCTAGAGCAAGCTCCAACAGAGACCAGCCAGGAGCAAGATGGATGACCGGCATGCGCCGTTGAAGAGCGCTTCCCGCGTTCGCGGGAATGACAGCGGTGGGGCGTGCCGCCGCCTTCGGGCCGGCTTCGCCATTCGAGCCCGTTCCAGACGGGCGCGTGGCCACACAAAGAGAAGTGACTCGGCCTCCCCAGGAGGACGAAAGGCTTTGGCTGTTGAGTGCGAAGAGCAGAAATGGATGGCGACCGCTCCTGCGGTCATCCTTTGGAGCGCCTTTCGGCGTCCGCTTCGGCTCCTGCCTCCGCGAGCCCGCGTTTGCGGGAATGACGACCGGTAAATTCGAGGAAGAGTAACCTCCTCTGGTTACCCACACCGGAGCCCCACTCCCCATGGAATACCGCAAACTCGGCCGCACCGGCCTGGACGTGTCGCGACTGTGCCTGGGCTGCATGACCTACGGCGAATCCGCCCGGGGCAACCACGCCTGGACGCTGGACGAGGCGACCAGCCGCCCGCTGATCCGCCAGGCGCTGGACGCCGGCATCAACTTCCTCGACACCGCCAACGTCTACTCCGACGGCACCTCGGAGGAATTTGTCGGCCGCGTGCTGAAGGAGCACGGCCAGCGCGACCGCATCGTGCTGGCGACCAAGGCGCACGGGCGCATGCACGCCGGCCCGAACGGCATGGGCCTGTCGCGCAAGGCGGTCATGGCCGAGATCGACCACAGCCTGCGCCGACTCGGCACCGACTACGTGGACCTGTACCAGATCCACCGCTGGGACCCGACCACGCCGATCGAGGAAACCATGGAGGCGCTGCACGACGTGGTGAAGGCCGGCAAGGCGCGCTATCTCGGCGCCTCCTCGATGTACGCGTGGCAGTTCGCCAAGGCGCAGCACGTGGCCGAGCGACACGGCTGGACCCGCTTCGTCAGCATGCAGAACCACTACAACCTGCTCTACCGCGAGGAGGAGCGCGAGATGATGCCGCTGTGCCAGGACTCCGGTGTCGCGGTGATTCCCTGGAGCCCGCTCGCCCGCGGCCGCCTCACCCGCACCTGGGACGAAGCCACCGAGCGCACACGCACCGACGAATTCGGCAAGACCCTGTACAAGGTGCCCGACGCCGACCGTCGCGTGGTGGAAGCGGTCACCGCCGTCGCCGACCAGCGCGGCGTCTCCAAGGCACAGGTCGCGCTGGCGTGGATGCTGGCCAAGCCGTTCGTCACGGCGCCGATCATCGGCGCGTCGAAGGCGGCGCATCTGGACGACGCGGTGGCTGCACTGTCGCTCGCGCTCAGCGCGGACGAAGTCGCCGCACTCGAGGAGCACTACGTGCCGCACGAAGTGTCCGGCCACGCCTGATTCCCCGGCTCTGGCGGTGCCGCGAAAAGCGGCACCGCCAGAGCGACCTTCGGTGCCGGCTGCACCCTCACAAGCGTTGCTGCACAAGGGCTGGCGTTACTTCGTAACGCTTCCGGTTTTTCTTTTACTGCGCATCGGACCGGCGTAGAATCACGGGTGTCGAATCCTTCGATTCACACATCGCCATGAACACTTTCAATCCGCGCTGGGCCATCTTTGCGAGCGGGCTTTTTGCCACGCTAACCGACGTACCCGCAACGCGTTGACCCGCTCCGCGTCGTGAGTCGCGTCCCCAGGCCGGCACTGGCCTGATCCGGACGACGGCCGCCCCTCGAACCGCTTGCACATCCTGCCGACGCCTCCGCGCCGGACGGGCGCCTGCAGCCTCCTTCCCGTGAGCCCGCCACCGATTCATGCCGCAGCGCCTTGCCGCCGCCGGCGGCCTCACCGCGCGCGTCCCGTGGACTGCGCGCATCCGCAAACCCGAGGGGAGAACGACTAATGCAACCGACACCGCGTCACCGCCGCGCCAGCCTGGGGCTGTTCGCCGTCTGCGTGGCGCTTTACCTGGGCCTGCTCGGCCCGTGGCTGATCTCTGCCCCCAGCACGCTGGCGGTCGCGGCCGGCCTGATCTTGCTGGTCGCCCTGCTCGCATGGGCATGGCGGCTGTTTGGACGTCCCTTCAACTAAGGAAAGCCTTCCATGAAATCGATCGTTTCCGCCCGCCTGCTGGTGGGCCTGTTCGTCATCGCGCTCGCCTCGCTGTCGCTGACCCAATGCAGCAAGGTGCCGGCCGGCAATGTCGGCGTGAAGTTCAAGCTGTACGGCGACGGCAAGGGCTCCCTGCAGGAGCTGCAGCCGGGCCGCTACTGGGTGGGCTGGGGCTACGACCTGTACACCTTCCCCACCTTCACCCAGAACTACACCTGGACCCGCAGCGCCGCCGAAGGCTCGCCCAACGACGAGTCGCTGACCTTCCAGACCGTGGAAGGGCTGTCGGTGAACGCGGACGTGGGCATCACGTACCACATCAACCCGGACAAGGTGACCACGATCTTCCAGAAGTACCGCAAGGGAGTGAGCGAGATCACCGACATCTACCTGCGCAACATGGTGCGCGACTCGCTGGTGAAGGAGTCCAGCTCGCTGGGCATCGAGTCGGTCTACGGCCGCGGCAAGGCCTCGCTGATCCAGTCCGTGCAGGACGATGTGGATCAGCAGGTGGGGCCCACCGGCATCGTGATCGAGAAAATCTACTGGATCGGCGAACTGCGCCTGCCGCCGAACGTGGTGCAGTCGATCAACGCCAAGATCCAGGCCACGCAGATGGCCGAGCAGCGCAACAACGAGATCGCCCAGGCCCGGGCCGAAGCGGCCAAGGAAGTGGCGATGGCCGAAGGCAAGGCCAGAGCCCAGCTGACCATCGCCGAGGCCGAAGCCAAGGCGATCCGGCTCAAGGGTGATGCGCTGCGCGCCAATCCGGACATCGTGCAGATGACCGCGGTGGAGAAGTGGAACGGGCAGTTGCCCACGTACACCGGCGGCAGCGCCGTGCCGCTGATCCAGTTGCCGGAAGCGAAGTAACCAAGGGAAACCGCAGCGGCGACGGAGCAATCCGTCGCCGCTTTGTTTTTGGTGAAGCCTACGAAGAAAACCCGCGCGTCAGGCGCACGCGGCGAGGCTCGCCAGCAGGTTCTTGCCGACCGCCGCGGGGCCCGCTCCGGAGCGACTGCCCCGGCCCACCACCATCGCGCCTTCCAGCGCCGACAGCATCAGCTCGGCGAGATGCGCCGCGCGTTGCGCGGTGGTCACCTGACCGCTGCGCTGCGCGTCGCGGAAGGCGGCGGTGAGCCAGGCGAGGTTGAGCTGGAAGAACCCGGCGACCGCGTCGGCGACGCCGGCCGGCAACGCATCCGCCTCGGCGCCGAGCATGCCGCACACGCACAGGCGGCCGTCCTGCGCGTAGGTGGTGGCGAACAACTGCACGTACGCCTTCAGCCGGGCCAGCGGATCGCGCCGGGCCACATCGATGGCTGCCAGCGCGGACTCGAAGCGCTCGGTGTAGCGCTGCGCCAGCGCGGCGACGAGGTCGGCCTTGGTGCGGAAGTGGTGGTGCACGCTGGGCTTGCGGATGCCCACCGCCTGCGCCACGTCATCGAAGGAGAACCCGCCGTAGCCGCGCTGCTGGATCAGCGCCTCGGCCACGTCCATCACCCGTTCGGCGGTCCCTGCCGGTGCGTGGTTCATGCGGCGGCGTCCTCGGTGTGTGCGATCAGGTGGCCGGTCTTGACCAGGATGGTGCAGCCCTCGCGACTGAAGGGCTGGTGCTGGCTCATGTGCGGGCTGCGCAGCCAGCTGCCGGCCGGGTAGCGGCCGTGCTCGTCCTCGAACACGCCCTCCACCACCAGAATCTCCTCGCCGCCGTAGTGACGGTGCGGGTTGAAGTACGTGCCCGGCGCCCAGCGCACCAGCGCGGTGTGCTCGGTGCGGAAGTCGTGCAGCGGCATCACCGACAGGCCGGGTACCAGCCCCGGCAACCACGGCTCGTCGCGGGTGTGCACCACTACATGCGCCAGATCGATCAGGTCGAAGTAGCGCAGTTTCACGAACAGCACGCAGCCGCCGTCGGACCACGGCGCATGCGCCGAGCCCGGCGGGTTGCGGATGTACGAGCCCGGGCCGAAGCGACCGCTTTCGTCGCAGAACTCACCCTCCAGCACGAACAGCTCCTCGCCCATGGCGTGCACGTGGCGCGGGAAGTGTGATCCCGGCGCATAGCGCACGATGGAGGTGGCGCGGGCCACTTCGTCGCCGTCGCGTTCGAGCATCTTGCGCTGGACGCCGGCGGAGGGCGAATCGATCCAGTCCATGGCGGAAGAGTCGACCACGGCACGTTCGGACCAGTCGGAGCGCAACTGCATAGACATGAACCTACCTATTGGAAGGTAGGCAGTTTGATCGGGGTGCGATGGCGCGTCAATGGCCGCGGTGCCGGCCCCGGGCTGGGCAAGTGGCGCCATGCGGGCGTGGATTGACGGCCCCGACACGGAGGGCCACCGATGATTCCGCGCTTCAGCGACCACGCCGCCAACGAGCGCACCTACCTGGCCTGGGTGCGCACCGCGATCACGGTGATGGCGTTCGGGTTCCTGCTGGAGCGGTTCGATATCTTCCTGGCCTACGCCAGCCATGCTGCCGGAACGTCGCTGCCGAAACTGCACGTGCGTGCCTCCGAATGGCTCGGGCTCGCGCTGCTGGTGTTCGGCGCGCTGCTGATCCTGGTGGCGACGCTGCGCTTCCATCGCCAGCGTGCCGCGATCGACCGCGACAGCTCCTTGCCCTATCGCAGCGCGCGCATGGAGCAGATGTTGTCGGCACTGCTGATCGCAATGGCGGTTTTTCTGGTGGTGTACGTGGCGCAGCAGGTGGTGGCGCTGGGCTGAACTTACTGACGCGGAGAAGTCGAATGATGTCATCCCTTGTACTGGCCGCCGCGATGAACGTGGGCACGGTCGGCGCCGCCAGCCTGCCCAACCGTCCGGTGACGACGCTCGAGCTCGAGCGCTATGCCGGCACCTGGCACGAAATTGCGCACCTGCCGCTGTTCTTCCAGCGCAAATGCATCGACACCATCACCGCCACCTACACCCCGCGCGCCGACGGCACGCTCGCCGTGCACAACGCCTGCCGCACGGCCAAGGGCATGGACGCCTCCGACGGGGTCGCGCGCCCCACCGGCGGGGCGTCCGGCGCACTGCAGGTGCGCTTCGCGCCGCGCTGGCTGGCGTGGCTGCCGATGGTGTGGGCCGACTACTGGGTGATCGAGCTCGACCCCGACTATCGCTGGGCGGTGGTGGGCAGCCCCAGCCGCAAGTACCTGTGGGTGTTGTCACGCACGCCATCGATGGATGCCGGGCAGTTCCGCGCCATCCGCAATCGTGCAGCGGCGCGCGGTTACCCGGTGGAACGCCTGGTCATGGCCGCCCCGCTGGACTGAGGCCCGGTGCATCGGACGGCAAGGCCGACAGACTGTCGCTGCATGCACCGCATCGCGACCGGCTGAGGCACGATGTGGGGCCACGCGTTGTGGCGGCCGGCCGCCGCGCGTCGGTTGCACCACCCCAGAAGGAGCCAGGCATGTGGACCTATCGAGGCCAGCAACGGCCGCCGTTTGCCGATACCCCGGGGCCGGGCCAGGAATCGGTGTGGGACTATCCACGCCCGCCCCGCCTGGCGCCGGATGCGCGCCGGGTTCGCGTGCATGCGGGCGCTGCCCATGTCGCCGACAGCGTGCGCGCGGTGCGCGTGCTGGAGACCGCCAGCCCGCCCACGTTCTACCTGCCGCCGCAGGACGTCGATCTTGAGCGCCTGCGTCCGGCGCCGGGCAGCTCGCACTGCGAGTGGAAAGGTCGCGCGGTGTACTGGAGCGTTCGCGACGACGCCGGCCGCTGGCTCGAGGCGGTGGGCTGGAGCTATCCCGAGCCGCGCTCCGCCTTCGCCGCAATCGCCGGCTGGCTCTCCTTCTATCCGGGTCGACTGCACTGCGAGGTGGCCGGCGAAGGCGTGCGGCCGCAGCCGGGTGGCTTTTACGGCGGCTGGCTGACCGACGAGATCGTCGGCCCGGTCAAGGGCGAACCCGACAGCGGGCACTGGTGATGACCCCGCCCCGGCCCATCGGATCACGCGCATGAGCGACCCGCGTACGGTGCTGCTGCGCGAGCATCACGCCCCCGCCCACGTGCTGGTGACCGGTGCCAGTCGCGGCATCGGGCTGGCGCTGGTGCGTGCGCTGCTCACAAACCCGCAAGTGGCCCAACTGACCGCCGTGGCGCGCCACGCCACCCGAAGCGAGGCGCTGGGCGACCTCGCCCTTGCGGATGCTCGACTGCAGTGCCTGGATGTCGATGTCACCGACGAGACAGCACTTGCCGCGCTGGCCGGACGCCTGCGCGCGCACCATCCGTCGCTGCAGCTGGTGATTCACGCCGCCGGCATGCTGCACGGCGACGGCATCGGGCCGGAGAAGTCGGTGACCCAGGTTCGCCGCGCCACGCTGGAGCAGGTGTTTGCGCTCAACGCGTTCGCGCCGATCCTGCTGGCGCGGGCACTGCTGCCGCTGCTCGAAGGGCCGTGCGTGTTTGCGTCGCTGTCGGCGCGGGTCGGTTCGATCGGTGACAACCGGCTCGGCGGCTGGTATGCCTACCGTGCCTCGAAGGCAGCGCAGAACCAGCTGATGAAAACCTTCGCCATCGAGCTGGCGCGGCGCAATCGCCGCGGCTGCTGCCTGCTGCTGCACCCGGGTACGGTAGACACGGGCCTCTCTGCACCGTTCCAGGCCAACGTGCCCGCCGCCAGGCTGTTCGCGCCGGAGCGCGCGGCGGCGCAGCTGCTGCACATCATCGCGCAGGCCACGCCGCAGGACAGCGGCCGTTTCATCGCGTGGGACGGTACCGACATTCCCTGGTAGCGCGACAAGGCAGCCGCCGTTCGCTCAGTGCTCGGGAGCCGCCGTGGCGGCCGGTGCCGCACGCAATTCGCTGCCGACCAGGCGGGCACGCACCTCACGCAGCTTGGACTTCACCGCCGCCTCGTTGGCCGCACCGATGCGGATCATCGACTTCTGCCCGACCGACAGCGCCTGCAGTGCCGGGTCGGCATAGGCGTAGCCGTTCTTGTAAGGCACCACCCGCGGCGGCTGGGCCGGCTCCGGCGCGGCCAGCAGGTGGTCGATGACCGTGATCAGCCGATCGTTGAAATAGCCTTTCGGGTAGCCGAGCTCGGCGTACGCCTGCTGGAACAGCGGGTAGTGCTTGACGTACCAGTCGACCAGCGCCTGCGCATTCACCGCGCTCAACGCCTGCACGTAGGCCGCGTAGCGCGCCGCGTTGCTCTCGCTGATCTGCTGCGCACCCTCGACATCCTGCAGCTGCAGCACGCCCTTGGCCGGATGCAGCGGCAGGATGAAGTGACTCAGGCCCTCGCGCGGCAGTGCATCGATGGTGGCCACGAAGCGCGGAATGATCGACTCGCCCACCAGCAGTTCGCCGGCACCGGCGCCACCGAGGGCGGCCAGGCTGCGGGTGACGTCGGCATCGCTGTCGGCCAGTGCCGGCAGCGCGGCCGTACTGGCGGGCGCGGGCGAGGCCTGGGCCTGATCAATCGGGTGGGCGATGGCCGGGGCGCGGTCGGCGGTGCCCGAACTGCTCGCGACCGCGGCCGACGTCTCGGCCGGCACCGGACTCTGGCGCGCCCGCTGCACGAGGAAATAACCCGCCACCGCCACGGCGACCACTGCGACGCCGGCGATGATCCAGCCGGTTCCTGAAGAACGCTTGCTCATGATGTGTGACCTCTTTCGTGAATCAGCTGCACTCGACCCGGCGGCGCCGGGATCGTTCACTTCAGCCGGCGCCGCCCGTGCCGAAAGGAGGGGAGCGGTGCGCGTCCGGCGTAGGCCGCGGCGTGCGAACGCGACCGGGGGGTTTCTATATGAGTGGCATCAGCTATCGTGACTGCCTGAACGGGTGGCCGGATCCATGGTAACAACCGGGGAAATATCGGGTATGGGGGACGCCGCAGCTCACGCCGTTTTCGGGTACTACACCGCCGCGCTGGTGGCGACCGCCTGCATCGCAGCGGCCTCGAGCGCGCAGTTCGTCATCATCGGGCTGCGTCAGCGACGCCATCCGCTGTATCTGGCCTATGCGCTGCAGTGCCTGTGCATCGGCGCGCTGGCGATGTTCAACGCGCTGTTCGGCCTGGCAAGGGATCTTCCGCGCGCGATCGAGATGATGCGCCTGATGTACGCAGCCGCGGCGAGCTTCTTTCCGTTTTTCTTCGTCTTCGTCAGCCGCTATACCGGGCGACCGCTGAGCGCCCGCGCGCTGTGGCTGGTGACGGCGGTCTGTGCGGGTTTTCTGGTGCTCAACCTGCTCACCCCGGGCACGCTGCTGTTCTCGCACGTCAGCGGCATCCAGTCGAGCGAGCTGCCCTGGGGCGAATGGATCACCAAGGTCAACGGCGTGCCTTCGCCGCTGGGCTGGGCCTTCCACATGTTCACCTACATCGCCTTCGCCTGGGCACTGGTGATGGTGGTGCTGCAGTTCATGCGCGGCGAGCGGATCGCCGCGGCGCTGCTGGGGCTGTGTCTGGTGATCCAGTTCGGCGCGTTGCTGTGGGGCGATCTGGTGATCGACCTGATGAACCAGCCCTACCCCTACCTGGACGCCTTCTCGTTTCTGCCGTTCGTGCTGCTGATGGGCCTGACCATGGCCGACCAGCTGCACCAGCGCACGCTGCAACTGGAGCAGACCACGCGCCGCCTGCGCGCCGAGGCCGAGACCCGCGAGCAGGCGGAGATGAACCTTCGCCACGTCGCGTACCACGACACCCTCACCGGCCTGCCGAACCGCCTGCGCGTGCTCGAGCGCCTGGCCGAACTCACGGCCGAGCCGTTTCGCCCGCGCTGCCGCGCCGCGCTGGTGATCGATCTGGACAACTTCAAGACCATCAATGACGCATTGGGTCACCCGATCGGTGACCGGGTGCTGGAGGCGGTGGCCGACCGGCTGGTGTCGGGCAGCCCGCCGGAGTCGGTGGTGGGGCGCCTGGGCGGCGACGAGTTCATCGTGCTGCTCGACACCCTGGCCGCCAGCGCCGAGGAAGGTTCGGCCTACGCCCAGCACGTGGCTCACGACCTGCGCACCAGGCTGGCCGCACCGATCATGGTCGAGAGTCGGGTACTGGCCGTGGGCACCAGCGTGGGCATCTCGCTGTTCATGGGTGCCAGCGCCCGCCCTGCCGACATCATCCGTCACGCCGATATTGCCCTGTACCGGGCCAAGGCCGCAGGCCGCAACAGTGTGCGTGTGTTCGAGCCGGAGATGCAGGAGGTTGCCGACCAGCGCATGGAACTCGAGCGGGGCCTGCGCGCGGCAGTCGAGAGCCTTGGCAGCGCGCCCTCGTTCCAGCTGTATTTCCAGCCGCAGCTGAGCATCGAGGGCCGCCTGCTCGGCGCCGAGGCGCTGCTGCGCTGGCGCCACCCGCAACTGGGCGATGTGTCGCCGGCGGTGTTCATCCCGATCGCCGAGGAGACCGGGTTGATCCATGTTCTGGGCGCCTGGGTGATCAGCCAGGCGTGCGAGCGGATCCGCGAGTGGGACGCCCAGCGGATCGACTTCGGCGAGCACCTGGCCGTCAACGTCAGCCCTTGGCAGCTGGCGCACCCGGACTTCGTGGCGCAGGTGGAAAAGCAGGTGCGCGACGCCGGCGTGGAACCGGGCCGGATCACGCTCGAGCTCACCGAGAGCGCGCTGCTGCAGGGTTTCGACGCGGCGCTGCAAACCATGTATGCGCTGGCCGGGATCGGCTTCCGGCTCTCGCTGGACGACTTTGGCACCGGCTACTCCTCGCTCAGCTACCTCAGCCAGTTGCCGCTGCACGAGCTGAAGATCGACCGCTCATTCATTTGCGGCCTGCGCCCGGAGGCCGCCAGCCCGCTGGCGTCGTTCATCGTCGACGTCGGTCGTCGCCTCGGCATGACTACCGTGGCCGAGGGCGTGGAGAGCGAGAGCCAGCGTGCCACGCTGCAGGCGCTGGGCTGCGACGCACTGCAGGGTTACCTGATCTGCCCGCCGCTGGCCGCGAGTGATTTCGTGGGCTGGCTGCAGCAGTCCGACTACCCGCGCGGGCTGCCACTGGACGAGCGCCGCGCCTGATCATCCCGGCCGCTCCCGCGTCGTTCGCGGCCGGTTGCTCCGGCCTGTCTCACCTCATCCGCCGGCATACCCGGCAAGGACCTCGCAATGCACCGGTTCCACCGCCCCTTCGCGCTCGTGATGCTGCTGGTCTCGCTGTGGCTGGCCGGCTGTGCCGCCGGCGGCGATCCGCGCCAGCCGATACCGACCACCCTGGTGCCGGCGGCACAACCTGCGCGTCGGCTGCTGGTGATGCTGCCCGGACGCGGCGACAGCCTCGCGTCGCTCACCGCCACCGGCGTCGCCGCGCGCATCCAGCAGGCGTGGCCGGATACCGACGTGCTGCTGACGGGTCTGACCATGCCCTACTACCGGCAGGACCAGGCGATCCGCCGGCTGCATGGCGAGATCATCGAGCCGGCACGGCGCAGCGGGCGCTACCAGCAGATCTGGCTTGCCGGCATCTCGCTGGGCGGGCTGGGCGCGCTGCTGTACGACCAGGCGCACCCGGACGTGGTCGACGGCATGCTGCTGTTTTCGCCCTATCTCGGCGACGACGCCATTCATGACGAAATCCGCGCCGCGGGCGGCCTGGCCAGCTGGAACCCGGGGCCGGTCCAGCCGATCAATGCCGACACCTTCCAGCGCGAGCTGTGGCGTTCCCTGCAGGGCTGGTCGGAGCGGCCCCGGCGCACTGCCACCATCTGGCTGGCCTACGGCGACAGCGAGCGGTTCCGCGCGCCGATCGAGCTGATGAGTTCCCAACTGCCGCCGGGGCACGTGTTGATGCTCCCGGGGCATCACAACTGGACACTCTGGAACGCCGCAATCAGCGCCGTGCTGCAGCGCGTGTCCGCTACGCTCCCCACGGCGCCGTGAGCCTCCGGCTCGCGAAAATCCTCCATGCGGCACGGAACGTGCTTGCTTCCGGGCGTCTCTCCTGGAATGCCGCCCCGCCCCGATGAGCTCCCGCCCGTACGCACTCCCGCTGGAAAACGTGATCGACATGCTGGTCGACGTGATCTGCGTGGTGCGCGCCGACACCGAGATCGTCTACGTCAGCGCCGCGAGCACGCGCATCTTCGGCTACACCCCGGAGGAAATGATCGGCCGCAAGATGTCCGAATTCATGCACCCGGACCACCGCGAGCGCACCCTGGAGCACGCGCAGCAGGTGATGGAAGACGCCGCTCCGGCGTATTTCGAGAACGTGTACGTGCGCAAGGACGGCAGCCTGGTCGACCTGATGTGGACCGCTCGCTGGTCGCCAGGCGACGGCGTGCGCGTGGCCGTGGCGCGTGACATCACCGGACGCAAGCGGGCCGAGTCGCTGCAGGCCGCGCTGTATGCCATTTCAGAAGCCGCCCATACGGCCGCCGACCTGCTGGCGCTGTTCGAGCGCATCCACGGCATCATCGGCGGGCTGCTGCCGGCGCGGAATTTCTTCGTCGCCCTGCACGATGCCGAGCGCGACGAGCTGAGCTTTCCCTATTTCGTCGACGCCCACGACGCGACGCCGGCGCCGCGGCCGCTGGACAGCGGCACGCTCAGCGGCGAAGTCATTCGCACCGGCCAACCGCTGCTGCTGCGCTCGGACGACCCGCAGCCCGCTGTGGCGTCCATTGCCGCCATCATCGGCAGCGAGCCGCTGGCATGGCTCGGCGTACCGCTGACCGGCCAGCGCGGGGTGATCGGCGCGCTGGTGGTGCAGAGCTACACCGGCGACGTGCGCTACAGCGAGGCCGATCAGCAGCTGCTGCAGTTCGTGTCCACCCAGGTGGCGGCGGCGATCGAGCGCAAGCAGATCGAGGCGCGCCTGACCCACATGGCCCGCTACGACCACCTCACCGACCTGCCCAACCGGGCGCTGTTCCGCGACCGGCTGCAGAACGCGCTGGCCCGCGCCCGCCGCGAACTGGAGCGCCTGGCGGTGCTGTACCTGGACCTGGATCGTTTCAAGGAGATCAACGACCAGCTCGGCCATGCGGCGGGTGACCTCCTGCTGCGCGAGGTCGCTCGGCGACTGGGCGGTTGCGTACGCGAATCGGATACGGTGGGCCGGCTGGGAGGCGACGAGTTCGCCGTGCTGCTGCCGCGCATCGTCAAGCCGGAAGACGCCATGGCGGTAGCCGAGAAGATCCGCCGCGAGCTGCACCAGGTGTTCGAGCTCGCTGGCCGCCCGGCCATGGTGTCGGCCAGCGTCGGTATCGCGCTGTATCCGGACCATGGTGAAAACGAAGATGACCTGCTCAAGCTGGCCGACGATGCGATGTACGCCACCAAGCGCCGCGGCGGCAACCGCGTGCTGATGTCCAGCACGCCGCCCCCTGCAGACGCCTGAGGCCGCGTCAACGCCGCTCCCGTCGGGACGGGATTTGCGCCGGGCGCGCTGGCCGT
>NZ_DASSAB010000017.1:0-119223 GCF_035685805.1 Dyella sp.
CCGGCAGGGGCGTCAGGCCGCCGAGGGCGCAGAGCGATCCGACCTTCATCGTATCACAGAGGTCGTTCAGCAGCTCCAGGTTCTCGGCCCGCCGCTCGCCGGCGACGATCCTGTCGATCACCTCCACGCCGCGGGTGGAGCCGATGCGGCAAGGCGTGCATTTGCCGCACGACTCAATCGCGCAGAACTCCATGGCGTAGCGGGCCTGGGCAGCCATGTCCACGCTGTCGTCGAACGCCACCAGGCCGCCGTGGCCGACCATGCCGCCGATGGCGGCGAACGCCTCGTAATCCATCGGCGTGTCGAAGCGCGATGGCGGAATATAGGCGCCCAGCGGGCCACCGAGCTGCACGGTCTTGAGCGGGCGCCCGCTGACGCTGCCGCCGCCGAAATCCACCAGCAGCTCCTGCAGGGTCACGCCGAACGCCTTCTCCACCAGCCCGGCATGCTTGAGATTGCCGGCCAGCTGGAACGGCAGCGTGCCGCGCGAGCGGCCCATGCCGAAGTCGCGATAGAAGGCGCCGCCCTTGTCCAGGATGATCGGTACCGACGCCAGCGTGACCACGTTGTTGATTACCGTGGGCTTGCCGAACAGGCCCTCGATCGCCGGCAGCGGCGGCTTGAAGCGCACCTGGCCGCGCTTGCCCTCCAGCGACTCGAGCAGCGAGGTTTCCTCGCCGCAGATGTAGGCGCCAGCTGCCATGCGGACTTCCAGATGGAAGCTCCTGCCGCTGCCGCGGATGTCGTTGCCGAGGTAGCCGCCGGCCTGCGCCGCGGCGATCGCCGCGTTCAGCGCGTCGCGGGCGTGCGGGTACTCGCAGCGCAGATAGATGTAGCCCTGCGTGGCGCCCACGGCGAGGCCGGCAATCGTCATGCCCTCGATCAGCACGAACGGGTCACCCTCCATCACCATGCGGTCGGCGAAGGTGCCCGAGTCGCCCTCGTCGGCGTTGGCCACGATGTACTTCTGGTCAGCCGGTGCGTCGTGGCAGGTCTTCCACTTGATGCCGGCGGGGAACGCCGCACCGCCACGGCCGCGCAGGCCGGAGTCGGTCACCGCCTGCACGATCTCTGCCGGCGCCATGCGCAGTGCGTTGTCCAGCCCGCGGTAGCCGCCGTGGTCGCAGTAGTCCGACAGGCTGCGAGGATCGACGATGCCGACGCGGGCGAAGGTCAGCCGCTCCTGCCTGGCCAGGTACGGGATCTGCTCGGTGGGGCCATGGCCCAGGGCATGCGCGCCGCCGTGCAGGAAGTCGGCGTCGAACAGGCTGGCCACGTCCTCGGCCTGCACCGGCCCATAAGCCACGCGGCCGGCGTCGGTGACCACCTCCACCATCGGCTCAAGCCAATACAGGCCGCGCGAGCCGTTGCGCACCATGGTGACATCGAGCCCGCGACGGCCGGCCTCGGCGGCAATGGCCGCCGCCGTGGCCTCGGCGCCCAGCGAGAGAGCGCCGGCGTCGCGCGGAACGTAGACGGTAAAACTCATGTGGCCTCCCGGGCCGTCTTCAGCCAGGCATCGAACCGCTCGGGGGTGACCCGGCCGTGCAGTTCCTCGTCCACCAGCATCGCCGGCGAGCAGGCACAGTTGCCCAGGCAGTAGACCGGCTCCAGCGTCACCGCACCGTCGGGCGTGGTTTCGTGGAAATCGATGCCGAGGCGCTGTTTAACATGCGTCTCGAGCGCAGCCGCGCCCATCGCCTGGCACGACTCGGCACGGCACAGGTACAGCACCTGACGCCCGCCGGGCTGCGTGCGAAAGAAATGATAGAAGCTGACCACTCCGTGCACGTCCGCCCGCGAGAGGTTGAGCTCGCGGGCGATCAGTGGAATGGCGCCCTCCGGTACGTGGCCCAGCGCCTCCTGCACACCGTGCAGGATCGGCAGCAGGGCGCCCGGCTGATCCTTCAGCCGGGCCGTCACTTCAAGTACCGCGGCGTGACTCTGTGGCGAGAGCCACTTGGTGTTTTCCTGCGGACCGGAATCCGCGCGTGCCGCGTGCTTCATGGGAATCAAGCCTTTCAGAACAGGGCAGCTGCCTTGGCCAGAGCGATGTACAGACCGATCAGGAACGGTACACCTACCGCCAGCCAGAAGATCACGCCTGCGACACCGAAGTCACCGCGTGCCGCCGTCTCGGCATTGCCGCTGCTGCCGGTCGCCTCGTGCTGCAGGGAGCGCTCGCGGGCGAGCTCGTCCTCGGTCATGAACACCGATTCCTTGACCGGCCGCACCAGCAGGTTGCAGATCAGGCCGACGAACAGCAGGCCGGCCATGATGTACAGCGTGCGGTCGTACACCAGCGTCTTGGCCACGCCGGCATCGAGCTGGGCCTGGCGGATCGCGGCGATCAGGAACGGGCCGAAAATGCCGGCCGCCGACCATGCCGTGAGCAGCCGGCCGTGGATCGCGCCCACCATCTGGGTACCGAACAGGTCCGCCAGATAGGCCGGCACCGTGGCAAAACCACCGCCGTACATGCTCAGGATCACGCAAATCGAGATGACGAACAGGCCGGCCATGCCCAGATGACCCCAGGTCGGCAGCAGGCAGTACACGATGATGCCGAGGATGAAGAACGTGAAGTAGGTGTTCTTGCGGCCGATCTTGTCCGACAGCGAGGCCCAGAACAGGCGGCCGAGGCTGTTGAACAGGCTGATCAGGCCGACCAGGCCGGCTGCCGCTGCCACCACCGCCGCCTTCTGCGCCGGCGTGAGGTCCGCCGCCGCCTCGGTCAGGCCGGCGAGCTTGCCGCCGAACACGTCCTGCAGCATCGGGCTGGCCATCGAGATCACCGCGATGCCGGCCGTCACGTTGAGGAACAGCACGCCCCACACCAGCCAGAACTGCGGGGTCTTCCACGCCCGGTTCAGGTGCACGTGGCGCTTGGTGATCATGGCGCTGTCGTTGGACGCCTTGGGCACCCAGCCGGCCGGCTTCCAGCCCGTGGGGGCCACGCGGAAACCCATCGCGCCCAACGCCATGATGATGACGTACAGCACGCCCATCACCATCAGCGTGGAGGCCACGCCCTGGCCACCGCCGGCCGAGAAATGCTTCATCAGCGCCACGGCCAGCGGAGCGCCCACCATGGCGCCACCGCCGTAACCCATGATGGCGAAGCCGGTCGCCATGCCGCGACGGTCCGGGAACCACTTGATCAGCGTCGACACCGGGGTGATGTAGCCCAGGCCCTGGCCGACGCCGCCGAGCACGCCGCAGCCGAGGTAGACCAGCCACAGCTGATGCATCGACACACCGATGCCGCCCACCACCAGACCGCCGCCCCAGCAGATGGCTGCGATCACGCCGGCCTTGCGCGGACCGGCGTGTTCAAGCCAGCCGCCCCAGAGCGCGGCGGAGATGCCGAGCATGGCGATGAAGGTCTCGAAGATGTGCGTCACCTGCGGCACCGTCCAGTTGCAACTGGTGGTGGTGAGCGCGCCCATGAAGCTCAGGCTGGAGCACATGGCCGGGTCGGCTTCGGTGAGCAACTTGCTCATCGGCAGCCAGAACACCGAGAAGCCGTACGCCATGCCGATGCACAGGTGGATCGCCAGCGCCGCCGGCACCACCCACCATCGGTTGTAGTTCGGCCCCGCAATGGTGCTTTCCCTTGCCAAGAATCCCGCCGAGCCCCCCCGGCCCGTGGTCTCGCCTGCCGCCGGCACACTGGCCATAAGCTTCTCCCCTGCTTGGTGGAAAAATGGGTGTGCGCGCCCGGATTCCCGACAGGGACGCGCAGCATCCGGATCATGGCGTCGCCCCCCGGGCCGTGCCACTCGACATAGGTCGCATCACCCGATGGCAGTGCGATGACGGGTGTCGTTACCTGCTGCGCCGCAGCAACGGCGCCGCGCCGGTGCCGAGCGGCTTCGCGTCACCACACCGATGATCCGGAGGCTGACCGGCGGCAGGGCCGGCCAGACTTGCGTAACCGCAGCCCAGCCTCCATGGTTTGCGGCTGACCCACGCCACCCACCACCACTGCGCAGGTTTCCAGCCCCATGTCCGATACCCCCAAGATCATCTACACGCTCACCGACGAAGCGCCATTCCTGGCCACGCAGTCGCTGCTGCCGGTCGTGCAGGCTTTCGCCGCAACGGCAGGCATTGCCGTGGAGACGCGCGACATATCGCTGGCGGGGCGGATCCTGGCGCAGTTCCCCGAGTCGCTGCGGGAGGACCAGCGCATTGCCGACGATCTGGCCGAGCTCGGCGACCTGGCCACCACGCCCGCGGCCAACATCATCAAGTTGCCCAATATCAGCGCCTCGGTGCCGCAGCTGAAGGCCGCGATCAAGGAGTTGCAGGCGCAGGGCTACGCGCTGCCGGAGTACCCGGACGAGCCGCACGGCGACGTCGAACTGTGGAACATCCGCGCGCGCTACGACAAGGTCAAGGGCAGCGCCGTCAACCCGGTGCTGCGCGAGGGTAATTCCGACCGCCGCGCGCCGCCTTCGGTGAAGAGCTACGCCCGCAAGCACCCGCACAAGATGGGCGCCTGGAGCAAGGAGTCGAAGAGTCGCGTGGCGCACATGGACGGCGGCGATTTCTACGGCAGCGAGAAGTCCGCCACGCTGGACAAGGCCGGCGTGCTGAAGATCGAGCTGCACGGCGCCGACGGCGCGGTCAGCGTGCTGAAGGAAAAGGTCGCGGTGAAGGCCGGCGAGATCGTCGACGCGGCGGTGATGAGCCGCGCTGCACTGGCGCGTTTCGTCCAGGCCGAGATTGCGCGGGTGAAGGACGAGGGCGTGCTGTTCTCGCTGCACCTGAAGGCGACCATGATGAAGGTCTCCGACCCGATCATGTTCGGTGTGGTGGTGGGCGAGTTCTACAAGGACGTGCTGGCCAGGCATGCCGCCGAGCTGGAGCAGATCGGCTTTGACCGCAACAACGGCATCGGCGATCTCTATGCGCGCCTGGGATCGCTGCCGGAAGATCAGCAAGCCGCGATCAAGGCCGATCTCGCCGACGAGTACGCCCGGCGCCCGGCGCTGGCCATGGTGAACTCCGACAAGGGCATCACCAACCTGCACGTGCCGTCGGACGTGATTGTCGACGCCTCGATGCCCGCGATGATCCGCGACTCCGGCAAGATGTGGAACGCCAAGGGCGAACTGCAGGACACCGTGGCGCTGATTCCCGACCGCAGCTACGCCGGCATCTACCAGGCAGTGCTGGACGATTGCCGCGCACACGGCGCGTTCGATCCGGCCACCATGGGCTCGGTGCCCAACGTGGGCCTGATGGCGCAGAAGGCCGAGGAGTACGGCTCGCACGACAAGACCTTCCAGATCGCCACCGCCGGCACCGTGCGCGTCACCGACGCTGACGGCCGCGTGGTGTTCGAGCACGCGGTGGAGGCGGGCGACATCTGGCGCATGTGCCAGACCAAAGACGCGCCGATCCAGGACTGGGTCAAGCTCGCGGTCAGCCGCGCCCGGCTGTCGAACACGCCGGCGGTGTTCTGGCTGGACGCCGACCGCGCGCACGATGCGCAGGTGATCGCCAAGGTCGAGCGCTATCTGAAGGATCACGACACCGCCGGTCTCGACATCCGCATCCTGTCGCCGGTGGACGCCATGGCGCTGTCGCTCGCGCGCATCCGCAAGGGCGAGGACACCATCTCGGTCACCGGCAACGTGCTGCGCGACTACCTCACCGACCTGTTCCCGATCATGGAGCTCGGCACCAGCGCCAAGATGCTCTCCATCGTGCCGCTGATGGCCGGCGGCGGCCTGTTCGAGACCGGCGCGGGCGGCTCGGCGCCCAAGCACGTGCAGCAGTTCGTCGAGGAGGATTACTTGCGCTGGGATTCGCTGGGCGAGTTCCTCGCGCTGCAGGCGTCGCTGGAGTTCGTCGGCGAAGCCACGGGCAACGCCCGCGCCAAGGTGCTGGCCGACGCGCTGGACCGTGCCAACAGCCAGATCCTGGACCACAACCGCTCGCCGGCCCGCAAAGTGGGGCAGCTCGACAACCGCGGCACCCATTTCTATCTGGCCCAGTACTGGGCGCAGGCACTGGCCGGGCAGGACGAGGATGCCGCGCTCAAGGCCACTTTCGCGCCGCTGGCCCGGGCGCTGGTGGAGCGGGAGGCGACCATCATCGCCGAGCTCAACGCTGCCCAGGGCAAGCCGGTGGATATAGGCGGCTACTACCACCCGGATCTGGCGCGCGTGCGCGAGGCAATGCGCCCCAGCCGCACCTTCAACGAGGCGTTGGCCGCGCTGGGCTGAGCTCGGAAAAGGGCCAGCAAAAGGGAGCGCCTGCGGGCGCTCCCTTTTTCATGGGGTAAGGCCGGAGCCGGGATGCGGATCGTCGGCCCAGCGGAACCTGCGTATCGCGCGGCGGTCGGAGCTGTTCCCGTCGCCAGCGCGGGTTGCGACCTGAAAGGACATCTGATGCCCACTCCCATTCGCGCGCTCGCACTCGCCACGTTGCTGCTGGTTCCGCTGCTCGCGCGCGCGCAGACAGCGCCGGTACCGGCGGGCAGCGTGACCGAACTGGACGCGGTGACGGTGAACGGAGTGCAGCCCGGCCCGGGCCTGTGGCAGGTGCGGCGGGGCGGTCACGTGCTGTGGATCCTTGCCACGCTCTCGCCGCTGCCGGAGAAGATGCAGTGGCAGACGGCGGACGTTGAACAGGCCATCGCGGACTCGCAGGTGGTGCTGGGCTCGCCGGGGGCGAAGCTCGATACCGAGGTGGGCTTCTTCGGCAAGTTGTTCCTGCTGCCGTCGCTGCTCAAGGCGCGGAAGAATCCGGACGGCGCACGGCTGGTCGATCTGGTCAGTGCCGACGACTACGCCCGCTGGCAGGTGCTGAAGGCGAAGTACATCGGCCGCGACGGCGGCGTCGAGCGCTGGCGGCCGCTGTTCGCCGCCCTGGAGCTGTACCGCAAAGCGCTGAAGAAGAGCGACCTGGACAGCAAGGCCAGCGTCACCGACACCGTACGCGACCTGGCCCGCCGCCACGACATACCGCTGATCAACGTGACCTACCACCTGAAGGTGGACGATCTGCGCGGCGCAATCAAGGCGTTCACCCGCAGCGGTCCGAACGATCTGGAATGCTTCCACCGCGCGGTGAGCGGCCTGGAAACCGAGCTGCCGCTGATCCGCGCACGGGCCAACGCGTGGGCCACCGGCGACCTCGACGCGCTGCGCGCGTTGCCGGCCGATGGTGCGCGGCAGGCTTGCCTGGAGGCGATCACCGAAGCCGGCTTCGCGCGCCAGCTGGGGCTGGCCGATCTCCCCGCGCGGGTGCGTGACACCTGGCTGTCCGCGGCGGACAAGGCACTGCTCGACCATGCACAAAGCTTCGCCGTGCTGCCGCTGGAGGCGTTGATCGGGCCGCAGAGTGCGCTGCCGGGCTTGCGTGCACGCGGCTACACCGTGACCGCGCCCGACGAGGTGCCGGCGCCGGATGATGCCGACACCGGCGGCATGGCCCCCGCGGCGTCGACCGCCGCGACAGCGCCGCCGGGGCGCTGAGGCGGGAGCTAGGCGCTGGCGCGGTCCAGTGCCGCGATCTCTTGCGGCGACAGCACCAGCTGCGCTGCACCGAGCAGTTCGTGCAGCTGTTCCACGCTGGTGGCGCTGGCGATTGGCGCGGTGATGCCGGGACGGGCCATCAGCCAGGCCAGCGCCACCTGCGCCGGCGTGGCGCCGTGGGCGCTTGCGGCAGCATCGAGCGAGTCGAGGAGCTTCAGGCCGCGCGGCGTGAGGTATTTCTTCACCGCGCCGCCGCGCGCCGTGCTCTTGGCAAGGTCGGCCTCGCCGCGGTACTTGCCGCTGAGAAAGCCGCTTGCGAGCGAGAAGTAACTGATCACGCCGAGCTGTTCGCGTTGCACCAGCGGTTCCAGCGCGGTTTCGTAGCCGGCACGGTCGGCAAGGTTGTATTCCGGCTGCAGGCTTTCGTAACGCGGCAGGCCATGCTCGCGCGACACCGCCAGCGCTTCAGCCAGGCGGTCGGCCGAATAGTTGGAGGTGCCGATCGTGCGTACCTTGCCCTGTTCGATCAGCCGCGCGAATGCGCCCAGCGTATCGGCCAGCGGCACGCTGGCATCGTCCTCGTGCGCCTGGTACAGGTCGATGCAGTCCACCTGCAGGCGCTTGAGCGACCCCTCCACCGCCTGCTGGATGTTCACCGGCGACAGCCCCGGCTGTTCGCTCCATTTGGCCACCTTGGTGGCGATCACCACCTGCTCGCGCTTGCCGCTGCGCTTGAGCCACTTGCCGATGATCGTCTCCGATTCGCCGCCCCGGTTGCCCGGCGCCCACGAGGAATACATGTCGGCGGTGTCGATGAGGTTGAAGCCGGCATCGACGAAAGCATCGAGCAGCTCGAACGAGCGCGCCTCGTCGACGCTCCAGCCGAAGACGTTGCCGCCGAAGGCGAGCGGGGCGACTTGGAGTGGGGAACGACCCAGGGTGCGTCGCTGCATGGCAGACCTCTCTCGTCAGGATGGCAATCTCTGTACGTGGGTGCCGGGCGCGGTCGATCAAGCGCAGCCCGGCCCTGACCAAGGTCGATGGTCGCAACGCCGCGTGGGGCGCAGACGGCTTGCTAGACTTCCAGGCCGCGCCGCGCGGCTCGTCCCGCGACATCGGCCGGCCCCGCATTTACCCCACTCCGAGGAAACATCCCCATGAAGTCACGCGCCGCCGTCGCCTGGGAAGCAGGCAAGCCGCTGAGCATCGAACAGGTCGACGTGCAGGGACCGAAGGCCGGCGAGGTGCTGGTGCGCATCGTCGCCACCGGCGTGTGCCACACCGATGCCTACACCTTGTCCGGCGACGATCCCGAGGGCGCGTTCCCGGTGATCCTGGGCCACGAGGGCGGCGGCATCGTCGAGGAAGTGGGCGAGGGCGTCACCTCGCTTAAGGTGGGCGATCACGTGATCCCGCTGTACACGCCCGAGTGCGGCGAGTGCGAGTACTGCCGCTCGGGCAAGACCAACCTGTGCCAGAAGATCCGCGTGACCCAGGGCAAGGGCCTGATGCCGGACGGCACCTCGCGCTTCTCGGTCGACGGCAAGACCATCCTGCACTACATGGGCACCAGCACGTTCTCCGAGTACACCGTGCTGCCGGAGATCTCGCTGGCCAAGATCAATCCCGCCGCGCCGCTGGACAAGGTGTGCCTGCTCGGCTGTGGCATCACCACCGGCATCGGCGCCGTGCTCAACACGGCCAAGGTGACGCCCGGCTCCAGCGTGGCCGTGTTCGGCATGGGCGGCATCGGCCTGTCGGTGGTGCAGGGCGCGGTGATGGCCAAGGCGGCGCGGATCATCTGCGTGGATCTGAACCCGTCCAAGTGGGAAATGGCCAAGGCGCTGGGCGCAACCGACTTCGTCAACCCGAAGGACTACCCGGACACCCCGATCCAGCAGGTCATCGTCGACATGACCAACGGCGGCGTCGACTACTCGTTCGAGTGCATCGGCAACGTCCACGTGATGCGCTCGGCGCTGGAGTGCTGCCACAAGGGCTGGGGCGAGTCGGTCATCATCGGCGTGGCCGGCGCGGGACAGGAGATCTCCACCCGTCCGTTCCAGCTGGTCACCGGCCGCGTGTGGCGCGGTTCGGCCTTCGGCGGGGTGAAGGGCCGCAGCCAGCTGCCGGGTTACGTCGAGCGCTACATGCAGGGCGAGATCAAGATCGACGAGATGATCACCGAAGTGATGCCGCTGGAGGACATCAACCGCGCTTTCGACCTGATGCACCAGGGCAAGGTGATCCGCTCCGTGATCAAGTACTAATCAACCGCCCGGCCTGCGCGGCTGCGGGCGTCGCGCGGGCAAGGTGGTTCCTCGCTAGAATCCGCCGAGCGGGTTTCGGCGCCGGTCCGGCGCATGTGCCCGCGTCCGAGCCTGGCAACGGCACGTATCTGCACATTGTCGTCACCCTGGCGCCGGCAGCGTGCGCGGCGGGGTAGACGCTACCGGCGTCATTCAACACGGAGCCATCCATGACATCACGTTTCCCGGGCAGCTGGCTGGCCGCCGCTGCATGCACCGTGGCGCTCGCCGCACCGGCCAGTGCGCAGGGGGTGGCCGATGCCGGCGCATCGGCACAGGATCAGCCGGCCGATCAGCTGGTGCCGCCTACCAGCGCGCAGGACTTCACCGCCGACCAGCTCGATCGGGTGCTTGCCGGCCGCTGGCGTCCGGATGTCGAGCGAGCGCGCGATCGTTATCGCCACCCCAAGCAGACGCTGCAGTTCCTGGGCGTGCGGCCGGACCAGACGGTGGTGGAAATCACCCCGGGCGGCGGCTGGTACAGCGCGATCCTGGCCCCGCTCCTGCGCGACAACGGCCAATACGTTGCCGCGGTGGCCGCGCCGCCGCCGGGCAAGCCTGGAAGCACCAGCCTGCAGCGCCGCTTCGCCGCCGACGCGACTGCCTACGGCCGGGCCACCATCGTCACCTTCGATCCGAAGGCTCCGGTGCTCGGCGCCCCGGGCAGCGCCGATGTGGTGCTGACGTTCCGCAACGTGCACAACTGGGTGATGGCCGACACCGCCCCGGCGATGTTCAAGGCCTTCTACAACGTGCTGCGCCCGGGCGGCGTGCTCGGCGTGGTCGACCACCGTGCCGCCGACGGCACCGCACTGGCCAAGGTCAAGTCCAGCGGTTACCTGCCTACCGCCAGCGTGGTGAAGCTCGCGACCGACGCCGGCTTCACCCTGGAAGGTACGAGCGAAATCAACGCCAATCCGGCCGACACCAAGGATTACGCCGAGGGGGTGTGGACGTTGCCGCCGACGCTCACGCTGGGCGATGTGGATCGGGCGAAGTACCAGGCCATCGGCGAGTCCGACCGCATGACGCTGCGCTTCGTGAAGCCGGATGCACCGGCGGCGTCGTCGTCGGTGCAATGATCCGCGGGACGTGCTGATCGCGTTGAACAAGCCGTATGGCGTGCTGTGCCAGTTCACCGACCAGGCCGGCCGCCGCACCTTGGCCGATTACGTTGCGCAGAAAGGCGTCTACGCCGCCGGCCGTCTTGATCAGGACAGCGAGGGACTGCTGCTGCTCACCGATGACGGCGCCCTGGCGCACCGGCTCACCGACCCTGGGCACAAGCAGCCCAAGACCTACCTGGTGCAGGTGGATGGCGCGATCACCGATGCGGCGATAGCCGCGCTGCGCCGCGGCGTGGCGCTGAAGGATGGCCCCACGCTGCCGGCCGGTGCCGAGCACGCTTGCGAACCGGACTGGCTGTGGCCGCGCGATCCGCCGGTGCGCTTTCGCCAGACGATCCCGACCAGCTGGTTGCGCCTCACGCTGCGCGAGGGCCGCAACCGGCAGGTGCGCCGGATGACCGCGGCGGTCGGCTTTCCCACCTTGCGACTGATTCGCGAACGGATCGGCGACCACGCGCTGGACGCACTGCCGCCGGGGCAGACCCGCGTGCTCACCGCCTGATGCGGTACATGCGTAGCCGCCACGTGGCTGCTGCTTGTCAGGTCGCGGCGACGCAGCACCATGCCACGGCAGCGCCGGGCGACGCGCTCGAACCCGCCGCGTCGATGGAGGCGCGCCGCGCCGCCCTTGCTTTACTGATGCGCGCTGACGTCGCCCTGTCGCGCCTGGCGTAGTCTTGCCGGCCGGTCGCTAAGACTGCGGAGACAGGCCGAAAAACCTCTCTGCCGTGGCCGTGGTGTGCGCGGCGAGCGCCTCGAAGGACTCACCGCGATCACGAGCTATTTCTTCGGCGATGTGCCTCAGGTACATCGGCTCGTTGCGGCGGTGCGCAGGCAGCGGGCGCACGGTGCGCGGCAGCAGGTAGGGCGCATCGGTCTCGATCATCAGCCGGTCCGCGGGAATGTCCCTGACCAGTTCGCGCAGATGGGTGCCGCGGCGCTCGTCGCAGATCCAGCCGGTGATACCGATGTGGCAGTCCAGCGCGAGATAGTCGCGCAGCGCCTCGGCGGTATCGGTAAAGCAGTGCACGACCACGGCCGGCACCTTGTCCCGGAAACGCCTGAGCAGCGCAAGGAAGTCCCCATGCGCGTCCCGCTGGTGCAGGAACAACGGCTTGCCCAGTTCGGCGGCGATCCGCAATTGCCGCTCGAACACCTGGCGCTGCACGTCCGGCGGCGAGTAGTTGCGGTGATAGTCCAGGCCGGTCTCGCCCACCGCACGCACCTGCGGATGCACGGCCAGCTCGCGCAGCAGCGCGTCGGTGGCGTCGTCGTAGTCCACCGCATGATGTGGATGCACGCCGGCCGTGGCGTAGAGCACGCCAGGATGGGCCTGCGCCACGGCCAACGCGTCACGGCTGGCAGGGCCACTGGCGCCGGTCACCACCATCCGCGCCACGCCGTGTGCCTGCGCGCGCGCCAGCACGGCGTCGAAGTCATGGGCGAAGGATTCGTGGGTGAGGTTGGCGCCGATGTCGAGCAGCATCGCGATTCCTGGGACAGGCAAATACCCGGATTGTCGCAAGCTCCCGCGCGCGTGGCGATGCACACGCCATAACGCGCGCGCACCGCTTTACCCCATAGGCATCTTTCGCGTTGACCGTTTGCGGCGGTGCTCCCTAGTGTGACCGCGGTCACTATCTCTCCGGGGGGGAAGGCAGTGACCGCACGCTCCGGTTGCGTGCCCGGCCCAAGGTCGGGGCGCCCGGTTCCGAATCCGTTGGGGGACATTTCCATGCTTCAGAAGAAACTCATTGGCGCCATGCTGGCCGTGCTCGGCGTGGCCGGTACGTCCGTTGCCGGCGCCGCCGGCATCAGCCATATCGAGGCCGGCCGCCTGGGCCGCCTGTCGGCCGCGCCGCTGGCTAGTCGCCTCGGCCTGGGTGCCAATACCAGCCTGATCCGGCGCGAGGCCCTCGCCACCCATCGCGGGACGGTGAAAACGCGCGAGCAGCAGACTTTCCGGGGCGTGCCCGTGTACGGCAGCCACCTGGTGGTGGAGCGCGATCGCGCCGGCAACGTGCTGGCGGTCAAGGGCCAGGCGCAACGCGACCCGGGCAAGCAGCTCGCCTCGGTCGCTCCGCGGCTCACCGCAGTGCAGGCGCAGGCCGCCCTGAAGCGACACATGGGCCAGCTCGCCACGCCGGGTGTGCGCAATGGCGAGGCCACGCTGTTCGTCTATCCCAAGGCCGGCGGCGCCGTCACGCTCGCCTACCGCACCTCCTACCTGGTGCCGGTGAAGGGCCACATGTCGCGGCCGACCGCGATCGTCGATGCCAACACCGGCGCGGTGATCCGCCAGTGGGAAGGCCTCACCACCGGCCGCCTGCCGCCCGGCGGCAGTACCGCACCGGTGGACGTGCTGGCCACGGGTCCCGGTGGCAACGAGCTTACGGGCGCGTATTTCTACGATGGCTCCGGCCCGGGGCTGGAGAAGCTCGACGCGCAGAAGTCGGGCAGCACCTGCTACCTCAAGAACGGCGACGTCGCGACCTACAACCTCGCCGGCGGCCAGCGCGTGGTGCAGTGGTCGTTCGGCTGCGTCGGCAGCGACCCCTCGCGTTACGTCAGCAGCGGTGATGCCATCAACGGGGCGTACTCGGCGATCAACGACGCCCATCACTTCGGTGGCGTCGTGCAGAACATGTATCGCGACTGGTTCGCGGAGCCCGCGCTGACCACCGACGGCAGCACCCCGATGCAGCTGTCGATGTGGGTGCACTACGGCACCAACTACGAGAACGCGTTCTGGGACGGCCGTGAAATGGTGTTCGGCGATGGCGATCAGTATTTCTATCCGTTCGTGGTGCTGGACATCACCGGGCACGAGATCAGCCACGGTTTCACCGAGCAGCATGCCGGGCTGGAATACACCGCGCAGTCCGGCGGCATGAACGAGGCGTTCTCGGACATGGCCGGCGAGGCAGTGAAGTTCTACGACCGCGGCAGCAATGACTTCATGACCGGTGCCGACATCGTCAAGCCAGCCACCGTGCCGCTGCTGGGCCTGGCCGCGCTGCGCGACATGTGCACGCCCAGCAACGATGGGTACTCGATCGACACGGCTTCCCAGTACTACAGCGGCATCGACGTGCACTACTCCAGCGGCGTCTACAACCGCGCGTTCTGCACCCTGGCCAGGACCGCCGGCTGGGATACGCGCAAGGCGTTCGAGGTGTTCCACGATGCCAACGCCCTGTACTGGGGTCCGAACGAGACCTTCAACAGCGGCGCTTGCGGCGTGGAATCGGCGGCCAGTGACCGCAGCTATCCGGTCGCCGACGTCACCGCGGCGTTCACTGCCGTCGGCGTGAGCTGCACGACCGCGCGATAAGCGCTCCCGCCAATCAGGTCCGCCGGCTTCGGCCGGCGACCCACCCCATTCAATGACCGCCCGTCGACGACGGGCCGGTCGGCTGCGAGGAATTTTCCATGAACAAGATCTATCGCAAGGTGTGGAACCGCGCTCTTGGCGCGGTCGTGGTGGCCAGCGAGCTGGCGCGCTCCGGCGGCAAGGGGCCGCGTCGCCAGCGGCTTGCTGCGGCGGTCGGCGCCGTGCTCGTCGGCAGCGTGCTCGGCATCGCACCGGTCGGCGGCCTGCACGCCCAGCAGGCGCCCGACGCCTGCGTACTCGCTTCGGGTTCGCAGACCGTCCCGACCGATGATGACACCGTGTCGTGCGGCAGCAACCAGACCGTGACCGGCACCGGCGCCACCGCGCTGGGGGCCAATGCGGTGGCTACTGGCTTGCAGGCGCTCGCGCTGGGCCAGGGCAGCAATGCGCTGGCCGACTACACCACCGCGCTGGGCGGCGTGTACACGGTGGACGGCGTGGCCTACGCCACCGAAGCCAGCGGCATCGGCGCCAGCGCCTTCGGCGCAGGCGCGGGCGCGGACGGTGCCAACAGTGCTGCGGTCGGCGCGCTCTCCTACGCCACCGGCGACAACGCCTTCGCGGGCGGCTACAACGCGGGTGCCGACGGCTACAACAGCGTGGCGCTGGGTGCCAACGCGCAGGCGTCCGACCGCGGCAGCATCGCCATCGGTGGTGGCGATCCCGATCCGGACAACGGCTTCCTGGCGACCGAAGCCACCGGTGAGGGTGCCATTGCGCTCGGTTCCGTGGCTGCGGCCGAAGGGCGCGGTGCCATGGCGCTCGGCTACCAGTCTGCGGGCATCGGCGACAACGCCACCTCGGTCGGCAACGGTGCTTTCTCGATCGGCGCAGGCGCCACGTCGCTGGGCGGCGCCGCCTACTCCGGGGCGGATTCGGCCACGGCGCTCGGCACCAATGCCGTTGCCACCGGCCTCAGTGCCACCGCGCTCGGCGCCGACAGCGCCGCGGACGGCAGCTATGCCGTGGGAATCGGCAGCCAGGACTCCAATGGTTACGGCGGCGCGACCACCCAGCAGTCGGTGGCCATCGGTTTCAACAGCGGCACGCTGGGTACGGCGGCCACGGCCGTGGGTGGCTACAGCGTCGCGGTCGGCTTCCTTTCCACCGGGCTCGGCTACAGCGCAACCGCAGTAGGCGATTTCTCCCTCGCTGCGGGCGTGGGAGCGACCACCAATGGTGCCGATTCAGTGGCACTGGGTGACGCCGCACAAGCGGACGCGGATTACAGCGTCGCTCTCGGCGCAGGCTCCTACGCCGATCAGGCCAACACGGTGTCTGTGGGCGACGTCGGCCTCGAGCGCCGGATCGTCAACGTCGCCGCCGGTGTGGATGGCACTGACGCGGTGAACATGGATCAGCTGGCGGCGTACGGGATCCGGATCGACGACATCCAGGCACAACTGGATGCCCTCGCCGACGCGGCGATCACCAATGAATATGCTGCTATCGACGGCGCAGGTGATGGCAGCGATCCGGCCTCGGTAGGCACCGGCAGCAAGGCCGTGGCGATCGGCTCCAACGCCCAGGCCGATGGTGACCACGGCACTGCCGTGGGCGGCGACAGTTATGCAGCCGGTCCCAATGACACCGCCATCGGTGGCAATGCGAAGGTCAACGCCGACGGCAGCACGGCCGTGGGTGCCAACAGCACCATCGCAGCCAACGCGACCAACGCCGTGGCGGTGGGCGAGAGTGCATCGGTGAGCGCACCCTCGGGTACGGCGGTGGGCCAGGGTGCGTCGGTGACGGCGGCCAACGCGGTGGCCCTGGGCCAGGGCTCGGTGGCCAATCGTGCCAATACCGTGTCCGTGGGTACGGCAGCCAGCCAGCGCCAGATCACCAACGTGGCGGCCGGCACGCAGGCAACGGATGCAGCCAACGTCGGCCAGGTCGACGAGGCGCTCGCCACCGCCAAGACGTATGCCGATGCCGGTGACGTGCAGACGCTGAGCGCGGCCAAGGCCTATGCAGACCAGAAGTTCCTCTCCACCGGCGTGAGCCAGGCTGACTTCAACAGCTTCCGCAACGACGTCAACGATCGCTTCCGCACCGTCGATCGCCGGCTGGACCAGGTCGGTGCGATGGGCGCGGCCATGTCGCAGATGGCCTTCAGCACGCAGGGCATCAACCAGCCGAACCGTCTCGGCGTGGGCGTCGGCGGCTACGGCGAGCGCGCCGCGCTGGCCGTGGGCTACTCGCGCCAGGTGGCACCTAACGCCAATGTCACCTTTGGTGGCGCGGTGAGCGGCGGCCAGGGCAGCGCAGGCGTGGGTCTGGGCATCGGCTGGTAAACCGCCGCCGTAACGCCCATACGGGCAGCAGGCCGGTATCCGTGAGGATATCGGCCTGCTCGTTTGTGAACCCTGTCCGGCCGATCGCCTGCCGCGACAGGCCGAATGTGCTAACAATGCCGCCCTTGGTTGGCGCGGGGGCAACGACCGGACACGCAATCGGCGCAATGGAGTCAATCGGGGTGGGTGTATGTCGGCAGTAGTGAGCGCGACGGCGGAAGCAGGACAAGGCGACATCCACGACCGCGAAGCGGCCGTCTGCGCGCTGCTGGTGTCGCGCGGCTCGCTCAAGGACGGTGACCTGGCCCGCGCGCGGCGGCTGCACGAAGAGGCGCCCGAGGGCACCCTCACCGGCCTGATGGCCCGTCTCGGCCTGGTGTCCGAACGCGACCTGGCGCTGGCCTGGTCTGAACTGTTGAATGCGCCGCTGGTATCCACGCGCGACGCGCCGGATCTTCCGCCGGCCGAGCTGGACGTCTCCATCCGGTTTCTGAAGCAGCAGCACGTGGTGCCCATGCGCCACGGTGACGATGGTCTGGCCCTGATCGTCTCCGACCCGGCCGACCCTTACCCGCTCGACGCCGTGCAGCTGGCTGCCGGCAAGCCGGTGTCGCTGTACATCGGCCTGCGCTCGGAGATCGACGACCTGATCGAGCGCTACTACGGCCAGGGCCGTTCGGCGATGGGCTCGATCGTGGAGAACATGGACGGCAGCAACGCCGAAGAAGAAGACGTGGAGCACCTGCGCGACCTCGCCTCCGAGGCCCCGGTGATCCGCCTGGTCAACCTGATCCTGCAGCGCGCGGTCGAGCAGCGCGCGTCGGACGTGCACATCGAGCCGTTCGAGAACCGGCTGAAGGTGCGTTATCGCATCGACGGCGTGCTGCATGAAGTGGAGGCGCCGCCATCGAGCTCGACTGCGGCGGTGATCTCGCGCGTCAAGATCATGGCCAAACTCAACATCGCCGAGCGCCGGCTGCCGCAGGACGGGCGCATCCAGCTGCGCGTGCAGGGCAAGGAGCTGGACCTGCGCGTGTCCACTGTGCCGACCGCGTTCGGCGAGTCGGTGGTGATGCGCATCCTGGACCGCGAGTCGGTGGTGTTCGATTTCGCCTCGCTCGGCTTCACCGACAACTTCCAGCAGCGCTTCGTCGACGTGCTGCAGCGGCCGCACGGCATTCTGCTGGTGACCGGCCCCACCGGCTCGGGCAAGACCACCACGCTGTACACCGCGCTGTCGCAGATCAACACGCCTGACGTGAAGATCATCACCGTCGAGGATCCGGTCGAGTATCAGCTCGAGGGCATCAACCAGATCCAGGTGAAGCCGCAGATCGGGCTGGACTTCGCCGGCGCGCTGCGCTCGATCATGCGCCAGGATCCGGACGTGATCATGATCGGCGAAATGCGCGATTTGGAAACCTGCCGCATCGCGATCCAGTCCGCGCTCACCGGCCACCTGGTGCTGTCCACGCTGCACACTAACTCGGCGTCCGGCGGCGTCACCCGCCTGCTCGACATGGGCGTGGAAGATTACCTGCTCGGTTCCACCGTCAACGGCATCCTCGCGCAGCGACTGGTGCGCCGGCTGGATCCGGAAACCGCGACTGCGTACGAGCCCTCGCCCGAGGTGATCGCCGAGTTCGAGCTGGAGAAATACACCAGCGAACGCCCGATCCGCCTGTGGAAACCCGGCGTGAGCGCTGCCAACCCCACCGGCTACCGGGGCCGCCGCGCGATCATGGAATTCCTGGTGATGACGGACCCGCTGCGCCGGCTGATCATGCAGCGCGCCGACGCCGGCGAGATCGAGCGCGTGGCGCGTGCCGAGGGCATGCGCACCATGTACGAGGACGGTGTCGCCAAGGCGGTGGCGGGCGTGACCACGCTGGAGGAGGTCCTGCGCGTGACGCAGGAAGGCTGACGTGGCGCAGTTCCGCTATCGCGCCGTCAGCGATGCTGGCGACATGCTGCAGGGTCAGATGGAGGCCGCATCGGTCGAGGACGTGATCGCCCGTCTGCAGGACCAGGGCCACACGCCGCTGGAGGCGCAGGCGGCCGACGCGGCCGACGGCGGCAGCGGCCTGGCCGCGCTGTTCGCGCGGGGCCCGTTCACCGGCGACCAGCTCGCGCAGTTCACCCACCAGCTCGCCACCTTGCTGGGCGCCGGCCAGCCGCTGGACCGGGCGCTCGGCATCCTGCTGGAGCTGCCCGAGGGCGAGCGGGCGAAGAAGCTGATCGAGCGCGTGCGCGACCGCGTGCGCGGTGGCACCACGCTGTCGCAGGCGCTGGACGAGGAGCACGGCGTGTTCCCCAAGCTCTACGTGTCGCTGGTGCGCGCGGGCGAGGCGGGCGGTTCGCTGGAGGAGACGCTGCGCCGGTTGGCCGATTATCTGGAGCGCGCCCAGCAGCTGCGCGGCAGCATCGTCAATGCGCTGATCTATCCGGCCTTCCTGCTGGTCGGCGTGCTCGGCTCGCTGGTGCTGCTGCTGGCCTACGTGGTGCCGCAGTTCGTGCCGATCTTCCAGGACATGCAGGTGCCGATTCCGCTGATCACCCAGGCGGTGCTCGGGCTGGGCAACCTGATCCAGGGCTGGTGGTGGCTGATCGCGCTGGTGCTGGTCGGCGGGGCGTTGCTGTGGCGTGCGCGCCTGCGCGACCCGGACGCGCGGCTGGCATGGCACGCGAAGCTGCTCGGCATGCGCCTGATCGGTCCGCTGCTGCTGAAAGTGGAAACCGCACGCATCGCCCGCACGCTGGGCACGCTGCTGAAGAACGGCGTGCCGTTGCTGTCCTCGCTCACCATCGCCCGCCAGGTCACTGCCAATCGTGCGCTCGACGCTGCGCTCGCCAGCGCCGCCGAGCAGGTCAAGGGTGGCGCGGGTCTCGGTTTTGCGCTGTCGCAGGCGCAGCGTTTCCCGCGGCTCGCGCTGCAGATGGTGCAGGTGGGCGAAGAGGCCGGCCAGCTCGACACCATGCTGCTGAAGGTGGCCGACACCTTCGAGCTGGAGAGTCGCCGCGCGATCGACCGCCTGCTCGCCGCGCTGGTGCCGGCACTGACCATCGTGATGACGGTGATGGTGGCCTTCATCATGGCCGCGATCCTGCTGCCGCTGCTCAGCCTCACCAGCAACATCCAGTAGCCGCGCATCGCGTTCTCCCGGTTCCGTTTCCCGTACGACAAGAGGTCATCCCATGCAATCCCGATCGCTCCCCTCACCGCGCCGCAGCGCCGGTTTCACCCTGCTCGAGATGCTCGCCGTGATCGTGCTGATCGGCATCATCGGCGCGGTGGTCGTGACCCAGGTCGGCAAGAACGTGGACAAGGGCAAGTACGGCGCGGGCAAGGCCCAGCTCACCACGCTCAGCCAGAAGGTGGAGAACTACGCGCTCGACAACGGCACGCCGCCGCGCCAGCTGCAGGATCTGGCCAGCAAGCCGGCCAACGCAGCCAACTGGCAGGGGCCCTACGCCAAGGGGTCCGACCTGAAGGACCCGTGGGGCCACGCCTTCGGCTACAAGTATCCCGGCGAGCACGGCAGCTTCGACCTGATCTTCTACGGGCAGGACGGCCAGCCCGGCGGCGAGGGCTTCAACAAGGACGCGGGCAACTGGGAGTGATGGGCTCCCGCAGCGGGTACTGAGGTGTAACGGTGTGCATCATGCAAGCCGCTGCCACGGTCCGTGCCGGTCGCGCAGGCGGCCGGCACGCGGGCGGTTTCACCCTGTTCGAGATGCTGGCGGTGATCCTGCTGATCGGCATTGCGGCCGCGGCGGTGTCGGTGTCGGTATCACAGGGGCTGGGCAGCGCACGGGTCAGCGCCGCCAGCGGCGAGCTGGCCGCGGCGCTGCGAGCTACCCGTGCCAAGGCAATCGTGCAGCAGTCGGAAACGCATTTCGACGTGGACACCCGCGCGGCCACCTACCGCGCCGCCGACGGGCGCAGCGTGGCGCTGCCCGGTGGCATGAGCGTCAGCATCACCAGCGCGAAGGAGGACCAGGTCGACCGCTCCACCGGGCGCATCCGGTTCTTCCCCGACGGCAGCTCCACCGGCGGTCACGTCACGCTGCAGCAAGGCAAGCGGCAGTGGCGGGTGAACGTGGCATGGCTCACCGGTGCGGTAAGCGTGGAGCAGCCATGAGCCGGGGCCGGGTCCAGCGTCTCGCCGCGGCGACGCGCAGCGGGCAACGCGGCTTCAGCCTGATCGAGGTGATCGCTGCGCTGCTGCTGCTGGCGATCACCTTCACCGCGCTGATGAAGGTTGCCGGCGGTGCGATCGGGCTGACCCAGCGGGCGGCCCAGCGAAGCGAGGCGGCCATGTGGGCGCACAGCCTGCTGGACAGCGCTTTTGTCACCGAGCCGGTGCGTCCGGGCACGCGCTCGGGTGCCTTCGACAAGAGGTTCCACTGGCAGTTGCAGGTGACCCCCTGGAGCGCGTCGGGCAAACCTTCGCCGAACGCCGCGCTGCAGCTGTACCAGCTCGACCTGGACGTGATGTGGCAAGGCGGCGGACACGACTACAGCGCGCACTTCCGTACCCTGCGGCTGGCCAGCGCGCCCGCCGGCGCTGCGCCGGGCGGGGTGGGGCCATGAAGCGCGCCGACGGTTTCAGCCTGCTGGAAGTGCTGGCGGCACTGGTGCTACTGAGCCTGCTGCTGCTGGGCGTCTACTCCGGCGTGCGCACCGCCGCGCACAGCGTGCGTTCGGGCACGGCGGCGGTGGAGCGGCTCGATCAGGTGCGCTCGGCGCAGCAGCTGCTGCGGCGTGAACTGGCGCAGACGATGGTTGCGCCGATCGGCCACGACGCCAATGGCGACAGCGTGTTCTTCAAAGGCACGGCGCGCGAGATGAGCTTTGTCGCGCCGCTTCCCGGTTACCTGGACAAGCTCGGTCCGCAATTGCTCACGCTGTCGCTGAAGGATTCCGGCAAGGGCGAACTGCGCCTGGAGCTGCAGCTGGCGATGTTGCCCCCCGACGGCAAGCCGGCCAAGGCGCTGGGCAAGCCGCAGTTGTTGCTGGACCACATCAAGAGCGGCAGCTTCCAGTACCGCGGCGTGGACGCGCGCGGCCAGCCGGGCGACTGGCAGGACCGCTGGCCGGATGGACGCCTGCTGCCGCAACTGGTGCGCGTCGAGCTGGTGCCGCTGGGCACCACGCCGTGGCCGCAGTTGCAGGCGCCACTGCGCATCGATCCATCCAGCGGCCTGATGCTGCAGGGGCCACTGCAGCGCCTGCGTGGACTCGGGGGCATGCCGTGAGCCGGCGCCCGATGCCTTTGCGCCGGCGCCAGCGCGGCGTGGCGTTGCTGGTCGTGCTGTGGGCTTGCACGCTGCTGGCGGTGCTGCTGGGCGGCTATGCGGTGATGGCGCGAACCGAGGCGCTGCAGGCCCGCTACGCCTTTGCGCGGACCCAGGCGCAATACGCCGCCGAAGCCGGTGTGGCGCGGGCGATCTACGCGTTGCAGGATCCGCAGACAGCCCTGCGCTGGATCCCCGACGGGCGCCCCTACCGCTTCGTCTTCGGCGATACCACGGTGCAGGTCGAGGTGATCGACGAAAGCGGCAAGGTCGACCTCAATGCGGCCGCGCCGGAGGTGCTTGTCGGTTTGTTCACCGCCGCGGGCATGCAAGCCGCCGATGCGCGGGCGCTGACCGATCGGGTGGTGGCGTGGCGCAGTTTCGGCACCACGGTCGGTCCCGATCCCGCCGATGCGGCCTATGCCTCGGCCGGGCTGGACTATGGCCCGCGGCACGGCCCGTTCGCCAGCATCGAGGAGCTGCGCATGGTGCTGGGCATGCCGGCGCGGATCTACCGGACGGTTGCCCCGGAGGTCACGCTCTGGTCCGGGCGGGACGCGCCGAACCCGGCCACCGCGCCGCCGCTGGCGCTGGCGGCGATACCCGGCATGGACGCCACCGCGATCCGCCAGGCGCAGCAGGCCCGCATGGCGCTGGACCCGGCCACGGCGATGGCGTCCGGTGGCGGGGTGACGCATAGTATTCGTTCGCAGGCCACGCTGGCCGACGGCACCAGCGCCGTCGTGCGGACCACCATCCGCCTGCGCGGAATGCGTGCCGGTTCCCAGCCCTACGCGGTGCTGCGCTGGCAGGAGGGAGACGGGCAATGAACACGACAGCGCAGTCGATGCGCCCGCTACTGGATCGTCTGCGGCGGGCGTGGCGCAGCTCGCCGCTACCGTCGTTCCTGGCGTGGTGGGGCGGCGAGCTGCGCGCGCTGCTGCCGGCAGCGATGCAGCAGGCGCTCGATGGCGGCACCCGCTGGCACCTGCTGGAGCTGCGCCAGGGCAACTGGTGGCTGCGCCCGGCCGGCCAGCCCGAGCCGCTGGCGCACTGGCCCGATGCGGCCGATCCGGCGCTGCAGCAGCAGACCCTGCGCCAGGCACTGGCCGCCGTGGACCCGCAGGATCTGCGCCTTGCGCTGTGCCTGTCGGCGTCGGCGGGGCTGCGACGCACCATCACGTTGCCGCTCGCGGCGCGGGACAACCTGGCCCAGGTGGTGACGTTCGAGATCGATCGCCAGACGCCGTTTCGCGCCGAGCAGGTGGTGGTGGACGTGCGCGAGCTGGCGCAGGGCGCCGGCGAAGGTCGCTTCGCCGTGGAGCTGATCGCGCTGCCGCGCAGCACGCTCGACCCGCTGCTGGAGCGCCTGGCGGCGCTGCGCATGCAGGTCGACGCGGTGGACCTCGCCGCCGGTGACGGCCGCGTCGGCGCCAACCTGCTGCCGCCCGCGCAACGCCCGCGCCGGCGGGATCCGCGGCGGCAGCTGAACCTGGCGCTGGCCGCTGCCTGCGTGGTGCTGGCGGCGCTGGCGCTCGGCCAGTGGCTGCACAACCGGCAGCTGGCGCTGGCCGCCATGCAGGCGCAGGTCGAGGCCATGCGCGGCGAGGCGCAGCAGGTCGCCGCGCTGCGCCAGCAGCTGCAGGACAACGCCGGCGCGGCGGGTTTCCTGGCGCAGAAGAAAAAGGATTCCGTCCCGGTGCTCGCCCTGTTGCTGGACATGACCCGACGCCTGCCCGACACGGCGTGGCTCGAGCGCTTCAGCCTCGATGCCAGCGGCGCGATCGGGTTCCAGGGCCAGAGCGTGCAGGCCGCCAAGCTGGTGGACGCGTTGAAGGACTCGCCACTGATCCGCGACGTCGGTTTCCAGGGCTCGATCCAGCCCGACCCCGGCACCGGCAAGGAGCGCTTCTACATGGTCGGCAAGGTGCGCACCCAGGCCCCGGCCGCTGCAACGGCACCCGCACCGTCGGGCAGCGCGCCATGAGGCGGCTGGTGATGAAACCGCGCGACAGCCGGCTGGCCGCCATTGGCCTGCTGGTGCTACTGGTGGTGCTGGCGTACTTCGCGCTGCTGCACTGGTGGTTCGTGGCGCCGCTGCGGCAGATCGATGCCGAGATGGCCGACCTGCGCGACACCCAGAGCCGCTACGCTGCGGCGATCGCACAGAAGCCTGCGCTGGAGAAGCGACTCGCCGCGCTCGGCGCCGGCCAGGCCGCCAGCAGCGCGTTCCTGCCCGAGGATGATCCCAATGCGGCCAGTGCCGGGCTGATGCAGCGGGTGGTCGACGTGGCCGCCGCGCACCCGCGCAACGGCGGCTGCGAGGTCACCCAGAAAATGCCGCTGCCCGAGCCGCCCGCCGAAGACGGCGAGCCCTATCGCAAGGCCGCCGTAAGCATCAGCCTGCGTTGCGACATCGAACCGCTCAGTGCGGTGCTGCACGACCTGGAGCAGGGCACGCCGTACCTGTTCGTGGGCGACCTCAGCATCTTCCGCAATCCGGTGATCACCCAGCAGAACGCGCAGGCGCCGCTGGAAGTGCAGTTCACGCTGACCGGCTACGTGCGCCCGTCGCGAACCATGCCTGTCGCGGGAGCCGCCCCGTGAAGGCCGCCACGCAACGACGCATGACGCCGATGCTGGCGCTGCTCGCACTGGCGTTCGCCGCGGTGCTCGCCATCCTGCTGTTGGGAGTGGGCGAGGGCGTGCGCTGGAGCCCACCGCATGCACCGGCCAGCCTGCCGCCCGGCGGCAGCGCCGCCGCCCTGCCGCCGCCACAGCCGCTGGAACAGTTCGCGCTGGTCTGGCAGAAGCCTTTGTTCAGCCCGGACCGCCGCCCTTCCGCCGTGGCCGACGCCCAGGGCGCGGTGGGCGACCTGGCGCTGACCGGCGTGATCATCACGCCCGGCCTGCGCATGGTGCTGGCGCACGACAAGAGCAACAATCGCGACCTGCAGATCGTCGAAGGCAAGTCCACCCCGGACGGCCGCTGGACGCTGGTCGAGGTACACCCGCGCGCGGCCGTGTTCGACGCTCCCGATGGCCGGATCGAGCTCAAGTTGCCTGCCGGTGCCCCGTTCGAAAAGACCGGCCCGCACGACATGCAGCCGGGTGCGGCCGAGATGCAGCGACACGAGGGCACCAGCCTCGGCGGCGACGATGACGACGCCCCGGAAGACGATCCCAACCCGCCGCAGTCCCCGCGCATGGGCCTGAGCCCCAACGCCGGCCGCGCCCAGCGACCGCGGCAAACCCAGGCACAGCTGCAGGCGGAGCGCATCCGCCAGCTCAATGCCGTGATCCAGAAACGTCGGGCCGAGCAAGCTGCCTCGAACCCGCAAGGAGCTCGTTGATGGTCCGCACGTCCAAGCATCCCCTTCTACGCGTCATCGCCGTTGCCGGCGTGGTCTGGCTCGCGGGCTGTGCCAGCGCGCCGCCGCCGCGTGACGACGGCGCGCTGCAGCGCGAGGCGATGGCCGGCACCGAAAAGCCGGCCCCGCCGCCGCTGCCGCTCAACGCCGCGCTTGGCAAGGCCGAGCCGACTGCGTCTTCGCCGCAGATCAGCACCGGCAGTGGCCGGTTCATCCAGCCCAGCGCGCTGGCCAACCCGCGTCCGGCGGCGCAGGGCGACGGCGCGGTCACATTCAATTTCGAGAACCAGCCGGTGCAGGCGGTGGTCAAGGCGGTGCTCGGCGATCTGCTGAAGAAGAACTACACCATCGCCCCCGGCGTGGAAGGCAACATCTCCTTCGCCACCGCCGAGCCGGTGGACTCCAGCCAGGCGCTGCCGATCCTGGAGATGCTGCTGTCGTGGACCGGCAACGCGCTGGTCAGCGGCAGCGGCGGCTACGTGGTGATGCCGGCCAAGGACGCCGCCTCGGGCAACCTGGTGCCCGGGCTGGGCGCCAGCGCGCCCACCGGCGGGCTGCAGGCGCGCCTGTTTCCGCTGCACTACATCGGCGCGGCCGAGATGCAGAAGCTGATCAAGCCGTTCGCGCGGCCCGACGCCGTGCTGCTGATGGATCCGGCACGCAACCTGCTGGTGATGTCCGGCACGCCGCAGGAGTTGGCCAACTACGCACGCACCGTGCGCACCTTCGACGTGGACTGGCTGCGCGGCATGTCGGTGGGCGTGTTCTCGCTCGAGCGCGCCAGCGTCACCGACCTGATGCCCAAGCTCGACAGCCTGTTCGGCAAGGACGGCAATACGCCGCTGGCGGGCATGCTGCGTTTCATCCCGATCGAACGCACAAACGCGCTGGTGGTGATCTCCACCCAGCCGGACTACCTGCGCGAAGTGGGCGACTGGATCGCCCGGATCGACCGCGGCGGCGGCAACGAGCCGCAGCTGTTCGTCTACGACGTGCGCAACATCAAGGCCTCCGATCTCGCCCACTACCTGGCGCAGATCTATACCGACAACGCCGGCGGCAGCAGCGGCAGCGGCGGCGAAGTCGGGCCGGGACTGACCAGCTCGATGCTCGGCAATACCGGCGGTGCCGGCAATGCCGCCATGGGCAGCAACGCCGGCAGCTTCGGCAGCAGCGGCATGGACAGCGGCGGCGGCTCGCGCGACGGCGGCGGGCTGGGCGGCGGCACCGGCGGGCTGGGCGGCCAGACCGGCGCCGGCGGCAGCACCGGTGGCAGCGGCAACGGCGGCGCGCTGATCAACAACGTCAGCGGCAACGCCGGCGCTGGCGACCAGCAGTACAGCTCCAGCGACGGCAGCATCCGCATCGGCTCGGTCGATGCCAACAACCAGCTGCTGGTCCGTGCGCGCCCCTCGCAGTGGGCCGAGATCGAAGACGCGATCAAGCGCCTGGACAACGTGCCGCTGCAGGTGCAGATCGAGACGCGGATCCTGGAGGTGAGCCTCACCGGGAACCTGCAGTACGGCGTGCAGTGGTACCTGCAGGGCCTGGCCGGGGGTACCCAGAATGACGACGGCAGTTTTACTCCGGGTAACCCGGACAATCCGCGGCAGGGCGCATTGGGTCTGGGCGGCAATCTCTACAATGCTGGCAAAGATGCGCTGTTCTACTCCTTCGTCAATTCCAACCTCCAAGTCGCCCTGCACGCGATGGAGTCCAGCGGTAACACCAAGACACTCTCGGCGCCATCGATGGTTGTCATGAACAACCAGGTGGCGCATATCCAGGTGGGCAACCGGGTGCCGGTGAACAAGACCAGCGTCAACATCGGCATCGGTTCGGGCATCCAGAACGACGTGGAGTACCTCGACACCGGCGTGATCCTGAATGTGCAACCGCGAGTCAATCCTGGTGGTCTCGTCTACATGAACGTGGGCCAGCAGGTGAGCCAGGTGGATCGCACCGCCGAGCTGGTCAACGGCAATCCGACCATTTCGCAGCGCGAGTTGGCGACCCAGGTGGCTGTGCAGAGCGGGCAGACCGTGCTCCTGGGTGGCCTGATCCAGCAAGATGAGGCCGACGGCAACAGCGGCGTCCCGGTGCTCAACCGCATCCCGGTGCTCGGACGGCTGTTTGGCACCACGACGCGCAACCACAACCGTACCGAGCTGATCGTGCTGATCACCCCACGCGTCATCAGCAGCAGTGACGACGCCCGCCGCATCACCGACGAGTACCAGCAGAAGTTCGAGTCACTGGCGCCGCTTCGCGCCAAGCCGCAGCCGTAAATGCATCGGCGGCAAGCAGCTGCTGTCGCGGGGTTCCATCTCCTGCCACGGTAACGAAGGGGAGGCCGGCTCTTGGACGATGCTCCGGCGCCGGCTCGGGCTCGACCGGGCGGCATTGCGCGCGGGACGGAATCCCGTCGCCGCATCCTGGAGCCGAGGAGTCGCGCCTGAAGGCCTGTCTTGAGGGCTCCACCTCCTGCGGCAACACGCTTACACGAGCTCCGTGAGCGGGCGGAGCTTCCGCTTCGGACGAGGACCGCACTCGTCCAGCCCGTATCATCCCTGCGATGACGCCGCCTCCCGCCTTTCCGATCACCCCGCTGCTGCCCGAGATCCGCGATGCGCTCACGGCGCATCCGCGGCTGGTGCTGGAAGCGCCGCCCGGCGCCGGCAAGACCACCCAGGTGCCGCTGGCGCTGCTCGACGCGCCGTGGCTCGCCGGGCAGAAACTCCTGATGCTGGAACCGCGCCGCATCGCCGCGCGCGCCGCCGCGCAGTTCATGGCGCAGCAGCTCGGCGAGCCGGTGGGGCAGACGGTGGGCTACTCGATCCGCTTCGAGTCGCGCACCAGCGCGGCCACGCGCATCGAGGTGGTCACCGAGGGCATCCTCACCCGGCTGATCCAGGACGATCCGGAACTGACCGGCATCGGCGCCATCGTGTTCGACGAATTCCACGAGCGGCATCTGGCCGGCGACCTCGGTGCGGCGCTGGCGCTGGACGTGCAGGCCACGCTGCGGCCCGAGCTGCGCCTGCTGGTGATGTCGGCCACGCTGGACGGCGAGCGCATCGCGCAGTGGCTGGACGCGCCGCGTCTCAGCAGTCCCGGCCGCAGCTTCCCGGTGCGCATCGAGTACCCGCCGGCGCGCACGCAGGAGAGCGTGGAGCATCACGTCGCGCGCATCGCGCGGCAGGCGCTGGCGGAGAACGACGGCGACGTGCTGGTGTTCCTGCCCGGCCGGCGCGAGATCGCCCGCGCGCAGACCGTGCTGGCCGCCACGCTCGACGAGGCGGTGGAGCTGGTGCCGCTGCACGGTGAGCTCGGCCTCGCCGAGCAGCAACTGGCGCTGGCGCCGGCCGAGCCCGGCACCCGCCGCGTGGTGCTGGCCACCAACGTGGCCGAGTCCAGCGTGACCTTGCCGGGCATTCGCGCGGTGATCGATGCGGGCCTGGCGCGCGAGCCGCGTTTCGATCCCAACTCCGGCTTCACCCGACTGGAGACGGTGACCATCTCGCAGGCCTCGGCCGACCAGCGCGCCGGTCGCGCCGGCCGCGTGGCCGAGGGCACGGCGTATCGCCTGTGGCCCCAGAGCAAGCGGCTGGAACCTTCGCGCACGGCGGAGATCGCGCAGGCCGAGCTGTCCGCGCTGGCGCTGGAGCTGGCCGCGTGGGGCATCACCGCAGCGAGTGCCGCCGACCTGCCGTGGCTCGATCCGCCGCCGGCCGGTGCGCTGGCGCAGGGGCGCGAACTGCTGGGGCTGCTCGGCGCGCTGGATCGCGACGGCCGCATCACCGCGCTGGGCCGACGCATGCTCGAACTCGGCGCGAGCCCGCGACTGGCCGCCGCCGCGCTGCGCGCCCCGTCCGAGCGCCTCGCTCTGGTCGCCGACCTGCTGGCGCTGATGGACGCACGCTCACCGCTGCGCGGGGAGCTCGCGCGCAGCGACGATTTCCGCACCCGCGTGGGCGCGCTGCACGTGTGGCGCGATCGTCGCGGTGGCGGACGCATGGAAGCCGACGTGGGCGCGCTGGCGGCGATCGAGCAGGCGGCCAAGGGCTGGCGCCGACGCCTGGACGTGCGCACCGCGGCCACGGGCGTGCCCGACAGCCACGCGGTGGGCGACCTGCTGGCGCACGCGTTTCCCGACCGCATCGCCTTTCGCGATGCGAATCAGCCGCTGCGCTACACGTTGGCCAACGGCCGCGGCGCGCGCCTGCACGAGCAGACCGCCCTGCTGGGCGAGCCGTGGCTGGTGGCGCTGGACCTGCGCCACGAGGCGCGCGACAGCCTGATCCTCGCCGCCGCGCCGCTCGATCCGCGCCAGCTCGAGCGCGACTTTCCCGCCGCGTTCGTGCGCGAACGCGTGCTGCGCTGGAACGAGGCGCGCGGTGCGGTGGAGGCGTTCGAGGAGCAGCGCTTCGGCGCCATCGTGCTGGAGCGGCGCAGCGTGCCGGTGCAGCCAGCCGACGCGCTGCCCGCGCTGCTCGCCGCGGTGCGCAGCCGCGGGCTCGACGCGCTGCCGTGGAGCGACTCGGCGCGCCGCCTGCGCGCACGCATCCAGGCCTTGCGCGAGTGGATGCCCGAACTGGCACTGCCCGACGTCAGCGACGCGCACCTGCTGGCCACGCTGGAGCAGTGGCTGGCGCCGCATCTGCAAGGCAAGCGCGGGCTCGACGCGCTGGCCGGCGAATCGCTGTCGCAGGCGCTCGCTGCGATGCTCGACTACGAGCAGCGCCGCACGCTCGACGCGCAGGCGCCCGATCAACTCACCGTGCCCAGCGGACAGAGCCGCCGGCTCGAGTACGCGCCGGGCGAGCCGCCGGTGCTCGCGGTGAAGCTGCAGGAACTGTTCGGCCTCGCCGACACGCCGCGGATCGGCGGCGGCCGCGTGCCCGTGACGCTGCACCTGCTGTCGCCGGCGGGTCGGCCGATCCAGGTCACGCAGGACCTGAAGGGCTTCTGGGAGCGCACCTACCCGGAGGTGAAGAAGGAGCTCAAGGGCCGCTACCCGCGCCACCCTTGGCCGGACGACCCGTGGAGCGCCACGCCCACCCATCGGGCCAAGCCGCGCGGCACCTAGGCAGCTCGCTCCGCCAGGCGCAGGCGTCGCGGCTTTCCTCCGCAGGCGCGAAGTCGCCGCAAGCGTTCTTCAGGGCGATCGATCCGGCACCGCCATGGTCCGTCATGCAACGTCGGCGGCGGCGACCCGAAGCGCGCTCGACGGGGCCGTCAGGCCGTCCGCCTGCTCTCGAACAGACGGTGGTCCGTCCGACGCCGCGCAACGACCCTCCGGCGACCTGTCGAGCACGATGCGGGGACGTCCGATGGATCAGCGCACGCCCCAAGGCAACGCTTCGCTTACGCCTGCTTGCGGCGGAACAGCTTCTTGAACAGACCCGCCACGGCAGCGAGGCCGAGGATCAGGAACTTCTTCAGCGCCAGCAGCATCAGCCCGAGCTTGGCGAACAGTCCGGCCTTGGCCGCGATGCCGCCGGCGACCAGCGCGCCGATGCCGTAGGCGGCGAGCTTGTCGGTGCTCTTGTCGAAGTCGACGTAGCGCTGGCCGGCGTCGAAGTCGGTCATCGCCAGCACGTCGGGCATGTCCGCCTTGACCTTCGCCAGTTGATCGATGGGCGCCACCGCGTTGAGCGACAGGTAGCCCTGCCGGCCCAGTACGCGAATGTCGTAATTGAGCGAATGGCCGCTGTCGCCGTTCTGGCTGAAGATCAGATCGCGCGCCCAGTAAAGCTTGTGGCTGGCGGTGTCGTAGTGCGGCGGCTCGGCCCAGCCGGCCAGTTCCACTTCGGGAAAGCCCTGCTTGCGCCGTTCCGCGTTCTCGTCGTGCGCGCTCTCCTGCATGTCGCGCAGCATCTTGTCGTAATCGATGCCGGCGGCATCGGCATCGGACACATAGCCTTCGGACACGTAGGTCACCACCACCGCCCAGCTGTTGTCGTCCAGCAGCACGTGCGGATCGTCGCTGGGCAGGATCATGCCCAGCACGTCCTTGTCCGGCGGGTTGTTCCACAGTTCGCCGAGCACGCGCTGCGCATCGTGCGCGTTGAGGAAGCCGTAGCCCGGCTTCAGCGCAAGGTGCGCGTGCGCACCGGGAACTGCCACTGTGCCGCTGGCCGGGTGCAGCGAAGCGATGAAGCGCTCGGTTTGCGCAGCGGCCGTATCCGCGGGGCCAGCCGCGCGGGCGACGGCCAGCGGCAGGCAAAGCAGTGCGGCCAGCGCCAGGCGCGCTGGCGCGGTGAAGCGAGATGTCATGTGGATCCCCTGTGGCGTTCGTTCCATCGACGCGCGGCGTTCCCGCTGCCGCGCGGGCGCTCCCCTCGGCGCGTCCCGCCGACGTTGTAGCAGAGCATGCAAACGGTGCCCAGCATCGACGCGGCTCCCTCCAAAAACCGTACTGCACGTGCGGTCCGGATGTGCTCAGATAGCCGCCACCTGCCTCTGGGTGTCACGGATCCCTGATTGAGCCAGCTTCCCGCCGCCGCGCAACCGCCCGATCCGCCCGCCGCCGACGCGCGTGCGCCGAGCCCGTCGGGCCGGGCCTACTCGTGGCTGTGGGTGCTGCTGACGCTGGCGCTGGGCGTGGCGCTGACGCTGGTGCTCCATCACCAGCAACGCGGGCGGCAGAAGGCTGCCACCGCCGCCGCGCTGGCCGAGCTGGCCGACAAGAACTATGCCTCCCTGCAGGCAAAGCTGGCCTCGTCGGAGCTGCTGATGCGGGCCATCCAGACGCTCTACATCGCCTCGGATGACGTGACCGAAACGGATTTCGAGCACTTCTACGCCAACCTGCAGCCGCGCCAGATGTTCCCCAGCATGCTCTCGCTGGCTTACGCCGAGCGCACCTACGGGGCCGACGGCGAGCACTACATCACCCGGCGGGTGGCGCCGCAGGTCGGTAACGAGCGCGTGCTCGGGCTGGACATCACCCTGCAGGCCCGCAACATGGATGCGCTGGTGGCGGCGCGTGACAGCGATCGCCCGGTGATGTCCGCGCCGTTCGAACTGGTGCAGCGGGGGGGCGACGGCGAGCCGATCCAGGGGGTGACCATGCGCCTGCCGATCTTCAGCGAGGGCCCGCCGCCGCGCACGCCGATCGAACGCAGTGCGCGACTGGTGGGTTCGATCGGGGTGGCGTTCCGGGTGTCCGACCTGATCGGTAGCGCCTTTTCCAGCGACGCCCTGCAGCGGCTGCACGTGCGGGTGGAGGACGTCACCGACGGTACCGCTCACATGCTGTTCGATTCGCTGCCCGGTCAGGCGATGCTCGTGCTGCCGGAGTTCAGCCGCGACCTCAGCTACGGCGGCCGCCTGTGGCGCGTGTCGATCGGTTACCGGCCGCAGCCCCCCGGCCCGCTGGCGTGGTCCGAATCGCTGCTGCCCTCGGGACTACTGATCAGCGTGCTGCTCGCCCTGCTGGTGTGGTCGGTGGCCGGCACGCAGCGGCGGGCGGTGGAACTGGGCTGGCGCATGAGCCGGCGCTACCGCGAGAGCGAGGAGCGATTCCGCGCGCTCAACGAACTGCTGCCGGCGCTGGTGCTGCTGGCCGATGCCGGCGACGGGCGTGTGACCTACGCCAACCAGGCCTCGCGCGACCGGCTCGGCGAGAACCTGCTCGGGCGCGAACTGCACGAACTGTTCGAGGATCCCCAGATCCGCCGCCAGCTGTGCGACCCGGTCAGCGGTGGTGCGACCCATCTCGAGGCGGTGCTGCACAACCAGAGCGGCCAGCGCTTCTGGGCCAGTGTCTCGGTGGCGCAGGTCGAGCTGGACGCCGTGCACAAGCTGCTGCTGGTAGCTGCCGACGTCAGCGAACAGCGCCAGCTCAACGACCTGCTCAGCTACCAGGCCAGCCACGATGCGCTGACCGAGTTGTACAACCGGCGCGAGTTCGAGCGGCGCCTCGCCGACGTGCTGGTGGCCGTGGCGGGCGGCGCGCCCGCGGCGGCGCTGCTGTACATCGACCTGGACCAGTTCAAGCTGATCAACGATACCTCCGGCCACATGGCCGGCGACCAGCTGCTGGCCCAGCTGGCGATGACCATGCGCGAGCACCTGGCAGCGCACGACGTGCTGGCCCGCCTGGGGGGCGACGAGTTCGGCGTGCTGCTGCCCCGCGCGGGGACGCGCGAGGAGGCCGAAGCAGTGGCCGAGCAGCTGCGCCGGCGCATCGACGGCTACGTGTTCATGTGGGAGCAGCGCAGCTATTCCATCAGCGCCAGCGTCGGTGGCGTGATGATCGACCACCGCGGCATGCAACTGCACGAGCTGTTCGCCCAGGCCGACACGGCCTGCTACATGGCCAAGGAGCTCGGTCGCAACCGCGTGCATTTCTATTCCGAGCACGATGACGAGACCGCCCGCCGCCGCAGCGAAATGGACTGGGCCAACCGGCTGCGCTGGGCGGCGGAAGAGCGCCGCCTGCTGTTGATGTACCAGGAGTTGTGGCCGCTCGCTCCACAGGACGGCGACGGCGCCCGGATCGAGCTGCTGCTGCGGTTCCGCGACGAGAACGGCCGCCTGGTGGTGCCCGGCGCCTTCATTCCCGCAGCCGAACGCTACGGCCTGATGCCGGTGATCGACCGCTGGGTGATCGAGACGGCGCTGTCGCACTTCGACCAGCTGCACCCGGCCGGCGCGGCCCTGCAGCTGGCGACGATCAACCTGTCCGGTGCCAGCGTGGAAGACGAGGCGCTGGCCGATCGCATCATCGAGCTGCTGACGATGCACCGGGTGGACCCCGCGCGGGTGTGCTTCGAGATCACCGAGACGGTGGCGGTACGCAACCTGTCGCAGGTCGCACGCTTCATGCAGCGACTGCGCGCGGTGGGTTGCAAGGTGGCGCTGGACGACTTCGGCGCCGGCATGTCCTCTTTCGGCTACCTGAAGAACCTGCCGGTCGACATCATCAAGATCGATGGCAGCTTCATCCGCGACATGCTCGAGGACCCGGTGAGCTACGCGATGGTGCGCGCGGCCACCGACATCGGCCACCGGATCGGTCTGATCGTGGTGGCCGAGTGGGTGACCAGCGACGTGGTGATGCAGGCGCTGCGCGAGCTGGGCGTCGATCTGGCGCAGGGTTTCTCGCTGCACGTGCCCGAGCTGGTGCCGTTCCAGCGCGACGGATGATCAAGCCGGGCCGGCGCGAACGCCGGCGCGGATCACTGCGCGGCGGCCTCCGGTGCCTGCCGCTCGAAGCTGCCGGACGGGCCGGGGAATACCACGGGGCTCTCGTAGCCGTCGGCCGAGACCGCCGACACGCCGAAGAACCAGTCGTCGATCACCACGTCATCGATTACCGCCTTGTCCACGTCGCCCACCGCGCGCGCGTATTGCCAGCGCGGCGCCGTCGTGTCGCGCCAGTGCACGCGGTAGCCGGCGGCGCCGGGCACCTTGCGCCAGCTCACCGTGGTGTCGGTGGCCAGCGCGCCCTCGGTGGTCACGCCCGTGGGCGGCGCCGGCGCGTTGGCCACCGCGGCCATGGTCACGGTGTTCAGCGCGGTGACGCGGGCGAGGTAGCGGAAGTCGATGCCGTCGAGGGTGTCGCCGTAATGGATGCCCCGATCCTGATCCGTATTCCCGGTGCGCAGATCCTGATGCTGCCTGGTGTAGTCCTCGTGGCCTTCGCTGACGCGGATCGCCGGATAGCCGGCCTTGAGGAATTCCACTTGGTCGCCGCCGCGGCCGTAGCGGTCGGTGCGGTAGATCATCTTCACGCGGAAGTCGGGCAGGTACTGGTCGGCGATCGATGCCATGTAGCGCGCCACGCTGCGCGAGGGCGAATCCACCTCGCCGCCGAAGTAGTTGCGCACGCGCGCCTGCTTGGCCGTCTCCGTGCTGCGGGTGCCTTCGCTGAACACGCGCACGGTAGTGTTGTCGCGCGCGCCGTTCTGGCCGCGGCTGTTGCCGACTATGTCGTTGTTGAGATCGGCCTCCACCTGCCAGCCCTGCGCCACTGCGTAATCGGCCAGCACCTTGCCGCCATACAGGCCCTGCTCTTCGCCGGAGAGTGCGGCGAACACCAGCGTGGCGCGGTTGTCCTGCTTGCTCAGCAGCCGTGCCGCCTCCATCAGCGCGGCCACGCCGGACGCGTCGTCGTTGGCGCCGGGGGCGTCGCTGGTGGAGTTCATGATGTCGGTGACGCGCGAGTCCAGATGCCCGCTCATCACGATGACGCGTTTGGGATCGCTGCTGCCGCGCTTGATCGCCACCACGTCCATCACTTCCACTGGCTTGGGCGCGCGCTCGCCGGTGAACATCTGCGAAGGCGTCACCACCTCGATGCAGCCACCGCAGTCGCGCGAGATCGCCTCGAACTGCGCCTTCACCCAGCGCCGCGCGGCGCCGATCCCGCGCTTGTCGGATGTCGTATCGGACAGCGTGTGGCGGGTACCGAAGCCGACCAGATGCGCGATGGTGTCGTGCAGGCGCGCCTCGCTGGGCGCGCCGGCCAGCGCGTGCAGCGCGGCGTGCTCGCGCGGTTGCACGGCATCTTGCGCCGCCGTGGCGCCGCTGGCGGCGGCGAGCAGGGCGACGGGAAGCAGAAGTCGGAGTCGGGGCATCGGCGGAACCTCGGGTGATCGCTCGGGAGGAAGGCGCGGCGTGCGCATCGCCCGAGTATGCGCAGCGCGCGCGCCGCGCACCACTCGACCTTCGGCATGCGACCATGCGCGGCATGACCGACTCCTCTCTTCCGCGCGCGGCCGTGATCGGCGGCGGGCCGGCCGGCCTGATGGCCGCCGAGCAGCTGCGCGCCGCCGGCATCGCCGTGGACCTCTACGACGCGATGGGCTCGGTGGGCCGCAAGTTCCTGCTCGCCGGCAAGGGCGGCCTCAACCTCACCCACGGCGAAGCGTTCGACGATTTCGTCGCCCGCTACGGCGATCGCGCGAACGAGGTGGGTGCCTGGCTGCGCGAGTTCGATGCCGAGGCCCTGCGTGCGTGGGCGCGCGGGCTCGCCGTGGAGACCTTCGTCGGCAGCTCCGGCCGGGTGTTCCCCGCCGACATGAAGGCCGCGCCGCTGCTGCGCCGCTGGGTGCGCCGCTTGCATGCCGACGGCGTGCGCTTCCACATGCACCACCGCTGGCTGGGCTGGCAGGACGACGGCGCCCTGCGCTTTGCCACGCCGACCGGCGAAACCACCGTACGCGCCGATGCCACCGTGCTGGCGCTCGGCGGCGGCAGCTGGCCGCAACTGGGATCGGATGGTGCCTGGATGGCCGCACTGCAGGATGCCGGCGTGGCGACGGCGCCGTTGGTGCCGGCCAACTGCGGCTTCGAATGCGCCTGGAGCGAGCATCTGGCCAGCCGCTTCGCGGGCGCGCCGCTCAAGGCGGTGGTGGCGCAGTGGCACGACCGCAACGGCTGGCGGCACCAGCGCCAGGGCGAATGCGTGATCAGCGAGTACGGCATCGAGGGCAGCCTGATCTACGCCATCGGCCCGGCGCTGCGCGAGCAGATCGCCGCACGCGGCGAGGCCCTGCTCAAGCTCGACCTCGCGCCCGGTTATCCACTGGACACGCTGGTGTCGCGCCTCGGCGCGCCGCGCGGCAAGCACAGCATCGGCGACTGGATCCGCCGACGCGCGGGGCTCGATGCGGCCAAATGCGCGTTGGTGTTCGAAGTGGCCGACAAGGCCACGCTGGCCAACCACGTGGCGCTGGCCGGGTTGATCAAGGCGCTGCCGCTGCGCCTGCGCGCGCCACGGCCGATCGCCGAGGCGATCAGTACCGCCGGCGGAGTACGTTTCGATGCCATGGCACAGGAGCACCTGATGCTGCGCGCGCGCCCCGGCGTGTTCTGCGCCGGCGAAATGCTCGACTGGGAAGCGCCCACCGGCGGCTACCTGCTCACCGCGTGTTTCGCCAGTGGACGACGCGCCGGCAACGCGGCCGCGCAATGGCTGGCGGATCGGCACGGGCCGCCCGCGGCTGCCTGAACCCTTGGCTGCGGGACTGGTGGCCCCGGCACATCGGCGTTAGGCTCGCTGACGGGTGAGGTAAAGCCAGGGCAGCATGCCGGTTCGCGACGTCAGCGGCATCAGGCCCAATCCGATGAAGAGGTGAGGTCATGAAAAGTCGTTCGATGTTCGCTGCGTTCGCCGTGACGCTGGCAGCCGCCGCCACGGTGGCGATCGCACTGCCCGCGGTGGCCGGTACGGCCGGTCATGCGTCGTCGGTCACGGTGCGCCCACTGGCGCTGCGCGAGATGCAGCCCTACGCCGCGGCCGCTGCCCTGCCGCAGTCGGCGGTGGTGGAGATGCCCGCCTGCAGTACCTGCCACTGACGAGCGTCCTGCTGCCGGCCCATCGCCGGAGCGCTGCATAAGACCAGGCCCGCTGCGGCGTCACCGCGGCGGGCCTTTTTCATGGCCGTCGGCGCGCCGCCCGCTAGCCCAGCGAGCGCACCCGGAAGTTGCGTCCCTTGATCCGGCCCGCGCGCAACCGCTCGAGCGCCTTGTTCGCCAGGTCGCGGCTGATCGCCACGTAGGCGCGGGTGGCGAAGACGTCGATCTTGCCGATGTCCTTGGCCGCCAGGCCGGCATCGCCGGTCAGTGCGCCGAGGATGTCGCCGGGGCGCAGCTTGTCCTGCCGCCCGGCATCGATCACCAGCGTCTTCATCGGAGCCAGCTGCAACAGCTTGCCCCGCGCCGGGCCGATCTTCAGCGCCTGCCAGGGCAGCGCACTGGCCAGCACCTGTTCGATGTTGTCGGCCTTCGGCTTTTCGCGGGCGGTGACGAGGGTGATCGCCAGTCCGGTCTCGCCGGCACGGCCGGTGCGACCGATGCGGTGGGTGTGCGTGTCCGGGTCGTGCGCGATGTCGAAGCTCACCACCAGCGGCAGCGCGACGATGTCCAGCCCGCGCGCGGCCACGTCGGTGGCCACCAGCACGGCGCAACTGCGGTTGGCGAAGCGCACCAGCACTTCGTCGCGGTCGCGCTGTTCCATGTCACCGTGCAGGGCGAGCGCGGAGAAGCCGCGGCGGTCCAGCTCCTGCGCCACGGCGTCGACGTCCTTGCGCATGTTGCAGAACACCAGCGCCTGTTCGCGTGCGGCTGCGCCACTGCGCTCGGCGGTGAGCAACTGCGCCAGCGCGTCCAGCTTCTGCGCCGGCTCGACCATCACGAAGCGCTGCTCGATCGCCGGCGCCTGCGAGGCGGGCGTCTCGATGGTCACGTCGACCGGGTCGCGCTGCACGCGCGCGCTCACTGCGCGGATCTCCTGCGCGTAGGTGGCCGAGAACAGCAGCGTCTGGTGGTGCTTGGCGATGCGCCCGACGATGTCGTCGATCGCCTCGGCAAAGCCCATGTCGAGCATGCGGTCGGCCTCGTCCAGCACCAGCACCTTGATGCCGCCGCCGTGCAGGCTGCCCCGCTTGAGGTGCTCCTGCACGCGCCCGGGGGTGCCCACCACGATGTGCGGATCGTGCGACAGCGACGCCAGCTGCGGACCCAGCGGCATGCCGCCGCACAGCGTGAGCAGCTTCACGTTGGGGATATTCGCCGCCAGTTTGCGGATCGCCTTGCTGACCTGGTCGGCCAGCTCGCGGGTGGGGCACAGCACCAGCGCCTGCAGGCGGATGGTTTCCGGATCGATGCTCTGCAGCAGCGAGAGTCCGAACGCCGCGGTCTTGCCCGAGCCGGTCTGCGCCTGGGCGATCACGTCGCGCCCGGCGAGCATGGGCGGCAGGCTTTGCGCCTGCACCGGGGTCATGGCGGCATAGCCAAGGGCCTGGATGCTGGCGAGCAGGGCGGGCTTGAGGGGGAGGTCGGTGAATGCGGTCATGCGCCATGATCGCATCTGCGCCGACCCCGCGGGCGGACCTCCGCTCGGGCTGCGCTTCGCTCAGGCGTTGCGGGCGGCCTGCGCACTGAAGAGCGCGTCCAGCGCATCGCGCACGTCGTCCGAGCCGAACGGCTTGGTCAGGATGCGCGTGCGTTCGTCGGGGCTCACGCCGCGCACGTGTACTTCGCCGGTGGCAAACAGCACCGGCAGCTCAGGTGCAGCCTCGCGCAGGCGTCGCGCGAGCTCGACGCCGGACATGTCCGGCAGGCCCACGTCGGTGAGCAGCACGTCGGCCGGTTGCGTCGCCTGCAGCGCGATCGCCTCGCCCGCGTCGGCGGCCTCGGAGACGCGATGTCCGCGCGCCTGCAGCATCTCCGCGATCAGGCTGCGGATCATCCAGTCGTCTTCGCAGACCAGGATGTGCAGGGGCCGCGCCGCCTGGTGCAGCTTGCGCGGCGCGGGGGCAACCGGTTTCGCCGCACGGATCGGCTGTCCGGGACCGCCCAGCATCTGCCGCAGCCGACGCGCCAGCGCCTCGCGGGTGTAGGGCTTGCTGAGCAGCTCGATGCCCTCGCTGAGTCGCCCGCCGTCCATGATGGCGTTCTGGGTGTAGCCGGAGGTAAACAGCACCGCCAGTTGCGGCAGCAGCAGCCTCGCGGCGGCCACCAGCTCCACGCTGCGCATCGGCCCGGGCATGACCACGTCGGTGAACAGCAGGTCGATCCGCGCACCGCCCTCGATGATCGCCAGCGCGCTGGCCGCATGGCGGGCCTTCAGCACGCGGTAGCCGAGGTCGCGCAGCATCGCGATCACCGTGTCGCGCACGGCATCGTCGTCTTCCACCACCAGGACGGTTTCGGTGCCACCGACCACCGGTCCGGTGTCGGGCGGAGCGGTGGGGGCGTCCTCGGGCCGTTTGCAGCGCGGCAGGTAGAGCCGGATCGTGCTGCCCTGGCCCGGCGTGCTGGCGATCTTCACGTGCCCGCCGGACTGCTTGACGAAGCCGTAGACCATCGACAGCCCCAGCCCGGTGCCGCGGCCTTCGGGCTTGGTGGTGAAGAACGGCTCGAACACTTTTTCGATCACCTCGGGGCTCATGCCGCAGCCGGTGTCGGAGATGGCCAGCACCACGTACTCGCCCGCGGCGGCGTCCCCCTGGGCCAGCGCGTGGGCCTGGTCCAGCACCGCGTTGCCGGCCTCGATGGTGAGCCGGCCCAGCCCGTTCATTGCATCGCGCGCGTTGATCGCCAGGTTGAGCAGGGCGTTCTCCACGTTGCCCGGATCCACCTCGGTGTTCCACAGGCCGTCGGCCACCACCGTCACCACGTCCACGCCCTCGCCCAGCGTACGGCGCAGCATCTCGTGGGTGTCGCGCAGCAGCTTGCCCAGGTGCACCACCTTCGGCGCCAGCGGCTGGCGCCGTCCGAACGCCAGCAACTGCTGCGCCAGCCGGGAGCCGCGCGCCACGCCGCTCATCGCGTTGCGGATGCGCGTCGTGATGCGCTCATCCTCGCCGGCCTCGCGTTCGAGCAGCTGCAGGTTGCCGCTGATCACCTGCAGCAGGTTGTTGAAATCGTGCGCGATGCCGCCGGTGAGGTTGCCGATCGCCTCCATCTTCTGCGCCTGGCGCAGCGCGTCCTGGGTGCGATAGAGCTCGGCACTGCGGCGCGCCACGCGCTCCTCCAGTGTGGCGGTAAGGTGGGTGAGGGCGGCTTCGGCGGCCTTGCGATCCTCGATGTCGGTATTGGTGCCGATCCATTGCTTGACCGCGCCGAAGCCGTCGCGCAGGGGGACGCCGCGCACCAGGTGCCAGCGGTAGGCGCCATCGGCCCGGCGCAGCCGGCATTCGGTCTCGTAGACGTCGGCGTGCTCGAGCGCGAGGCGCCACGCGCTGGCGACCCTGGCCATTTCGTCCGGGTGGATCAGCGCCTGCCAGCCGCTGCCTTCCAGCGAGTTCAGCCGCGCACCGCTGTAGATGTAGGCGCGGTCGTTGAACCACTCGACCTGACCGTCGGGCCGCGCCGTCCACACCAGGTTGGGCATCGACTGGGCGATGCTGCGCAGGCTTTCCTCGCTGTCGCGGATCGCCTGCTCGGCCTCGTGGCGGGCGGTGATGTCCATGAACAGCGCCACGAACCGGTCGTCGCCGATGGCCCGCACGCGCACCTCGAACCAGCGCTCGCCGAGCCGCCGTGCCTGCACTTCGAACTGCGCCGCCTGGCCGCTGTCCAGCACCGCCGCATAGCGGGCGATGGTGTCGCCGGAGACATCGGGGTTGAGGTCTCGCATCGAGCGGCCGAGCGTGTCGTTCACCGACAGCCCGGTCTGCGCCTCGAACGCCGGATTGAGCTCGATGAAACGGATGTCCGTCACCTGGCCATGCGCGTCGCGGATGGCCTCGCCGATCGCGAAGCCTTCGCGCATCTGGCCGAACAGCTCGCGCCAGCGCATCTCGCTCGAGGCAAATGCCTGCTCGGAGAGCTTGCGGTCGGTGATATCGAACACCACGCCGAGGTAGCGTTTCGAGCCGTCCGTGCGCTGCAGGACCTCGCCGCGCCGGGCCAGCCAGCGCACCTCGCCGGTGGCCGGGTCCAGCCGCCGGAACTCGGCGTAATGCAGCGGATTGGACCAGTTGCGGCGGGACGGGCCGGCCGCGCCGCGGTCGTCCGGATGCATCAGGGCGAGCAGGCGCCCTTCCTCCACCGGCTCGCCGTCCGGCAGCCCCCAGATGCGGCGGTACTGCTCCGAGGCCTCCAGCTGTCCGGTCTCCGGGTACCACTCGAACAGGCCCACGCCACCGGCGCGCTGCGCAATCGCCAGCCGCTGCGCCGTCTCCACCCGGTCGGTGACGTCGCGCACCACCGCCAGCGCCAGTCGCGGCTCACCGCTCTCGTCACAGACCGGGCTGTAGTCGATCGACAGCCACAGGTCCTCCGGTTCCCCGGAGCGCTGCAGCACCATGTTGATCTCGTGGTAGGTCAGCGTCTCGCCGGCCAGCACGGTGCGGATCACGTGCGCGTTGAAATCGGCGACCTCCGGCCACGCTTCCATGGCGCTCATGCCGAGGATCTCCGGGTGGCGTGCACCGGCGAACGCCGCGTAGGCGGCGTTATAGATCAGCGTGCCCTGCTCGCCGCACAGCAGCACCATCGGCAAGCCGCCGCCAAGCACCGTGCAGACGCTGATCCGCAGGTAGGCCGGCCACTGCGCGATCGGGCCCAGCGGCGTGCGCGACCAATCCTTGCGGCGGATCAGTTCGCCCAGTTCGCCGGCGCGCTTGAGAAACTCCGGTTCGCCGGTGACACCGCTACTCATCCACGTTTCCTGCTCGAAGTGCGGCCGAGCCGCCGGGCTGATTTGCCGGATAGTAACGCCTCACCGGCACCCGCCGTGTGCACGCGAAGTGGTCGCGCGGACGCGTGCTCGCGGCCCGTCCGGGCCGGCGATCCGTGCGCGGGGTCGAGGCGGGCGCGGCCTCCGTCGCACGGAGGCTTTGCGCATTGCGGACGTCCCGGCGACAACGCGCGGCGGCTGCCGTGCCTCGTATCGGCCGCAGTGATGGGTCAGCGGCGGGGCGCGCTCACCACTGCGTGCGCTGAGGCAGCAGCCCCTTCAGCTCCGCATCGGTGAGATTGCGCCACTGGCCCGGCTTGAGGTGGCCGAGCTTGATGTTGTCGATGCGCACCCGGCGCAGTTGCGTTACCCGGTAGCCGAACGCCGCCGCCATCAGTCGGATCTGCCGGTTCAGGCCCTGGGTCAGCACGATGCCGAAGCCGAACCTGGCGATGCGCCGCACGCGGCAGCGCTGGGTCATCTGGCCGTGGATGCGCACGCCCTTGCTCATGCCGGCGAGGAACTCGTCGGTGACCGCCTTGTTCACCGCCACCAGGTATTCCTTTTCGTGGTGGTTCTCCGCGCGCAGGATCTCGTTGACGATGTCGCCGTTGCTGGTCAGCAGGATCAGCCCTTCGGAATCCTTGTCCAGCCGGCCGACCGGGAAGATGCGCTGCGGGTGGTCGACGAAGTCGACGATGTTGCCGTCCACACTCTGGTCGGTGGTGCAGGTGATACCCACCGGCTTGTTCAGCGCGATATAGACGGCCTTCTTGGCCGACGGTGTGGCCGCCAGCACGCGCGCCTTGACGACCTCGCCGTCCACTCGCACCTCGTCGCCCTCCAGCGCCTTGGCGCCGGTGGAGACGACCTCGCCGTTGATGGTGACGCGCCCGGCGAGCAGCAGCTCGTCCGCCTCACGGCGCGAGCACAGGCCGGCTTCGCTGATGTATTTGTTGACACGCATGAGGGAGGGCCGGGGAACGGGGAACGGGGAACGTCAGGATTGCGGAGAAGGTGGCTCAGGGAAGCGATGGGACGGGGCAAGGCTGCGGCCTGGATGGCCGCCGCTATCTGCAGGTTCCCCGCTTCCTGTTCCCCGTTTCCCGCTGTCAATCAGGACCGCAACCCCACGCCGCGCTTGAGCAGCTGCAGCGCAAGGATCGACAGCCCCGCCACGAAGCCGATCATCACCACGAACGCGATACCCACGTCGACGTCGCTGATGCCGAGCACGCCGAAGCGGAAGGTGTTGACCATGTACAGGATCGGGTTGGCCCGCGACAGCGCCTGCCACGGCTCGCCCAGCATCTTGATCGAATAGAACACGCCGCCGAGGTAGGTCAGCGGGGTCAGCACGAAGGTCGGCACCAGCGCGATGTCGTCGAACTTCTTCGCATAGATCGCGTTGACAAAGCCGGCCAGCGCGAAGATGGTCGCGCCCAGCACCACCGAGGCCAGCGTGATCAGCGGATGCATCAGGTGCAGCGAGGTGAAGAACAGGGCGATGCCCAGCACCAGCGCGCCGACCACCAGGCCGCGCGCCACCGAGCCGGTGACGTAGCCGAGCAGGATCACCCAGTTCGGCATCGGCGAGACCAGCATCTCCTCCACCGAGCGCTGGAACTTGGCGCCGAAGAACGAGCTGGAGATGTTGGCGTAGCTGTTGTTGATGATGCTCATCATCACCAGCCCGGGCACGATGTACTGCATGTACGTGAAGCCGCCCTCGATGGTGCCGATGCGGCTGCCGATGAGTTTGCCGAAGATCACGAAGTACAGCGTCATCGTGATCACCGGGGGAATCAGCGTCTGCGTCCAGATGCGCACCACGCGCATGATTTCGCGGCGGGTGATGGTGTAGAGCGCCACCAGGTTGGCTGACGAGTTCATGCGTGGGTCTCCGCTGAGGCGAGTGCGGCCGGCACGGCGACAGGCGCCGGCATTGCCGTAAGGGTGCGAGAAGGGCAGCGCGCGATAGCGATCAAGCGGCTTTCTCGCCGGTGTTGCCGATCAGGCGCAGAAAGAGTTCTTCCAGCCGGTTGGCCTTGTTGCGCATCGAGCGCACGGTGATGCCGAGCGCGTTGAGCGCGTGGAACAGCGCGTTGAGATCCTGCTTGCGCGACATCTCCGCTTCCAGCGTGTGATCGTCCACGCGGCGCAGCACGATGCCCGGGTGCTGCGGCAGCTCGGCCGGCGCGCTGTCCACGTCGAGCACGAAGGTCTCCACGTCCAGCGTGGCCAGCAGGCGCTTCATGGTGGTGTTCTCCACGATCGTGCCCTTGTCGATGATCGCGATGTTGCGGCACAGCGACTCGGCTTCCTCCAGGTAGTGCGTGGTGAGGATTACCGTGGTGCCGGCGGCGTTGATGCCGCTGACGAACTGCCACATCGAACGGCGGATCTCGATGTCCACACCCGCGGTGGGCTCGTCCAGGATCAGCAGCTTCGGCTCGTTCATCATGGCGCGGGCGATCATCAGGCGGCGCTTCATGCCGCCGGACATCATCCGCGCCTGATCGAATGCCTTGTCCCACAGGCGCAGTTCCTTCAGGTACTTCTCCGCGCGCTGGGCGGCGATCTTGCGCGGGATGCCGTAGAAGCCGGCCTCGTTCACGCAGATGTCGAACGGGCGCTCGAACTGGTTGAAGTTGATCTCCTGCGGCACCAGGCCGATCAGCTGCATCGCCTCGCCGCGCTGCTTGTTGACCGACACGCCGAACACGTGCGCGTCGCCATCGGTGGAGTTCACCAGCGAGGAGAGAATGCCGATCAGGGTCGACTTGCCGGCGCCGTTGGGGCCGAGCAGGGCGAAGAAGTCGCCCTGCTGCACGGTCAGGCTGACGCCTTTGAGCGCCTGCACGCCGTTGCCGTAGGTCTTGCGCAGGTTGTCGACCACCAGAGCCGGCACGGAAGAAGGGATTGGGCTGGACATGGGCTGCACCGTAGGGGCCAAGCCGCCTATTATACGTGGCTCACTTGTGTCGCCCGGTGGTACCGGGTGCACTCACCGTTTCCCGGGAGTCCCATGGCCGACCATTTCCAGCTTCGTCTCGTCGACAGCCGCATGCTGGCGCCCACCGTGCGCCACCTGGTGTTCGAGCGGGTGGATGGCGAGCCGCTGGCCTTCGTGCCCGGCCAGTTCCTGCAGATCCATTTCGCCTACGACGACGGCACCGCCACCAAGCGCAGCTACTCGGTTGCCACGGTCGGCGACGGCAGCTCGCCGGTACGGCAGATCGAGATCGCGGTGAGCTACGTGGAAGGCGGCGCGGCGACGAAGCTGCTGGGCGGGCTGGCGCACGGCGGCACGGTGGAGGCCAGTGGCCCGTACGGCCGCTTCTGCCTGCAGGCGGGCGACAGCCATCCGCGCTACCTGTTGCTGGCTACCGGCACCGGGGTGACCCCCTACCGGGCGATGCTGCCGCGGCTGGCCGAGCTGCTTGCCGCCGGCGAGCGCGAAGTGGTGCTGCTGTACGGCGCCCGCAGCGAGGCGGAGCTGCTGTACGACGACGAGTTCACTGCCTTCGCTGAGTTGCACCCGGGCTTCACCTACCTGAGCTGCCTCAGCCGGCAGCCGCGCCAGGCCGCCCGCGCCCACGATCGCGTGGGCCATGTGCAGGCGGCGCTGCCGGAGCTGGCCCCTGCCGCCGAGCGCGACATCGCCTATCTCTGCGGCAATCCCAACATGGTCGACGCGGCGTTCGGCGTGCTCAAGGAGCTGGGCCTGCCGGTGCCGCAGATCCGCCGCGAGAAGTACATCTCCTCGCGCTGACGCGTTCCACCCCCGGCCGGGCTCGTCCGTGCGCCCGTGGCGCGGGCGTACGGCCCCGGCCCGACGGCCCCCGGCGGCCGGTTTTCCGGCACCCGGTGTGTCCGCGCCGGGAACCCGGCGCATGAAGCGTGCGCCAGCGCCCGGCGGCGGCGAGCCCGGGCGGTATCGATCGATTGTGTGATCTGCGTCGCACTTGCGGCGATTGGCCGGGCGGAGCCTATCAAGGCGCGACGGTGCGGGCCGAAAACCCCTTCGGATACCCGCCAACCCCGCGGTGTCGAGGGTTTCGCCATGATCGTCACGCTCCGATTGCCGCTGGTCCGATACCTCTGCGCCGTCGCGCTCGCCGCCAGCCTGCCCGTGGCCGCCCAGGCCGCGCAGGGGGAAATCCGCTTTGCCGGGGCCGTGGTGGCTCCCACGTGCGCCGTCGATACGGCACAGGAGCGTTCCGCCGCGGCGCGACCGGCGGGCGCGCTCGAGCGCTGTGGCAGTCGCGCGGGCGAGGCGCCGCGCAGCTATCGCCGTGACAGCGTCGCACTAGGTGATGCGCTGCATGGTGATCCGCTGCTGAGCTACTTCGCCAGCTATGCCGTCAACGCCGGCGCGCCGACAGCCACCGTGGTGGTGCGCACATACGACTGAGCGGGTACGCGCCGGGCACGCGCCGCTACTGATAGGACAACGTGAACGTTGCCGTGGCGCTGACGTTGCCGGCGCCCACGTTGCTGCCGGTCTGCAGGTATCGAGCGACGTAACCCACCGACAGGTTGCCGTTTGGCGTCGCGCCAAGCACCCGCGGCGCGCCAAAAGTCACCGGCGTGCTGTCCGTGGCGTTCACCAGTTGCACGCCGATCCCGCTCGCGCCACCTGCGCTGGGCGCGATCACGCCGGTCTTGCCGGGGACCGGGCTGGCCGTGTCCAGCGTGATGCGCACGGTGGCGCCGCTGGAGCAGGTCAGCCCGATCTGGAACGGGGTGCTGCCGCTCACCGAGTCTGGCCCGCTGAACGCGCCGGTGGTTACCGTCGGAAGGACCACGTCGATGCTGGTGGTGTTCACCTGGCAGGCCGGCGCGGTGAAGGTGAGTGTGTTGGCCAGATTGATCACGGCATCGACGATGAAATTGTTCGGCTTGCCGGCCTTGAAGCTGGCGAGCCGACTGCCGAGCAGCTGGCTGCCGTCGGTGATCGCGCCCGTCTTGACCAGTTCCAGCGTGACCGCGTCATTTTCATACCAGGCGCTGGAGCCGCTCAGGTCGAAGTAGTCGTAGGGACGGATGTAGCTGCCGTTCTGCAGCACCCGGTAACCGATGCCCGCTACCCCGGTGGGAAAGGTGATCTCGCCGGTGGCGGGAGTGGGCCCCGCATCGTTGATCAGCCCCCAGCGGTTGTTGTTGCCGTTGCAGTTGAAGTCGACCCGGTGGTTGATGCCGGTTGCCGCGGAGGTGTACAGCACGCTGTTCACGGCGATCGAGGGATCGTTGACGATCGTTGTCGGCACGCGAACGGTGTAGGTGCCCTGCGTCTCTCCCGCCGCGAAGTCGCAGCCGGCGCGGACGCCGGCCGGTGCGAGCGCCAGCAGCAGGGCCGCCAGCGCCATGCGTGAGGCGCGACTGCCAGAGGAGGCCGCGACGACGGCCGAAATGGCGCCTGTGCGGCGGCGTGCAGGCCTGCTGGAGCTGTTCATCGGGACGTCTCCGTGGTTGACGCGGCCAGATCCGGCAACGCGACGCAGACCACATTCTGGATGGTGTCGGCGATCGCACCGCTGCGCGCCGGGGCTTCGGGCGCGTGATAGGCAAAGGTGCATCGGTGCGGGCCGTCGCTGTCGCCCTGCCACTGCACCACGGCGCGGCCGGCGTCACGGGTGACCCGCGCCATCACGCGCCCGGCCTGGCCGACGACTCCGATCACCTGGCCCTGTTCGTCCTCCACCTGCGCTCCGAACGGCAACGTGGCGCCATTCTCCAGCCGCGTCTGGATCAGCACGAAGCGGCCGCTCTCGCTGTCGAACGTGACCCGCACCACCGCTCCGGCGCGCGGAGCCACCTGCACGCTGGTGTGGTCCAGCTGCACGTCCAGCGGCAGTCCGGTAGGGTCGATGCTGATGGTGTCCAGCACGAACGGCGTCACGTACGGCACCAGCGCGTAGCCATCGCGGCCCACGCGCACTCCCGGTGCGGTGCTGATCGCCGCGCCGGCAGCGCCGGGCGCCTCGATCAGCGCCACCGTGTCGCCCAGCGGCTGGCTGAAGATGATGCCGCCTGGATGGGCCACCACGCCGCCGGACACGTTGAACGAGGCCTGCGAATAGCCACTCCCGGCGCCCAGTCCCGCATTCACCTGCACGTGGCTGCCGCGATAGCCGGCATCCACGCTGGCGGTGCTGCCGGACGCGCCGGTGGTCCCGGCCAGTTCGGTGCTGTCATGGGTGGCGGTCAGCCCGTAGTTGAAGCGGCCGTCGGCGCCGGCGGTGCCGCTGAGGGTGGCCTGTTCCTGCATGCCGCCGGCGGTGTCGTGGGCCAGGCTGCCGGTGAGCACGGGCATGTGCTCGGTGTGGCCCAGCGGCAGCGTCAGACTCAGCGCGAAGCGGTTGTCGCTGCGGCCGAACGGATCGCGCTCGCGGCTGGCCGACAGGTTGTAGTTCATGCGCCCGAGCGAGTTGTTGTAGCCGATCTGGAACTGGGTGTCGGAGCCGCCGCGGTTCCAGTACTCGCGGCGCGAGCCGCTCACGTACAGCGCGCCGCCGCGCTCGCCCAGCTGCTGGCTGAGGGTGAGGCTCAGGTTGTCGCGCTGGCGATCCACGCCATTGGCCGCCTGCAGGTCGCCCGGATCACCGCCGGCCAGCGCTGCCTGCTGCGCCGGGGTGAGCAGCCCGGAGACCGGCACGCCGTTGATCGACTGCGGATAGACCGGGTCGGCGGTTGCGAACACCGGCAGCCCGCGGCGCGCCAGTTCGCGGGCGCGCGCGGCGTCGCCCAGCGACAGGAAGCCGCTGGTGGAGTAGCGATAGGCCGCCACCGAGAGCGAGGTGCCGGTTTCGGCCAGCGTCTTGCTGTAGCTCAGCCGCACGCTCTCGCCCGACAGCGTCCCGATGCCGGGGATACGCGCGCGTGCCGCGGTGACATCCAGCGCCAGCGCGCCGTAGGACGTATTGAGCGCGCTGCCCAGCAGGCCGGCGGCATAGCCGCGCGACGCGTTGATCCCGCCGTAGCCGGTGAGCAGGTTGCTGATGCCCCGCTGCAGCGTGGCCTGGAACAGGCCCGGGTGGTTGCTGATGAAGTTGTCGCGCAGTTGCCCGGCGGCGACACTGAAACGGTTCACTCCCGGGCGCAGCAACTGCGGTACCGACGCGTACGGCACGGTGAACGAGTGCACGCGGCCATTCGCTTCGGTCACGCTGACTGCAAGGTCGCCGCCGTAGCCGGTGGCGTACAGGTCGCTGATCACGAACGGGCCCGGCGCCACCGTGGTCTGGTAGATCACCATGTCGTTCTGGCGCACCGTGACCCGCGCGTTGCTGTCGGCCACGCCGCGCACGGTGGGCGCATAGCCGCGCAGCGACTGCGGCAGCATGCGGTCGTCGGTCGCCAGCTGCACGCCGCGCAGACCGATGCTGTCGAACACGTCGCCGCTGGTCCACGCGTCGCCCAGCGTCAGCTGCGCACGCAGGCTCGGGAAATCGCGTCGTGCGTAGGTGTCGATGCTTTGCCAGTGGTGGGTGGCCCGTGCGCCGGCGATCGACGACTGCCAGCTCAGCGAGGAGTCGTGCCGGAAGTGCCAGCGCCCCACGTTCAGGCCGGCGTTGAGACCCAGGAACGATGAGGTCTGCGCCTCGCCCTGGCTGGTCGTGCGGTAGCTGTTGAGGTTGTAGTTGAGGAGCCCGGCGGTGACGCCGGAGTCCCAGTATTTGGGGTCGACGTAGCCGCGGGCCTGCTGCCCCAGGAACGCCTGCGGCACGCTGACATCCAGCCTCAGGTCGCCCATGTTGAAGTCGATCGAGGCGCCGGGAATCAGCTGCGCGATGTCCACGCAGGCCGCGCCGTCGGCCAGCGCGGCCTGCGCCTGCGGCGACAGGTCCGGCGGGCGCAGGCCGAGCTGGTCGAGCAGGGCCTGGGTCACGCAGGCAACCGCGCTCGCCCCGGCGGTCGGGGCGGCAAAGCGCACATTGCTGCGTCCCACCGGGCGCTCGTTGAGGAACACGTCCACCCGGTAGCTGCCGGCGGGAATGAAGTCGCCGCGCTCGAAGCGGGCCAGGTCGGTGGTGTTCTGCCCTGCGCCGGAGAGCATGCTGCGATCGAATGTGGCATCGATGGTGCCGCTGTCGACGCTGGCGCTGCCTTCGGCGTCGACGGCGATGGCGGCCGGGGCTGCGCCCGCCGCAGTGCACAGCGCCATGCCGATCCAGCTGCAGAGCAGCAGGCGGCGGCCCACGTGCCGCGCCGTCGGGGCGCAGTCGCGGGCGAACGCCTTGCTCACGGCGAGATCGCGCCCTTGTAGGAGGCGGCGGCACCAAAGTCGTTGATGATCGTGTAGTCGACCACGCTGCCCGCGGCCGGCGTGCCCGCCAGATCCTTGACCGGAACGCGCAGCGACGCGTTCGGCGCAACCATGCCGCTGCCGCCTGCATACACCTTGCCGCCGGAAGCGACGGAAACTGCGCTGAAGGTGATGTAGTACGGCGAACTGTTGCGCGCCTCCAGCGCGACCGCGTCGCCATCGCGCACCGCCGTCCAGGTCAGTTGCTGCGCCGCCGTGGGCACGTCGCCGGCAAGTCCGGCCGGACGAAAAAACAGCTTCAGCCGCGAGCGCACAGCGAACTGCAGGGTGTTCTGCTCCTCGCCGGGACGCGCCACCGGCTTGGGCGGGATCTCGAGCACGTTCAGCCAGAACAGCGACTCGCGGTCCGGCGGCAGCGGCTGGCCGGTGTAGATGATGCGGATGCTCTGGCCCTTGCCGGCGTTCATTCGCGCCAGCGGTGGCGTCACCAGGAACGGCACCTTGGCCGTGTCCGGCGTCGACTTCGGATCACCGTCGTCGATCCACGCCTCGACCAGGGCGGGCTGGGTGCCCTCGTTGTTCAGCCGCACGGTGACCTCGCCGCCGGCCGCCGGGAACACCACGCGGGTGCCGGCGATCACGACGCTGGCGTGTGCGGGCGCAATACCGAGCAGCGCGACCAGGGCCACGCCCGCGGCGTAGAGCAGGCTTTTCATGAGCGGTTCCAGACGATCATTGCGTCGCGGCGATCGGCGCAAGCGCGGGCGGCAGCCTCCACGGCTGCCGCGGCGCCGTCCCGCCTCAGAGGTAGGTCAGGGTGAAGCTGACGCTCGAGCTGACCAGGCCGGGCGTGGTGGTCGCAGCGGTGGAGATGTACTGCGCCTTCATCGCGGTCGAGCCGTTGCCGGACGTCACGTTGATCGTCGGCGCACCGGCCTGGGTGGACGTGTTGATTGCCGCATCGCTGCTGTTGAGCAGCTGGATCTGCACGTTCGAGCCGCCGCTGGTGGCGTTCTTCAGGTTGCCGGTGCTGGTGTCGACGTTGGCGCCGGAGAAGGCCATCTTGGCGCTGGTGGTGTTGGTGTCGCAGCCGGCCAGCGAGACCGAAAACGCCGTCGCACCGGCGACGGTGCCGGCGGCCGAGCCGAAGGCGGCCGTCATCACGGTGGGCAGCGCGACGGTGGTGCCGCTGTTGCCGTTCACGCTGACGGTGCAGGTGTCGGCCAGCACCTTGCCGGTGATGTTGATGGTGCCGCTGTTGGCAGCGTGGATTGGAGCAGAAGCCAGCACGCCAAAGGCGGCAACCATGGCGGTCGAGAGCAGCGTCTTGTTCGTCAACATGAAATTCCCCTTGGGATCAATTCGATTTAAATCAGTGTGTGGGTCGATGGCAGCGGCACCGCCCGTCCCTGACGAGCACCGCAGCAAACCGTGTGCCAACTCTCCGCCGCACAAGGTGAAGCGTCAAAAACCCGTCAATTCGGCCACTTGAGGCACGTCCACGGTGCCCTCGGTCGTAAAAACCTGCTGTAAATTGCGACACATAGCGTCACATTTTGCAAACAAGATCACATTCCTGCCCTCAAGTTCAGTGGAGCCCAGCCGTTATTCCTGTCGGCTGTAAAGGACGCTTGACACGCGCCTCGGGTCGGCCTAGCCTTCGTGTCAAGGTCGCTTGACAACGAAGGGAGAGGGGACATGAACACGAGGACGAAGCTCGCCACCGTTTTGGCGTCGCTACTGGCCTTGGCCGCGAGCGGTGCGCCGTCGGTGCAAGCCAAGACCGCGATAGCGACGCCGTCAGCGGCGCTGCATGTGCAGCAGCACGGCGACAGCGGGCGCCCGGTGATCCTGGTGCCGGGCCTGGGCGGTGGGGCATGGGTGTGGGCCGGGCTGCTGCCGCACCTGCAGGCCGATCACCGCGTGTACGTGGTGACGCTGCCGGGCTTCGACGGCACGGTAGCGCCGGCCGGGGGCAACTTCACCCAGCAGGCCGAGGACGCGCTGGTGGATCTCATCCGCACGCGCCACCTGGCCAAGCCGGTGCTGGTCGGCCACAGTCTTGGCGGCACCCTCTCGCTCAAGCTGGCCAGCGATCATCCCGAATTGGTGGGCGGCGTGGTCGCGGTCGACGGATTGCCGGTATTCCCCGGCACCGAGAACATGACCGCGGCGCAGCGCCCGGCGATGGCCGCGGCCATGCAGGCGCGCATGCAGGGATTGACGCCGGCCCAGTTCGAGGCGCAGCAGGTCGGTTTCATGCAGGCGATGGGCGTGATCGACCCGAAGCAGGCCGAGCGCTATGGCAAGCGCAATGCCGCCAGCGACCCGAAGGCCGTGGCGCAGTACATGGCCGAAGACCTGACACTGGATTTCCGCGATGCGCTGGCCCACGCCAGCGTGCCGCTGCTGGAGATTTCGCCTTACAACGCGCCGGACTACGCCAGCGGTGCGATGGCCATGAGCGAACAGCAGAAGGCGGACTACTACCGCAGCCTGCTGGCGAAAGCGCCGCAGCTGAAGGTGGTTTCGATCGCACCGGCACGTCACTTCGTGATGTTCGACCAGCCGGAAAAGCTCGAAGCCGCGCTGGATGACTTCATGGCGCGCCTTCCGCCGCCGACCACGGAGCGCTGAGCCGATGGCGCGCTTCACCCACCGGCAGTACCAGCGCCACGTCAGCGTGACGATGGTGGTCTACGTCTGCGCAATGCTTCTGGTGTGGCCACTGACCCGCAGCACGCCGGAGCTGTGGATGAAGGCACTGCTGGCGTGCATCCCGGCTATCCCGATGCTCTACGTGATCGCGCTGCTGGCACGCAAGATCCTCGGCAGCGACGAGATGGAGCAGCGTGCGCACCTGCTGGCGCTGGGCGTGGCCACGGGGGTCGTCGGCGCCATGAGCATGGTCGGCGGACTGCTCGCTGCGGCCGGCGCCGTGCCGCTTGAGGGAAGCATCCTGATATGGGTGTTTCCGGTGCTGATCATCAGCTACAGCATCAGTCACTGGTGGATCCTCACCCGGCGTTTTGGCGGCTCCACCGAGTGCGACGACGGCGCGTCGCGGCCCGTGCTCAGCTTCCTGGTGCTGATGTCGCTGATCATGGGCATCGTGGCGCTGGTGTCGTGGTGGCAGGGGCGCCTGGACGACACGCGCCTGGGCATGCTTGCGGGCATGGCCGTATCCGTGGCGGCCATGTCCGCGTTCTGGATGATCCGCGGCTTCTGGCGCCGCAAGCAGGCCCGCCGCCAGGCGCTTGAGGATGTCCGATGATGCGCGCCATCCAGAAGCGCTACCTGCGCGAGATGCTGGCGGCGACCATGGCGTACGTCGCCCTGATCATGCTGTTCGCCATCGGCATTCACCACCTGAAGGTTCCCGTGTTACGCATCGTGCTGGCGCTGCTGCCGTTGCTTCCGGTGCTGGCGATGATTCGCGCCATGGTGCGCCTGCTGCGCGACGAGGACGAACTCGAGCGGCGCATCGACCTGGAGGCGTTCGCCATCGCCTCCATGCTCACCGGGTTCGGCTTTTTCAGCGTCGGGTTGCTGCTCAGCGTGAACGCCTTCCCCAGGCCGCCGGCGTTCCTGGTGGCGATCCTGGTGCTGCCGGCGGTGTTCGGCAGCTACGGCCTGGCCAAGTGGTTCGTGGCGCGCCGGTACGCCAACGCATGAACAACCACGTACGTGACCTGCGCGGGGAGCAGGGCTGGTCGCAAGCCGACCTGGCCGAGCGGCTCGACGTGTCGCGCCAGACCATCAACGCCATCGAGACGGGCAAGTACGATCCGAGCCTGCCGCTGGCCTTCAAGATCGCCCGGTTGTTCGGGCGATCGATCGAATCCATCTTTGAACCGGGGAGCAGCTTGTGAGCATGAAACCCAGAGCCCGCATGGGCATGATCGTGGCCATCGCGGTGGCGATCTTCGCCGGCAATCGCGTGGCCCATCACCGTCAGGCCGAACCCGATGCGGCCGCGCCGGCGCCTGCAGCCGGTGCGTCGCCGGCAACCGCGGCGGCGACACCCGTCACCCCGGCCAAGCCGGCCACCTGGAAACTCGGCTCGCTTACCTTGAGCGCCTGCGAGCTGGGCCAGCCGAACAGCGGCCGTACCACGGCGGCGTGGTGCGCCCCGTTCGAGGTGCCGGAAAACCGCGATGATCCCGACAGCCGCCGCATCACCCTGCGCCTGGCCGTGGTGCGCTCCAACGCCGAAGTGGCGGAGAAGGACATGCTGGTGTTCCTCGCCGGCGGCCCCGGCCAGGCGGCGACGGAGAATGCGCCGGCTGCTTTGGCCGCGCTCGACCCGCTGCTGGCGCATCGCAACCTGCTGCTGCTGGATCAGCGCGGCACCGGCGGCTCCAATCCGCTCAGCTGCAAATCGGAGGAGAAGCCGGCCACGCCCGATGCGAATCTCGAAGACGATCCGGCCAAGCTGAAAGCCGAGGTGGCGCGCTGCCTGGCCGAGGTGGAAAAGAATGCCGACCCGCGCTTCTACACCACGACGGTGGCCGCCCGGGATCTGGAAGACGTGCGCAAGGCGCTGGGTTCGCCCACCTTCGACCTGGTGGGCGTGTCCTACGGCACGCGCATGGCGCAGCAATACGCGATGCATTATCCGAACGCCGTGCGCTCGATCGTGCTGGACGGCGTGGTGCCGAATCAACTTGTGCTGGGCGAGGACTTCGCGCGCAACCTGGATGACGCGCTGAAGGCGCAGTTCGCCCGCTGCACCGCCGACGCCGAATGCCACAAGCGCTTCGGCGATCCGTACCAGACGCTGTACCAGCTGCGCGACGCGCTGCGCGCCAACCCGCACACGGTGAGCTTCCGCGATCCGCAGAGCTACCAGACGGTGAAGCGCAACCTCAGCGAGTTCTCGCTCGCCAGCGTGGTGCGCATGTTCGCCTACTCGCCGCTCACCGCCGCGTTGCTGCCGCTGTCGATCGACGCCGCCGCGCACGGCGATGTCGGCCCGCTGCTGGGGCAGGCCAAGCTGCTTTCGGGCGATCTGGCCGACACCATGAACGGTGGCATGCAGTCGTCGGTGATCTGCAGCGAGGACGCCGACCTGTTCACGCCGCGGCCGCAGGATGCGAACACCATCCTGGGCACCCGCATGACCGACGCCCTCGCTACCGTGTGCAGCGTGTGGCCCCACGGCACCCGGCCGAAGGATTTCCACGACGCCTTCACCACCGCCACACCGGTGCTGCTGCTTTCCGGCCAGTACGACCCGGTGACGCCGCCGCGCTACGGCGAGCAAGTGCTCAAGGGCCTGAGCAATGCGCGCCATCTGGTGGCTACCGGCCAGGGCCACAACGTGATCGGTGCCGGCTGCATGCCCAAGCTGGTGAAGCACTTCGTCGAGGATCTGACGCCGAAGACGCTGGACGCCACCTGCCTGGATCGCCTGCAGCCCACCCCGATGTTCATCGACTTCAACGGAGCCACCCCATGAACCGGCAGCAAACGCTGCTCGTTGCCGCGCTGTGGGCAACGGCCATCCTCGCCTCGGCCGCACTTCATGCGCCGGCCTTTCTTTCCCTGATCCTGCTTCCGACGCTGGCGGCGGTTTCGCTGCAGCCGGCGCGTGCGCGGGCATGTCTTACCAGGAGCACCACGCCATGATCGAAGTACGCGATCTGCACAAGGCTTTCGGCGCGGTGAAAGCCGTCGACGGCGTCAGCTTCGCCGCCCGCGACGGCGAGATCACCGGCCTGCTCGGCCCCAACGGCGCCGGCAAGACCACTACGCTGCGCATGCTCTACACCCTGATGGCGCCGGACCGCGGGCAGGTGCTGGTGGACGGCATCGACGCGGCGGTCGATCCGCTGTCGGTGCGTCGCCAGCTTGGCGTGCTGCCCGACGCGCGCGGTCTGTACAAGCGCCTCACCGCGCGCGAGAACGTCGACTATTTCGGCCGCCTGCAAGGCCTGCCAGAAGACGAACTGCGCATGCGCCGCGAGGCGCTGGTCAAGGCGCTGGAGATGGAGGACATTGCCGACCGCCGCACCGAAGGCTTTTCGCAGGGCCAGCGGGTGAAGACGGCGATCGCCCGGGCGCTGATCCACGATCCGCGCACCGTCATTCTCGATGAGCCCACCAACGGCCTGGACGTGATGGCCACCCGCGCGCTGCGCCAGTTCATGCACAACCTGAAGGCCGAGGGCCGCTGCGTGCTGTTCTCCAGCCACATCATGCAGGAGGTCGGCGCGCTGTGTGATCGCATCGTGGTGATCGCGCGCGGCCACGTGGTGGCTGACGCCACCCCGGACGCGCTGCGCGAGCAGACCTGCGAAGCCAACCTCGAGGATGCCTTCGTCAAGCTGATCGGCAGCGAGGAGGGCCTCGCCGCATGAACACGCCCATCAACCGCACATCTGCCCCAAGCCACCCGATGAAACCCAAGACGATCACGCCGGTGCGCCGTGCGCGCGCCGTGCTCACCGTGTTCCTGAAGGAAGTACGCGAAAACCTGCGCGACCGGCGCACCCTGATGAGCGCCTTCCTCACCGGCCCGCTGCTGACGCCGCTGATGTTCGTGATGCTGATCAACTTCACCATCAATCGGGAACTGGACAAGGCCGAAGCGCCGCTGAAAGTGCCGGTGATCGGCGCCGAGTACGCACCCAACCTGATCGCCGCGCTGAGGGAGGGTGGGGTGGTGCCGCAGGCGCCGGTGGCTGATCCCGAGGCCACGGTGCGAAACCAGAACGCGGACGTGGTGCTGCGCATCCGGGCCGACTATCCCAAGTCCTGGCGCGCGGGCGAGCCGGTGCAGTTGGAGCTGATCTATGACTCCTCGCAGCGTGATTCGAGCACGCCGGTGGAGCGCGTCAGCGGGCTGGTCGAGAAGTACGCGCGCATCCAGGGCGCGATGCGGCTGGTGGCGCGCGGGCTCTCGCCGGCCACCGCCACGCCGGTGGTGGTGGCCAAGCGCGACCAGGCCACGGCGCAGTCGCGCGCGGTGCTGATGTTCAACATCCTGCCGTACCTGTTCGTGCTGACCATCTTCATCGGCGGCATGTACCTGGCGATCGACCTCACCGCCGGCGAGCGGGAGCGGCAGTCGCTGGAGCCGCTGTTCGCCAACCCGGTGGCGCGCTGGAAGATCTTCCTCGGCAAGCTGGCGGCGATCTGCACCTTCTCCACCGCCAGCCTGGTCATCTGCCTGGTGGCATTCGCGGTGATCGGGCGTTTCATCCCGGCCGAGAAGCTCGGCATGGAGCTGGAGCTGGGACCGGCCTTCGGCATTCGCGTGCTGCTGCTGCAGCTGCCGCTGATCGTGCTGCTGGCGTCGCTGCAGTCGCTGGTGGCCGCGTTCGCCAAGAGCTACCGCGAGGCGCAGACGTATGTGTCGCTGCTGATGATGGTGCCGATCCTGCCCAGCGTGATGCTGATGGTGATGCCGTTCAAGCCGCAGGACTGGATGTACGCCGTGCCACTGCTCGGCCAGCACCTGGGCATCCTCGACCTGGTGCGCGGCAGCGGCGTCAGCGGCCAGCACCTGGTGCTGTGCCTGGGCGGCAGCCTGCTCGCCGCGATCATCGCCGCCGGCATCACCATGCAGCTGTATCGCTCCGAACGGCTGGCCATCTCCAGCTAAGGCGCGCAGGGCGAGGGCGGCGCATCGGCCCGCCCTCGCTTACCATGCGGCTCTCATCGACTGGAGAACCGCCATGCGTCACCGCCTGCTTCCCCTGTGCCTGCTGCTCGCCCTGGCCGGCTGTGGACCGGCGCATGACGACGCCGCGCCTCAGTCCGCGCCCCCCGCCGCGGCCACCGCCGCCCCGACACCGGCGGCTTCGGCCGAACCGGACATGGCCGCGCGCATGGCCGATTACGCCACGGTGAAGCTCAACGCGGACCTGTCCGGCCTCGACGCCGACCAGAAGAAGATGCTCGGCCTGCTGATCGATGCGGCCGACACCACCAACGCGATCTACTGGCAGCAGTCCTGGGGCGACAAGGCCGCGCTGATGGCCAAGATCAGCGATCCGGACGTGCGCGCCTACGCCGAGCTCAACTACGGCCCGTGGGACCGCCTGGACAACGACAAGCCGTTCGTCGCCGGCGTCGGCGAACGCCCGGCCGGCGCGCAGTTCTATCCGGCCGACATGAGCAAGGCCGAGTTCGAGCAGGCCGACCTCAAGGACAGGGCCTCGCTCTACACCCTGCTGCGCCGCGATGAGAGCGGCAAACTCACCACCGTGCCCTATCACGTCGCCTACAAGGCCGAGCTGGACAAGGCCGCTGGCCTGCTGCGCGAGGCGGCCAAGCTGGCCAAGGACCCGGGCTTTGCCAAATACCTCACGATGCGCGCCGACGCCCTGCAGAGCGACGACTACCAGCCCAGCGACTTCGCCTGGATGGACATGAAGTCCAACCCGATCGACATCGTGATCGGTCCGATCGAGACCTACGAGGACCAGCTGTTCGGCTACAAGGCCAGCTACGAGAGCTACGTGCTGGTGAAGGACCAGGCCTGGAGCAAGCGCCTGGCGCGCTTCGCCAAGTACCTGCCCGAGCTGCAGCGCGAGCTGCCGGTGGATGCGAAGTACAAGGCCGAGACGCCGGGATCGGATGCCGACCTCAACGCCTACTTCGCCGTGTACTACGCGGGTGACGCCAACGTCGGTGCCAAGACCATCGCGATCAACCTGCCCAACGACGAGCAGGTACAGCTGAAGAAAGGCACGCGCCGGCTGCAGCTGGAAAACGTGATGAAGGCGAAGTTCGACACCATCATGCTGCCGATCGCCAAGGTGTTGATCGCCGACGACCAGCAGAAGCACCTCACCTTCGATGCGTTCTTCCAGAACACCATGTTCCATGAAGTGGCGCATGGTCTGGGCATCAAGAACACACTCGACGGCAAGGGCACCGTGCGCGAGGCGCTGAAGGACCAGGCTTCCAGCTTCGAGGAGGGCAAGGCCGACGTGCTGGGCCTCTACATGGTCGCCAAGCTGGCCGACAAGGGCGAGCTGGACAAGGCGACCTTGATGGACAACTACGTCACCTTCCTCGCCGGCATCCTGCGCTCGGTGCGCTTCGGCGCCAGCGACGCGCACGCCAAGGCCAACATGGTGCGCTTCAACTTCTTCCAGCGCGAAGGCGCCTTCAGCCGCGACCCCGCCTCCGGCCGCTACCGCGCCGACTTCGACAAGATGACCGCCGCCATGAACAAGCTCTCGGCCAAGCTCCTCACCCTCCAGGGCGACGGCGACTACGCCGCGGCCAAGGCGCTCACCGACTCGATGGGCAACGTCGACGCCACGCTCGCCGCGGATCTGAAGAAGCTCGATGCCGCGCACATTCCCGTGGACATCACGTTCGAGCAGGGCAAGGACGCGCTGGGGCTGTGAGGGCGAGAAGTGAGAGGAGAGGAGTGATGAGCGAGAGCGGGGCGGCGACGCTGTGTTGCGGCACGCACCTCGCTCACGCTTCTCCGGTGAGCGGGCACTAGCGCCACGCCCCGCTACCGCGCGCAGTGGCTGCAATTGCTGCTTGGCTTCGGCGTGTCGGCCGTTGCCTTCCATGGGTGGAGAGAGTCAATCGAGCCCATGCCCACGGCGCTCGAGCATGTTACCGACGTGGTCACCGGTGTGGAGGAGGTCCGTGCAGGCCGCGCGCGGACGATCCATTTCCACCTCGAGGGTTCCGGCCGGGAGTTCGCTTACGCGAGCTTCCTGCCTTTCTACCAAGCGTCGAAAGCGGCCATCAAACCCGGCAGCATGGTGACGGTCGGCTATGTGGAGCGGAACGAGCCCGAACTGTGGGAGCTTTCCGTGGATGGCGAATCCATGGTCCGATCAACCCAGGCGTACGAAGCAAGGAGCGCGAATGGCGAGTGGGCGCTCGCGATGTTCCTCACATCCTTGCTAATAACTGCCTATCTCGGGTGGCGCTCCCGACGGTCCTGACTACCCAGCTCCCGCGTCGGCGCAGGGCGCATGCGGTACGTCGATCGGCTCATGCAGGGAGAGATTCGAAGCCCGAGCGAAAACGCGGCTGTTGCCTCCTCTCGCTCCTCACTCCCCTCCACTCACTCCTCCGCTCAGCGCCCACTCCGCCACCGCCTGCGCATGCTCCAGATGCAGGTGATGCCCACCGGCCATATGCGTGACGCGGATATCGCGCACGCACGCGGCGCGGCGCTGCATGGGTGCGCTGGGCAGGTACGAAGTGGCCGGCTCGGCCAGCAGCAGGCGGGTCGGCGCCTCGATGCCGGCGAGCAGGGCGTGGATCTGGCTTTCGGCCAGGCGCAGCGGGGTGGGGCGGTTGATGCGCGGGTCGCTGCGCCACTGCCAGCCGCCGTCGGCCTCGCGCAGCGCGCGTTCGATGATCGGCCGCGCCTGGCTGGCCGGCAGGCCGCTGGCCAGGGTGCGCGCGCTGATCGCCTGCTCGATGCTGGCGAAGGTACGCAGGCGTTTGCTGGCCGGCTCGGTGGCGAGCCCGTCGCGGAAGCGCTGCAGCGTGTGCGTGCCATCGTCGCCGAGTAGGCCGAGGCCCTCGATCAGCAGCAGCCGGTCGATCCGCTCCGGTTGCGCGGCCGCCACCATCGAGGCGATGCCGGCGCCCAGCGAGTGACCGAGCAGCACGTAGCGTTCCAGCCCCAGCGCGTCGACCGCGCCGAGTACGGCGCGTACGTAATCGGGCCAGTGATAGCTGGCGCCCTCGCCCAGGTGATCGGAGTGGCCGTGGCCGGGAAGATCCAGCGCAATCACGCGATGGCGCACAGCCAGCAACGGCGCGAGCCGCGCAAAGCTGCCGGCATTGTCCAGCCAGCCGTGCAGGGCCAGCAGCGGCGGCGCGTCGTCGTCGCCCCAGGTGAGTGCGGCCAGCTGCAGGGCGGGCAGATCGAGGCGAAGTTCGCGCGGTTCGCTCATGCGCTCAGCCGGTGCGTCCGTGCATGGCATCGGCGCGGGCCTTGGCGGCGAGCTGGCGAGCGCGGGCTGCGTCAGCATCGTAGTCCGGCGCAAATTCCGGCCAGCCCTGCGCGTGGCGCAGCACCAGGTCGGCCATCGCCTTGACCTGGTCGGGCGAATCGTTGAGCGCAGGGATGTAGCGCAGGTCGGTGCCGCCCGCTTCGAGGAAGAACTCGCGGTTCTGCATGGCGATTTCTTCCAGCGTCTCCAGGCAGTCCACGGCGAAGCCTGGCGAAACCACGTCCAGCTTGCGGACGCCGTCCTTCGCCAGCTGCTTCACCGTCTCGTCGGTGTACGGATGCAGCCAGCGCTCGCGGCCCACGCGCGACTGGAAGCTGGTGAGGATCTGTCCGGCCTCCAGCCCCAGCCGCTCGCGCAGCAGGCGCGCGGTGGCGTGGCACTGGCAGAAATACGGGTCGCCCGCGCGCAGGTAGCGCTCGGGAATGCCGTGGAAGGACAGCAGCAGCTTGTCGCCGCGGCCGCGCTCGGCCCAGAACGCCTCGATGCTTTTCGCCAGCGCCTCGATGTGCGCCGGGTCGTCGTGGTAGTCGTTGATCAGGCGCAGCTCCGGCGGCCAGCGCAGCACTTTCAGCGTGTCGGCCACCGCGTCGATCACCGAGCCGGTGGAGGTCGCCGAATACTGCGGATACAGCGGCAGCACCAGCAGCCGGCGCACGCCCTCGCGCTGCATTTTCTCGATCTGCCGGCGCACCGACGGCTCGCCGTAGCGCATCGCCAGTTCGACCTTGATCGGGCCAGGCCGGCGCGCGGCAAGCTCCGTCTGCAGCGCCCGCATCAGCGCCTCGCTGCCGGTGCGCAGCGGCGAACCCTGCTCGGTCCAGATGCGCGCGTAGGCGTGCGCCGAGCGCTTCGGGCGAATGCGCAGGATCACCCCGTGCAGGATCAGTCGCCACAGCCAGCGCGGCAGTTCGATGATCCGCGGGTCGCCCAGGAACTGCGCCAGATAAGGGCGCACCTTGCGGGCGGTGGGTGCCTCCGGTGTGCCGAGGTTCACCAGCAGTACGCCAGCCTTGGCGCTCTGGTCGTGGGCATACCCGGCCAGGCCGGTATAGTTGCTGCTCATGGGCGTCGGCATCGGTCGGTCACAAGGCCGATCAGTCTGCCACAGGCCGCCACGCTGGCTTGGCCGCACGCAATGTCGCACTGCCCCCAGCCACGTTATCTGACTTTTCCTGCCTGTTCGGAGCCTGCCATGTTCAAAGCCCCCCTGCGTCGCTGGTCGCTGCTTGGATTGATCCTTCTGCTGCCGGCCATGGCCGCCCAAGCCGAGGATCCGCCGCTCACGCGCGCCCAGAACGCGGTGCGCGTACTGAGCGAGGTGATGCAGGCGCCGGACAAGGCGATCCCGCAGGATCTGTTGCGCGACGCCAAAGCGATCGCCGTGATTCCGGACATGATCAAGGCCGGCTTCATCTTCGGCGGCCGCCGCGGTGAGGGGCTGATCTCGGTGAAGACCGCCGATGGCACCTGGTCCAATCCCAGCTTCATCACGATGACCGGCGGCAGCGTGGGCTTCCAGATCGGCGTGTCCTCGACCGACGTGGTGCTGGTGTTCCGCACCCAGCGCGGCGTGGATTCGATCGTCAACGGCAAGTTCACCCTGGGCGCGGACGCAGCCGCCGCGGCTGGCCCGGTCGGGCGCAATGCCAGTGCCTCCACCGATGGGCAGTTCAAGGCAGAGATCTACTCCTACTCGCGGGCCCGCGGCCTGTTTGCCGGGGTGGCGCTGGACGGCTCGGCGCTGCGCATCGACTACGACGCCAATGCGTCGGTCTACGGTGCGGGCATCACGCCGCGACGCATCTTCGAAGGCGGCGTGAGCAACGTGCCCGGCGCCGTGGTCGACTTCCGCGACCGGCTGGAGGAGTACACTGCGCACTGATCCAGGCGCGCCGCCGTATCAGTCGCGGCGCGCTTTGCAGCGGTTTCGCATGTGAGGCATTCATGAGCATCTGGCATCTCATCATCCTGCTTATCGTGGTTGTGGTGATCTTCGGCACCGGCAAGCTGCGCAACATGGGCGCCGACCTCGGTGGCGCCATGCGCGATTTCAAGAAGGGTCTCAACGGCGACGAGGAAGAAGCCAAGCGCAAGCAGGCCGAAGAGCGTCTGCAGGCCGACCCGCCGCCCGCGTCCGAGCGCACCACGCAGAGTCAGCGCGACTCCAGCGACGCCAAGTAAGCACGTCGGCGACGTGCGGCCATGATCGAGATCAGCTTCGGCAAGCTGCTGCTGCTGGCCATCATCGCGTTGATCGTGCTGGGCCCGGAGAAGCTTCCCCACGCGGCGCGTACCGCCGGCACCCTGCTGCGTCGGCTGCGGGCCGGCTGGGACAGCGTGCGCGCGGAGGTCGAGCGCGAGCTCGAGATCGAGGAGATCCGGCGCGTCGCGCGTGAGGCGGCGGCGCAGGCCGAGGCCGCGCAGGCCAAGCTCGACCTGGCCCAGGCGCAGATCAACCGCGCCGCCAGCACCGCCACCGGCGCGGTGTCTGCCGATGTTGGCGCGGCGCTGGGTGCGAAAGAGCCGACCGCCGCAGGCGAACCGGGCAGCGCGCCGCTGATGACCGGTCCGCTGCCTGAGGAGCGCCGCGTGCAGCCGGCCCCTGATGCGACCGCCACCGCCGCCCCGGCAACGTCGGCCCCAGTCAACGCCCCCGCCCCCGCCCCGAAGGCGGATGAGTCGGACGCACCGGATGAGGTGTCACGTGGCCACGCCTGAGCTGGAAAGCGACCTGCAGCAGGGCCTGTTCTCGCACCTGCTGGAGCTGCGCTCGCGGCTGGTACGCGCCAGTGTCACCGTGCTGCTGGTGTTGCTGGCGCTGGTGCCGATGGCCAACCGGCTCTATACCGAGCTGGCCGCGCCGCTGGTGGCGCGGCTGCCGCAGGGCGCTCATCTGATCGCCACCGAAGTGGCCAGTCCGTTCGTCACGCCGCTGAAGCTGGCGTTCTACGTGGCGCTGTTCATCGCCATGCCGATGATCCTCTACCAGCTGTGGGCCTTCGTCAGCCCCGGCCTGTACAAGCACGAGAAGCGTCTGGCCCGGCCGCTGCTGGCCGCTGCGCTGGTGCTGTTCTACATGGGTTGCGCGTTCGCCTACTTCCTGGTGCTGCCGGCGGCGTTCCGGTTCCTCGCCGCGGTGACGCCCGAGGGCGTGGAGATGATGACCGACATCACCCACTACCTCGATTTCGTGATGCTGATGTTCTTCGCCTTCGGGCTCTGCTTCGAAGTGCCGGTGGCGGTGGTGATCCTCGCGGCGATCGGCGCGGTGAGCCTGGAGAAGCTGCGCAGCAGTCGCCGCTACGCCATTGTCGGTGCCTTCGCGATCGCCGCCTTCATCACGCCGCCGGACATCACCTCGATGATCATGCTGGCCGTGCCGATGTGCCTGCTCTACGAGCTCGGCGTGCTGGCGGTGGCGTGGCTGCTCAAGCCCGGCGCGGATGCCGACAAGGCCCGTTGAGCGCCCTGGTCCCGAGCGCGCGGGCCGACTGATCGAGCGCCTGGGATTGGTGCCGCATGTGGAGGGCGGTCATTACCGGCGCATCCACACCTCGGCGGCCCCGGCCGGCACGCGGCCGGCGCTCAGCGCGATCCACTTTCTGTTGCGGGCGGGTGAGTCCAGCGCGTGGCATCGCGTGGATGCCGACGAGGCGTGGCATTTCGTCGAGGGTGAGGCGCTGGAGCTGCTGATCTATCAGCCGGACGACGATCAGCTGCGCCGATGCCGGCTGGGCCCGCTGGCCGAGGCGCCGAACGACGCGTCGGCGCCGATCCAGGTGGTGCCGGCGGGTGCGTGGCAGGCGGCCCGCTCCTTGGGCGCCTACACCTTGTGTACCTGCCTGGTGGCGCCGGCGTTCGACTTTGCCGGGTTCCGCCTGCTGGACGATGCGGCTCTGGCGGCCCGGCTGCGGGCGCTGGTGCCCGAGCTGCAGCGCTGAGCGCTGCCGCGGCTCAACGCTTCTGCGGGGTCGTAGCCGGCGCGTGGTTCAACGCCAGCCCCTTGAGCACGTTGAGCGCCTGCGACAGCGCATAGTCCTGGGTGGCCAGCGTGGCGTTCTCCGCGCTGCCGTCGTTGTTGATGTCCTTCGCTGCGCTGCCGTCCTCGTTGGCCAGGTGGTGGCTCAGGTCCGCCTCGGAGGTGATCAGTTGCGGACCGCTGTCGGCCTTGTTCACGGTGAGATCGGCCAGCGCGATGTCCGGTTTGATCCCTTCGGCCTGGATCGAGGTGCCACTGGGCGTGTAGTAGCGCGCGGTGGTGATCTTCACCGCGTGGGTGGCGTCCAGCGGCAGCACGGTCTGCACCACGCCCTTGCCGAAGGTGCGTTTGCCGATGATCAGGGCACGGTGGTTGTCCTTCAGTGCGCCGGACACGATCTCCGCCGCCGACGCGGTGCCGTTGTCCACCAGCAGCACCAGCGGCGCGCCCTTGAGCAGGTCGCCCGGATGGGCGCTGAAGTCCATGTTGGCGTCGGCGAGGCGGCCGCGCGTGGTGACGATGGTGCCGGCATCGAGCAGGTCGTCGCTCACCGCGACCGCCGCGGTGAGCAGGCCGCCCGGGTTGGAGCGCAGGTCGAGCACCGCGCCCTTGGGCTGGCCTTTGCGGGCAATCAGATCGGCGAGCTTCTTCTCCAGGTCCGGTGCGGTGTCCTCCTGGAACTGGCTGATGCGGATGTACGCGTAGCCGGGCTCGATCTCGCGGGTGCGCACGCTGGTGACGGAAATCTTCTCGCGCACCAGCGGCAGGTCGATCAGCTGGTCGCTCTTGTCGTGCACGATGGTCAGCGTGACCTTGCTGCCGGGTTCGCCGCGCAGGCCCTTGAACATCGCGTCGATGTTCTCCGCGGTGACCGGCTTGCCATCGATCTTGACGATGGTGTCGCCGGGCTTGATGCCGGCGCGCGCGGCAGGCGTGTCGTCGATCGGCGAGACGATGCGCAGCTCGTCATCCTGCTCGATCACCTCGATACCCAGCCCGCTGTAGGCGCCGGTGGTGTCTTCGGTGAGTTCGGCCAGCCCATCCTTATCGAGATATTCGCTGTGCGGATCCAGCCCGGTGAGCATGCCGCTGATCGCCGCCCGCATCAGGGTCTTGTTGTCCACTTTCTCCACATAGGCCTGGCGCACCACTTCGTACACGCGGCTGAAATTGCGGATGTCGTCCAGGTCCACCGTGTCGGCGGCAGCCACCGAAGCGGCCGGCGCGGGCGCGGTGCTGGCGGCGGTGGCGGGGGCGTCCTGGGCGCGGAGCAACGGGCTGGCCAGCAGCAGTGCGAGCAGGCCGTAGGGGGACAAACGCATGGGACAACTCCGGAGTGGCGATGAGCGTGGCGCAGGTGTGCCGGGCGCTTGGACCGCAGGCAGCGGCGGGAATTCAGCCGCGCGGGGCGGTCGCGCTAGCCTGCGGCGCGGCGGGGCGCGGCGTCAACGATGGCTGGCCAGCCAGCCGCGCGGGTCCACCGGCTTGTTGTGCTGGCGCAGCTCGAAGTAGGCACCGGTGTTGACCCCGGTCGGGGCCATCGCGGTACCTACGGTGTCGCCCGCGTCCACGGTGTCGCCCACCCGGTGCAGGATCGCCTCGTTGTTGCCGTACATGCTCATCCAGCCACCGCCGTGATCGAGGATCAGCAGCATGCCGTAGCCACGCAGGAAGCCGGCGAACACGACCCGGCCGCGCGCCACGGCATGCACGTCGCTGCCGCCCGGCGCCTTGATCAACACGCCATTGCCGTAATTGTGCACGTCGCCGCTGGCGGGCCAGGGCAGGTTGCTGCGGATGTTCGCCAGCAACGGGGTCTTGCTGCGGTCGGCGCTGGTGCGACCGCCATGATCGCGCGCGGCGTTGCGCGCGGCCTCGCGGGCCGCCGCGTCGATCGCCGCCTGTAGCTTGCTCACCAGCGACGTCAGGGACTGCTCGTTCTGCTTGAGCGCCGCCAGCCGCGCGCGCTCGTCCTGATAGGTGGCGTCCACCTTGTCGGCGAGTTTCTTCTGCTCGGCGCGGCGCGCCGCCAGCGTCCTGGCCTGCTCGGCCTGGGTGGCGCGGGTGGCTTCCAGTGCCTGCTGCTCGGCGGTGATGGCCACCTCCACCTGCTGCAACTGGGTGAGGTCGGCCATCAGCTGCTCGACCCGCTTCAGCCGGTCCTGCTGGAAGTACCGGGAGTAGGCCAGCGCACGCGCGATGCGACTCACGTCCTCGTCGCCCATCAGCAGGCGCAGGTCCGAGCCCTTGCCCAGCGCATAGGTGGCGCGCAGCAGGGCGGCGATGGCCGCCCGCTGGCCGTCGAGTCGGTGCTGGATCTCCTGCCGCTGCTGCTGAAGTTGGTCCAGGTCGTGCTGTTTGGCGGTCAGTTCGGCTTCGGAACGACGCAGGGCACCGGCCGCCTCCGCCAGCGCCTTTGCCCGGCGCGCCAGCTCCGCGTTGACGCTGTCGCGGCGACTGGCGGTGTCGGCCTGCTCCTTTGCCAATGCCTCCATCCGTTCGCGCACGTCATTCAGACGTTGCTGCGCTGCGACCTTCTGCTGCGCGCTCTGCTGGGCGAAGGCCGGCGTGCCGCCGCCCAGCCACACGAGCAGCAACGGGACAAGGAGGGAGCGGGAGGCGGAACGGAAACGGAGGGATGGCTGCATGGGCTCGATTATCCCCGAGCGCGGGCACCGCCGCGACGGTGCGGCACACGCGCTGGCTTTCGGCAGGCCGGCGCTGCTTCCCCGGCGTCGCAGGTGACCCGGCGGGCGGTCCGGTAGTTTGGGTCGACAGGCACGATGAACGGGATCTGGTCACGCGCGGGCGCGGTCCGTCGCGCTGCGGCGTGCGCATGATGCGCCCCGAGCCAATCAGTTTCACTTGGAAGTATAGCCGTCCATACGTTTTCTTTGACGCGCCGCAGCAACTGTGCTCTAGTCGAAGCGCTCCCCTTCGCAGCAAGCCGCTTCTCCGCGGTTGATCGCTGCACAGCGCAATCCAGGTGACGTAATGACGGTAGCGGGCAACGCAACGCTGTACGACCCCGGCTTCGAGCACGACAGCTGCGGCTTCGGCCTGGTGGCCCAGATCGACGGCCGCGCCAGCGCGTGGGTGGTCGATACGGCGTTTGCCGCGCTGGGGCGGCTGTCGCACCGTGGCGGGGTGAATGCCGACGGCATCAGTGGTGACGGCTGCGGCATGCTGCTGCATCGACCGCAGTCGTGGCTGCGTGCGCTGGCCAAGGAGGCGGGCATCGCGCTGGGCGAATGCTTCGCCGCAGGGCTGGTGTTCCTGGACCCGGCCGGCGGCGATGCCGCCGCGGTGCAACTGGAGCGCCACCTGCGCGAGGAGGGGCTGGAGACCGCGGGCTGGCGCGAGGTGACGGTGCGGGCGGATGCGTGCGGGCCGCTGGCCGCCGCGGCGCAGCCGCGCGTGCGGCAGATCTTCGTGGAACCGGCGCAGGGTATGGCGGCGGCGGCCTTCGAGCGCGCGCTGTTCCGCGCGCGCCGGCGCACCGAGCACACGTTGCGTGAGGACGCCCATTTCTACGTGGTGACGCTGTCGGCCGAGGTAGTCGGCTACAAGGCGATGGCCGCCCCCGGCCGCCTGCGCGAGGTCTACCCGGACCTGCGGCACCCGGCGCTGGCCGCCGACGCCGCCGTGTTCCACCAGCGCTTCTCCACCAACACCATGCCGCGCTGGCGGCTGGCGCAGCCGTTCCGCCTGCTGGCGCACAACGGCGAGATCAACACCATCCGCGCCAACCGGCGCTGGATGCAGTCGCGCGAGTCGATCCTGCACTCGCCGCTGCTCGACCTGTCCGACCTCGGTCCGCTGGTCAGCCAGACCGGCTCGGATTCGGAAAGCCTGGACAACGCGCTCGAGCTGCTGCTCGCTGGCGGGCTGGACCTGCTCACCGCGATGCGCGTGCTGGTGCCGCCGGCATTCGCCGCACGCGAGGGCATCGACGAGGACCTGGCCGCGTTCTACGAGTACTACGCGCTGCACAGCGAGCCGTGGGACGGGCCCGCTGGCCTGGTGATGTGCGACGGCCACTACGCCGCCTGCACGCTCGACCGCAACGGCCTGCGCCCCGCGCGCTGGGCGCTGTCGGCCGACAACCACCTGATCGTCGCGTCCGAGGCTGGGCTGTGGGACGTGCCGTCGTCGCAGATCCTGGCCAAGGGGCGGCTGGCACCGGGCGAGATGATCGCGGTGGACCTGCAGGCGCATCGCCTGCTGCGCGATGCCGACATCGACGCCATCAACCGCCGCCGCGCGCCGTTCCGCGACTGGATCCGCGCGGGCCTGAGCTACCTCGAGTCCGATCTGATCGATCCGACGCTGGCGGCCGAGCCGCTGCCGGCCGACGAGCTGCACCGCTACCAGAAGCTGTACGGGCTGACCCGCGAAGAGCGCGAGTCGGTGCTCAAGACGCTGGCCGACCTGGAAATGGAGGCGACCGGCTCGATGGGCGACGACACCCCGATCGCGGCGATGTCGCGCCAGGTGCGCCCGCTGTTCGACCGCTTCCGCCAGGCGTTTGCGCAGGTCACCAACCCGCCGATCGACCCGCTGCGCGAAAAGCTGGTGATGTCGCTGGTGACCCAGCTCGGCCCCGAGGGCAACGTGCTCGAGCTCAAGGCCGAGAACGCGAAGCAGACGCTGATCAATTCGCCGCTGCTGTCGCAGCGCAAGCTGCGCCAGCTGCTGGCGCTGCCGCAGTTCGCCGGCACCCCGCGCTTCGACCTGATGTACGCGCACGAGGAAGGCCTCGAGCAGGCGCTGCATCGCCTCTGCCGCGACACCGCGCAGGCAGTGCGCGAGGGCCAGGTGCTGGTGTTCCTCAGCGACCGCTATCCGCAGCGGGACACGCTGCCGATCCACGCGCTGCTCGCCGTCGGCGCCGTGCACGCACACCTGATCGACGAAGGCCTGCGCTGCCAGTGCAACATCATCGTGGAGACTGCCACTCCGCGCGATCCGCACCAGTTCGCCTGCCTGATCGGCTTCGGCGCCACCGCGATCTACCCGTGGCTGGCCTACCAGAGCCTGTTCGAGCTGGGCCGCGAGGGACACATCGCCAGCGATCGCGCCGAGGTCGGCCGCAGCTACCGGCGCGGCATCCGCAAGGGCCTGCTGAAGATCCTCTCCAAGATGGGCATCTCGACCATCGCCGGCTACCGCGGCGCGCAGCTGTTCGAGATCGTCGGGCTGTCGAAGGAGGTGGTGGAACTGTGCTTCCCCGGCACGCCCTCGCGCATCGGCGGCGCCACCTTCGCCGACCTGGAACACGACCAGCGCCTGCTGGCGGCCGAAGCCTGGGACGAGGCGCTGCCGCTGCGCGCCGGTGGCCTGTACAAGTACATGCACGGCGGCGAGTACCACATGTACAACCCGGACGTGATCGCCAGCCTGCAGCTGGCCGTGCGCAGCGGCAGCGCGCAGGACTACCGCAGCTACGCCGACCACGTCGACCACCGCCCGCCGTCGGCGCTGCGCGACCTGCTCGGCCCGCAGCCGGCCGGTGCGCCGGTGCCGCTGGACGAGGTCGAGCCGATCGAGGTGATCCTCAAGCGCTTCGACTCCGCCGGCATGTCGCTCGGCGCGCTGTCGCCGGAAGCGCACGAGGCGCTGGCCACGGCGATGAACCGGCTCGGCGCGCGCTCCAATTCGGGCGAGGGCGGCGAGGATCCGGCGCGCTACGGCACCGAGAAGATGTCCAAGATCAAGCAGGTCGCGTCCGGCCGTTTCGGCGTCACCCCGCACTACCTGGTCAACGCCGAGGTGCTGCAGATCAAGGTGGCCCAAGGCGCCAAGCCGGGCGAGGGCGGCCAGCTCCCCGGACACAAGGTGGACGCCACCATCGCCCGGCTGCGTTACGCCAAGCCGGGCATCGGCCTGATCTCGCCGCCGCCGCACCACGACATCTATTCGATCGAGGACCTGGCCGAGCTGATCCACGACCTGAAGGAAGTGAATCCCGGCGCATTGATCTCGGTGAAGCTGGTCTCGCACGCCGGCGTGGGCACCGTCGCCGCAGGCGTGGTCAAGGCCGGCGCGGATCTCATCACCGTGTCCGGCCACGACGGCGGCACCGGCGCCAGCCCGCTCACTTCGATCAAGTACGTCGGCACGCCGTGGGAACTCGGCCTGGCCGAGACCCAGCAGACCCTGCGTCGCAACGACCTGCGCGGGCGCGTGCGGCTGCAGACCGACGGCGGCCTGAAGACCGGCCTGGACGTGATCAAGGCGGCGATGCTGGGCGCGGAGAGCTTCGGCTTCGGCACCGGCCCGATGGTCGCGCTGGGCTGCAAGTACCTGCGCATCTGCCACCTCAACAACTGCGCCACCGGCGTGGCCACGCAGCACCCGGTGCTGCGTCGCGATCACTTCATCGGCCTGCCCGAGATGGTGATGAACTACTTCCGCTTTGTCGCCGATGACGTGCGCGGGCAGCTGGCGCAGCTCGGCGTGCGCTCGCTGGCCGAGATCATCGGCCGCACCGATCTGCTGCAGCAGCTCGAGGGCACCACGCCGGTGCAGCACCGGCTCGACCTGCGTCCGCTGCTCGGCGAGCAGCTCGGCGCCAACGTCGATGCGGCCTGCACGCTCGCGCGCAATCCGATGCGCGATCCCGCCGCGCTGGCCTCGCGGATCAGCGCCGATGCGGATGAAGCCGTGACGCGCAAACTCGGCGGCACCTTCGAGTACCCCATCGCCAACACCGACCGGGCGATCGGCGCGCGACTGTCCGGCGACATCGCCCGGCTGTACGGCGATCACGGCATGGACGCATCGCCGATCCTGCTCAGGCTCACCGGCGCGGCCGGGCAGAGCCTGGGTGCCTGGAACGCCGGCGGCGTGCATATCGACCTGGTCGGCGAGGCCAACGACGGCGTCGGCAAGGGCATGGCCGGCGGCCGCATCATCGTGCGGCCGCCGGCGGATTCGCCCTTCGCCAGCCAGGATGCGGCAATCATCGGCAACACCTGCCTGTACGGCGCCACCGACGGCGAGCTGTTCGCCGCCGGACGCGCCGGCGAGCGCTTCGCCGTGCGCAACTCCGGCGCGCTGGCGGTGGTGGAGGGTGCCGGCGACCACTGCTGCGAGTACATGACCGGCGGCGTGGTGGCGGTGCTGGGCAAGGTGGGCCTCAACTTCGGTGCGGGCATGACCGGCGGCTTCGCCTACGTGCTGGACCTCGAGCGCGATTTCGTCGACTGCTACAACCACGAGCTGGTCGACATCCTGCGCATTTCGCCCGAAGGCATGGAGAACTACATGCAGCACCTGCGCCAGCTGGTGACGCGGCATGTGGAGTACACCCACAGCGAGTGGGGCCGGCAGATCCTGCGTGACTTCCGCGGCCTGCAGTACAAGTTCTGGCTGGTGAAGCCGAAGGCGGCGAGCCTGGCGGCGCTGGCCGACGAGCTGCGGAGCGCGGCATGAGCGAGAAGCGAACGTTGCTTCTGCGCGCCCCCAGCGCGCCGTCATTTCCGCGAAAGCGGGAGGTGCTCTTCAACGGCGATTGCCGGTCATCCATTCTCCGCCTTGGCTCCCCGGCACAATGGATGCCCGCTTCCGCGGGCTTGACGCCCGGTATTTCCGATACATCAGGCGGCGTGGCCGCGATGGACCTCGGCCGCAGGAACCGCGCATGACCGACAAGACCTTCCAGTTTCTCAACCTGCCCCGACAGCCGCCCCGCACGGTGCCGGTGAACGTGCGCGTGCTGGGCTTCGGCGAAATCTCCGGCGACTTCGTGCCCAAGGATGCCGGCAGCCAGGCGGAGCGCTGCATCGACTGCGGCAACCCGTATTGCGAGCACGCCTGCCCGGTGCACAACTACATTCCGAACTGGCTCAAGCTGGTGCAGGACGGCCGCATCATGGAAGCGGCCACGCTGATGCACGAGACCAACCCGCTGCCGGAGATCTGCGGCCGCATCTGCCCGCAGGATCGCCTGTGCGAAGGCGCCTGCACGCTGGAGCAGACCGCGTTCGGCTCGGTCACCATCGGCAGCATCGAGCGCTGGATCACCGACGAGGCGCTGCGCCAGGGCTGGCGTCCGGACCTGAGCCACGTCAGGGAGACCGGCCAGCGCGTGGCGATCATCGGCGCCGGCCCGGCCGGATTGTCCTGCGCCGATCGGCTGCGCCGCGCCGGCATCGCCGCCGACGTGTACGACCGCCAGAGCGAAATCGGCGGCCTGCTCACCTTTGGCATTCCGCCGTTCAAGCTGGAAAAGGACGTGATCCGGATCCGCCGCGGTGTGCTGGAGGAGATGGGCGTGGTGTTCCACCTGGGTCGCGAGGTCGGCCGCGACGTCGAGTTCGGCCAGCTGCTGGACAGCTACGACGCGGTGTTCGTGGGCACCGGTGCCTACACCTACGTAGACGGGCAGCTGCCCGGGCGCGCGCTGCACGGCGTGCACGACGCGCTGCCGTTCCTGATCGCCAACACCGAGCGGCTGCTGCGCAACGAGCCCTCGCCGATCGATCTGGCCGGCAAGCGGGTGGTGGTGATGGGCGGCGGCGATACCGGCATGGATTGCGTGCGCACGGCGGTGCGTCTGGGCGCATCGGCGGTGAGTTGTGTCTACCGCCGCGACGAGGCGAGCATGCCGGGCTCGGCGCGCGAGGTGAAACATGCCCGGGAGGAAGGCGTGCAGTTCGTGTTTCATCGCCAGCCGCTGGCCATCCTGGGCGACGAGGCGGGGCACGTGCGCGGCGTGCGGCTGATCGCCACCGAGCTGGTCGACGATGGCCACGGTCGCCGTCGACCGCAGAACGTGGCGGGGACCGAGGTGGAGATCGAGGCGGACGTGGTGATCCAGTCGTTCGGCTTCCTGCCCAGCCCGCCGGACTGGCTGAAGGCGCACGGCGTCGAACTGCATCGCTCCGGGCGCGTGATCACCGGCGAACACGGCGCGCTGCCGCACCAGACCACCCACCCGCAGATTTTCGCCGGCGGCGACAACGTGCGCGGCGCCGACCTGGTGGTGCGCGCCGTCTACGACGGGCGCGAGGCGGCCGGCTCGATCGTTCGGATGCTGGCGGCGCAGCCGGCTGCCCACGCCGCCGCGGTGGCCTGAACGCTCAGCCCGGCGGCACGCGCACGTTCTGGCTCTCCGAGATCCGTCCGTCGCCGCCCACCACGCGCAGCCGGTAGTCGCCCGGGCGCAGGTACAGCTCGCTGGCGGTGGCGCCGCGCAGCGGCCGAACCCGGTCGTGCAGCGGCGGCGGGTTCGGGGGCGGATCAAACAGTACGCGATCGGCCGCCACCGCATCGTCGCCTTCGGCCGCTGGCAGCGCCTCCACCAGGCAGGGCCAGCGCGCGCCGCACAGGGTGTCGCCACTGATGAAGTAGGGCCGGCGCAGCCCCCCGAGCGTGAGCCAGCCCGGCCGCTCACGCCGCATGCGCGGGGGCGGGAAGAACACGCTGACGTCGTAGCCCGTGCGCAACGACCACGGGCGACCCTGGGTGTCGGTGAAGACGAACGGCTGGTCCGGATGGGCAGTGGCCATGACGGCGCTGTACCAAGGGTGGTCCTGCGCCGCTTGCGGATGCGGGATCATCATCGTCTGCTCCACCGTCAGCGCGTCGATGTCGTCCAGCTGCTGCAGGTACTGCGCCATGCTGCGGCCGCCAAGGTAGGCCCCCTGCTCCTGGATGTGCGCGTAGCCCGCGTTCACCACCAGCCGCGCTTTCGGGTCGCGGCGAAACACGCGCTCGTAGAGGTTGCGCGCCTGCATGCGTTCGCGCGCATCGGCCGTGCCGGGCTGATCGGACTCGTAGGCGACCACCGTGAAGCCCAGCGCCAGCGCCGTGCGCACCATCTCGGCATAGATCGGCTCGCGCGTGTAGAAACCGCTGTCGGCGGTGGCATAGCCGCGTTCGGACAACGCATGGTCGTCGCCGTAGAGCGTCTCCACCGCGAAATAGTTGAACCCCTCGGCACGCAACTTCGCCAGCAGCGGCACCGTCAGCGAGCGCGTCAGCGGCACGTTGTGGGCTTCGTTGAGCAGCACTACGCGTCGATCGCGCGCCAGCCGTGCGACGGCGTCGATCGCGGCAACCGGGTGGTACCCGTCGGCCAGTGGCGAGGCGGCATCGCCCGGCTGCATCGGCTGCGCAATCGAGTAGCTCAGCTGCGCGTTGGGGTAATCGCCCACGTAGGTCTGGTACCAGCTCAGGTACTGGCTGAAGATCACGTTGAAGGCGCGCTCGTCGGGCGCGGCGCTCGTCGCCGCGTCCATCATCACCCGGTAGCTTGCCAGCAGCGTCCGGCGCTTTTGCGCCTCGGCCATGATCCGCTCGGAATGCTCGGCCGCTTCCACCTGCGCATGGCGCCATGCATCGGTCTGCTGTCCGTGCGCTGCGCCGAAGGCGGTGATGCAGGCGGCCGCCAGCAGCATGGCGGGATATCGGATCGTAGGCATGGCAACCTCCGGCGCCAGCGGGTGACGCCGCGCAGTGTGCGGCAGCCGCCGGGGCGGTGAAAGGGTCGCCCCCGCGCTGCGGCGGCGCGTTGCCATCAACGGCATCGTTGCAGCGGCACCGGCCGGCGACTTTCCGACCCATGCGTTTGGCCCCTAGCATGGGCATCCCGTACCCGGCGTGCGTCTTGATCGGCGCGTGTCGGCGCGCGTCCCACGGAGCTGCGTAGCCATGAACGAGACTTTTCCGCACCGCCGACCCGACGACGTGCGCCACCGCAGGCGGTTGGCATGTGCCTGATCGCGTTTGCCTGGCAGGCGCATCCGCGCTGGCGACTGCTGTTGCTGGGCAACCGCGACGAATACCATGCGCGCCCGGCGGCTCCGCTGGCGCGCTGGCCGGATACGACGCTGGCGGCCGGCCGCGATCTGGAGGCTGGCGGCACCTGGCTGGGGGCAGCCGCCGACGGACGCTGCTGCGTGGTGACCAATGTGCGCGACCCACGCGACCCGCAGCTGGGGCGTTCGCGCGGACTGCTGGCGCTGGACTACCTCGCCGGGTCCGATGCCGCGGCGGTGCACGCCGACCGGCTGCTGCGCGATGCCGCGCACTACCGGCCGTTCAACCTGCTGACGTTCGATGCCGGCGCTGCGTTCTATCTCGGCAACCGGCCACAACCGCGTCAGCAGCGGGTTGCGCCGGGCCTCCACGGCTTGTCGAACGCGGATTTCAATACGCCGTGGCCGAAGACCCGCACCCTGATCGCACGGCTGCAGGCCTGGCTGGACGAAGCACACGGCGATGATTTCGAGCCGCTGTTCGCGGCGCTGGCCGATGAACAGCCGGCGCCGGATCACGCGCTGCCCGACACCGGGATCGGACACGAGCGGGAGCGGTGGCTGTCGTCGGCCTTCATCCGCGGCGAGACCTACGGCACCCGCGCCAGCACGCTCGTGGCGATCGGCCACGACGGGCACGTGATGATGATCGAGCGCCGGTTCGGCCCCGGCGGCCGCGCGGATGGCCAGACCACGATCAAGCTTTAGGCAAACGCGAGGCGCGCGCAGCACGGGTGTGGGCGGTTGCCCGCGTGGCGCGGGCGCTGCGGCTGACGGCGAGGCGCGCAGCGCCCCGGCTGGACCGCCCGCGGTGGTTTTCCATGCTGTGGGGCGGAAGGCGCACACCGCGCCGGGGAGCACTGCACATGCGCCATGGATGGCTGATCATCACGCTCGGCTGGGTTCTCGCGGCCAGCGTCCGTCCGGCCGCCGCGGCCGCCTGTCCGGCATGGACCGCCGCGCAGGCGCGCAGCGAAATGGGCGCGCTGCATGACCAGCTGGCGGAATGGAACCACGCGTATCGGGTGCAGGGTACGGTGCCGGTAGAGGACGCCATCTACGATCAGGCGCTGGCCCGGTTGCAGGCCTGGCAGACGTGTTTTCCGCGCCAGGCGCCGCCTGCGCTGGCGCATCTGGCCGATGCCGGCGGCAGCGCGCGGGCGCCGGTGGTGCAGACCGGCCTGGCCAAGCTGGCCGACGCCGCTGCCGTACGCGATTGGCTGCAAGCACGGCTCGGCCGCGATGTGTGGATCCAGCCCAAGGCCGACGGCGTGGCGGTGACCCTGCTGTACGAACACGGCGCGCTGCGCCAGGCGGTCAGCCGCGGCGACGGCGTGCACGGCACCGACTGGACCCACGCGGCCCGACAGATCGCGGCGATCCCGCCGACCCTGCCGCAGGCGCCCGCGCGCGTGGTGCTGCAGGGCGAGCTGGTGTGGCGGCTGCCCGGCCACGTGCAGGCCACCGACGGCGGCAGCAATGCGCGCTCGAAAGTAGCCGGTGCCATGGCGCGCGACACGCTGGACGCGGCCAGCGCGGCGCGGATCGGCCTGTTCGTGTGGGATTGGCCCAGCGGGCCCCGCGGCATGGACCAGCGACTGGCCGGGCTGCGCGCCATGGGCCTGGCCGACAGCGCCGCGCTGACCCGGCCCGTGCACACGATGGCCGACGTGGAGCACTGGCGCGCGCGCTGGTATCGCCAGGCGCTGCCCTTTGCGGCCGATGGCGTGGTGCTACGCGAAGGTCGCCGCCCGGACCCGGAGGGCTGGCAGGCGAGTCCGCCGGCCTGGGCGGTCGCCTGGAAATTCCCCGCGGCGCGGGCGCTGGCGACCGTGCGCGCGGTCGATTTTCGCGTCGGCCGCTCAGGCCGCGTCAGCGTCGTGCTGCAACTGGAGCCGGTGGTGCTCGATGACCACCGCGTGCAGCGGGTCAGCGTCGGTACGCTGGCGCGCTGGCGCGAGGTGGACGCGCGCCCCGGCGATCAGGTCAGCGTGTCGCTGGCCGGGCTGACGATCCCGCGCTTCGACGGCGTGATCTGGCGCACGCGCGAGCGTGCGCCGGTATCGGTGCCGGTGGCACGCCACGGCGCGCTGGACTGCTGGCATCCGGTGGCCGGGTGCCGGCGGCAGTTTCTCGCGCGGCTGGTGTGGCTGGGCGGGCGTCGCGGCCTGGACATCGACGGCATGGGCGAGGCCGCCTGGCAACGGCTGATCGATGCCGGCCTGGTGCGGGGTCTGCTCGACTGGATGGATCTCACGCCAGCCCGCCTGGCCGCGGTGGAGGGCATTGGCGCAGCGCGCGCGACGGCGCTGGCGCATGGCTTCGCCCGTGCCCGTGCGCGTGGCTTCGTCCGCTGGCTGACCGCGCTCGCGCCACCGCCACTGGGTGCCGCCTCACGGCCGGACTGGACCACGCTGGCCACGCGCACCGAAGCGGACTGGCGCGTTGCCGATGGGGTCGGGCCCGTGCGCGCGCGCCGTCTGCACGCGTTCTTCCATCACCACGACGTGGCCGCCCTGGCGGCCCGGTTGCATGCGGCGGGGGTGGCCGGCTTCTGAGCCGGCTCAGGCTCCGACGTCGCCGTCGACGTAAAACCAGCGCCCGTCCTCGCGCACGAAGCGGCTGGTTTCATGCATGCGCTGCGCGCTGCCGCCGCCGTAGCGCACCCGCGCGACGAACTCGACCACGGCGCGGTTTCCCTCGGTGTCGTGCCGTTTCACGCTGAGCCCCAGCCATGAAGGGGCCGGGTTGGCCGCGGCAAGCCCCAGCGCGGCCGGGCGGGTGCTCGCGTGCCAGGTCGCCAGCAGGTAAGCCTCGTGTTCGAGCACGTAGGCGCTGTAGCGCGAGCGCATCAGCCGCTCGACACTCTCCGCCGGCGCTCCCTCGTGCAACGGGCCGCAGCAGCGGACGTAGTCGTCGCCCCGGCCGCACGGGCAGGGCCGGGCTTGGGTGGAAACACGCACGGCGAACGCTCCGATCGGTGGTGGACCTGCCGTCTACAGCGGCTGGAAGCTGCGCAACTGGCCGCTGATGATCAGCGGTGCCAGATCGTAGCCCAGCCCGCGTGCCTTCGCCTTGAGCGTCTCCAGCACGTTGCGTTCCATGGTCGGCTCGCGCGCGAGCAGCCACAGCTGGTCGCGATCGGGTGCTCCGAGCATCATCCACTCCCCGCCCGGCGCCAGTGCCAGCACCCAGCGCTCGCTCCAGGCGCCGGACCACCAGCGCAGCCACGCCGGCACGTTGGCGAACTCCAGCTGCCCCGGCTCCTCGATCGGATGCCGTCGGCGCACCGCGGCCTGCCGGATGTGCGGGGTGCCATCGCGCTGCTGGCTGCGGCGCTCCACCTGCAGCGCACCGTCGCCGAGGACCTCGAAGCGCAGGGTGATGTGCTTGTCGTCCGCCTGCTGCAGCGGCGAGGGCAGCCGGGCTATCTCGTGCCATGCGCCGGCCAGCCGTTCCAGCGGCAGCTGCGGTACGGCCTGCATCGGCGCTGGCTCGCGCCGGGGCGTCGCGGCCATGGCCGCGCTGAGCGGCACCGCGAGGGAAGGAAAAGCAAACCGGCTCATGCAGCAACCTCTGGACAGGACGGGCGGATGCGAACGCGAGCGACGCGTCCTACCGTGGCAGATACGAGCCAGCGTCCGCGATGGTTGCGCCACGCTGCCACACCAGGCACGCATTGTTGGCCGGCATCGGCAGCCTCGCCTGCAGCGCAAACCCGGACGCCATGGCGAGCGCATCCACTGCCTGCCAGTCACGGATGCCCATGCGCGGGTCGCGTACCTTCAATGCGGCGTCGAATGCTGCGTTGCTTTCGCTGGTGAAACGGCCGGCGTCGTTGAAGGGCCCGTACATCACCAGCCGCGCGTCGGCAGTGGTGACGCCGGGCAGCGCGGCGAACAGCCGCTGAACCTGCGGCCAGCCCATGATGTGCAGCGTGTTGGCGCTGAAAACCGCGTCGTAGCGGCCGGCAGGCCACGGCCCGTCCACATCCAGCGCGAGCGGCGCGGGGGTATTGGGCAGCGACGCGTGGGCCAGCCACGCGCGGATGCCGGGGAGGTGTTCCTCGCGGTCGCTGCTTTGCCAGACCAGCCGGGGCAGGCCGGCAGCAAAGTGCACCGCATGCTGGCCGGTGCCGCTGCCGATCTCGAGCACCCGCTGGCGATCGGCGAACCCGTGCTGCAACACCTCGAGGATCGGCCCGCGGTTGCGCACGCAGGCCGGCGAGTCAGGCAGCATCGATCAGGCCGTGGCGCGGCCCCGCAGCAGGCGTGCGGGCAGCATCAGCATGGCGCCCAGGGTGGCGAATACCGCGCCGACCGTGATGCCGACCAGCCGCAGCGGCAGCGAGATCAGCCACACCACCGGATAGAGCACCAGCGCCAGCAGGGCGAGGGGCCAGCAGAACACCAGCAGCAGCAACCAAAGCAGAAAGCCGACCATGGCGCACCTCGCGTGGGGCGGTAGGGGAGTAGGCAGGATACGCCCTCAGCCGAACGGACTCACCCCAACGAGCGGCCTATGCAGCACAAACGCGAACAGCGCCCAGGCCGCCACGCCGATCACTACCGTCAACACCGTGCGCACCGCCGGCCCCGTCGGATGAGTAACGCCCGCGACCCGGTCGCGGCGCCGCGACACGATGAAATCCACCACCGCCCACAGCAGGAACGCGCCGAACAGCAGCACGTCGTGCAGCATGCCGGCCGCGAGCAGATGGCCCAGCGCCCACAGCGTCACGGCCGCGAGCATCGGGTGGCCGATCCGCGCCTTGATCGCATTGCCCGGCACATAGGCCGCCGCCAGCAGGACGAAGGCGACGAGGGTGAACAGCGCATTGAGATGGCGCAGCGCCAGCGGCGGCACCCACACCACCACCGGGTGCTGGCGCGCCAGGCCGAAACCCCACACCAGCAGCACGAAGCCGGCGATCGACACCAGCGCATACAGCCCTTTCCAGCGTTTAAGGCCGAGGCGGCCGATCCGCCGCGTCCGCCAGGCGTCGGCGAACACCCGGATCGAGTGCACACCGAGGAACAGCAGCAGGCCGAGGATCAGCATCGCCATGGGCATCGCTCCGCGCGTGGTGCGGCGAGTATAGGCGTCGCGGTGACGACCATCGACTGCACAACGCGGGGGATCGAGGCACGTGCCGGGTGCAGGGGCCGGTGCCGGGTTCACTCCATGCAGCGCACCCGCACGACCAACGCCACCGCACCAGGCTCCAGCACCACCTCGCCACGGGTGGCCCCGGGCAGCCAGCTGTCGCCCGCGGCGAGCGTGCCGGCGGACGTGACGATCGGCCCCCGCACGGCGTAAAGCAGCACCATGTCGGCGGTGCCAGCCTGCCGGCCCGGATCGCGCCACACCTCGACGCCGCCTTCGGCGCGGCCACGCCGCAGCATCAGGTTGAAATCGCGCGTGGCGCCGCCGGCGAGCGCTACCGCTACCTCGGCCTCGCCGGGAAAGGCGAACGGCGCGCACCGCGTGGTGAGGTCGTGACCCTGCGCGCCGTCCAGCGTCATGTGGAAGCCGGCCCCGTCGATCAGCACGATGGTCCGGTCCACGCCGGGAAAGCGCGAGAACGGCGCGGCGCCGACCACGTCGGCCAGGCTCACGCGCCAGAGGAAATCGTCCATGCCCGCGCCCGGCGACATCACGGCAATCTCGCGGGTCACGCCCTGGCCGTTGCGCCACGGCACCGGCTGCAGTTGATCCGCACGCAGGAGACGGCCGGCACTCACGCAGCGCGCTCGATCACCCGCTCGAACGGCGGCAGCGCCTGCAGCATGCGCTCTCCATAGCGCTTCACCACCACCCGGCGATCCAGCAGCACGATGCGGCCGCGATCGGTCTCGTTGCGGATCAGGCGGCCGCAGTACTGGATCAGCAGCCGCGTGGCCTCGGGAATGGTCACTTCGATGAAGGGATTGCGGCCGCGCGATTCCAGCCACTCGGCGTAGGTGGCGCCGACCGGGTCGGTCGGTACGGCGAACGGCAGCTGGGTGATCACCACCGTCTCGCAGAACTTGCCCGGCAGGTCCAGGCCTTCGCCGAACGAGGCCAGCCCGAACAGCGTGCTGCCCTTGCCGGCGTCGATGTCGGCGCAGTGCTCGGCGACCAGTTGCGACTTGCCCAGCGAACCCTGCGCGCGCACCTTGCGCACCATCGCGATCGGCAGCTTCTGCAGCACGCGATCGAGCTTGATGCGCGAGGTGAACAGCACGAGGTTGCCGGCGTCCCAGTCCAGGTTTTCGGCCAGCCATTCGCCCACCTCCTCGGCGTGCGCGTCGCGGGCGTCCGGCAAGGTGCGCATGGCCGGCACTTCCAGCCGCGCCTGGGCGGCGAGGTCGAACGGCGAGGGCAGGCTCAGCGTGACCGCTTCATCGGGCAGGCCCACCGCATCGGCGAAATGGCGGAAATTGCCACCGGCGCTCAGCGTGGCCGAGGTCATCACCACGCCGCTGGCGTTGCCCCACAGCACGCTGCGCAGCATGCCCGCGGCCGACACCGCCGAGGCGTGACACACCAGCTGCTGGTCGTTGGCCAGGGTGACCCAGCGCGCCAGCGGCGGGGCGTGTTCGCGGTCGGGGCTGGACCAGGCGCGCCAGCAGCGCGACTGCTTCTCCAGCCGTTCCAGCGCCATGCCCAGCTCGCGCGACAGCGCCTCCTGCGTCGGGCCGCCCTCGCTCATTTCCAGCACGGCGCGTCGCACCGCGTTGAGCCAGCGCTGCACCTCGGCCGTATGGACGGCCAAAACCCCCGCATGCGCCACCCAGCTTTCCGGCAGCTGGCCCATCGAGCCGCGATACATCGGTTCGCTCTCGCCCGGGTCGGGTACCCAGCCGAGGCGGATCTCGCGCTCGAGTTCCTCCAGAGCGTTGCTCAGTTCCTGCAGTTTCTCGTCGCCCTGGTCGAGGCCGAGCTTGCCCAGCGATTCTTTGTCGGTGAGCGAGTAGGCCGCGTGCACCTGCCGGCCGAGCCGGCTCAACTGGCGCACCGCAGCGCCCATGAAGACCTCGGCGGTGCCTCGGTCGATCGCCTTGGCGGCGACGTGGTGGCCCTCGTCGAAGATGTACAGCGTCTCGTCCGGCTTGGGCAGGATCACGCCACCCCAGCTGTCTTCCTCCGCGCCGGGCATGGTCAGGTCGGCCAGCACCAGATCCTGGTTGGCCACGATGATCTCGGCGTCGGCCACCGCGCGGCGCGCGGCGAAGAACGGGCAGCCCATGAACTGCGCGCAGCGGCGACCGGTGCAGCCGCCGGCGCTGGTGGTGATCATGCCGCGCACCATGTCGCCGACCGGCTCGGGCGCGGCGTCCATGTCGCCGTCCCAGCTGCCGGTGTCCAGTGCGGTGAGCAGCTTGCCCAGCGCGGCCTTGTCGCGTGCGTCGGGCGGGCGCGTCCACAGCGCCAGGTCGGTGTCGAAGCCAAGCCCCACCTGCGACTCGGCGGCCAGGCTGTTGCCGGCCATCAGCAGGTTGCGCGGGCACACGTAGCGGCCGCGGCCCTTGGCCAGCGCCACCTTCGCCTCGATGCCGTTGAGCGACAGGTAAAGCGGAATGTCCCGCCGCACCAGCTGCTCCTGCAGCGCCACGGTGGCGGTGGCGATCATCAGCTTTTTCTTCTGCGCCCGCGCCACGGCGTGGCCGGCGATCAGGTAGGCCATCGACTTGCCGGTGCCAGTGGGCGCCTCGATCACCGCGGCGCCGCCTTCCTCGGCCAGCGCCTTGGCGACTTCGGCGATCATCCGGCCCTGCGATGCGCGCGCGCGAAAGCCCGGCAGCCCGTCCTTCAGGCGGGTGTAGGCAGCGCGAATGGCTTCTTTGGTGGCGTCGCTGAGCACGGCGGTAAAGCTCTGGGGCGGGCGGTCGATACGTTGGGTTGGGGCGGGACAGCGGCTGCCCCGCGGGGACCGTCCGACGCACCAGTTTATCGGATCACACCACATCACCCTGCACGGCGCCGCACACATGGGGGGTGGGGACATGCATGGCACGATGACGAAGCCGCTGGTGCGCGACCCGACGCCGCTCCCCGCGCCGGTCAGCCCGGTGGCATGGCTCGAGCGGCTGCTGGAGGCATCCAGTCCCGCCGCGGTGGCTGCCGTGGTGGTGGACATGGTGGAGGTGGCTCCGACGTGTCGTTCGGCCACGGTGCTGTGGTGGCTGCCGGGTACCCGCATGCCCGAGACCCGACCGACACGGCCGTTGCGCGCCGCCGAACTGGCGCTGGTGAACCGGGCGCTGGACACCGACACCCCGCAGGTGGAGCTCTCGCTGGCGCTGCTGGCCTGCCGCCTGTGCCATCCGGCCAGCGCGGTATTGCTGGTGGAACTGGACGGGCCGGCCGTGGCCCAGTTCGCGCCTGACCGCCATCTGCCGCTGCCGCTGCTGCAGCTGGCCGGGCGCCAGTTGCAGCGCACCCTCGAGCTGAGCGACCTGCAGCGCTCGCACGACCAGCTGGAGCGTTCGCAGACCCTGCAGCGCGCGCTGCTGAGCATTTCCGATCTGTCCGGTTCGGACCGCGACATGCCCGAGATGCTGCGCGGCATCCACGCGATCGTGTGCACGCTGATGTACGCGGAAAACTTCTTCATCGTGCGGCACGATCCGGCCCGTGGCGCGATGCGCTTCCTCTACTACGCCGATACCCGCGACGACGATGGCCCCGGCGACACCGAGCTGCCGGCGATGCGCTGGCACGGCACCCTCACCTGGCACGTGTTGACCCGCGGCCAGCCGCTGATGGGCACGCCGCAGGAGCTCGATGCGCAGCTGGACGGCAGCTACCGGATGGTCGGACCGAGCAGCCTGGACTGGCTGGGCGTGCCGATGATGCGCGATGGCGAGGCACACGGGGCACTGGTGGTGCAGACCTACGCCGAGGGCATCCGCTACAGCGCGGAGGATCGCGCCTTGCTGCAGTACGTCGGCAGCCACATCCTCACCGCGCTGGAGCGCAAGCAGGGCAAGGACGATCTCGAGCAGCGCGTGCGTGAGCGCACGCTGGAGCTGGCCGATCTCAACCGCGGGCTGCAGCAGGAGGTCGCCGAACGTCAGCGCGCCGAGCGCCTGCAGGCGGCACTGTTCCAGATCGCCCAGCTGGCCACCGCGGACATCGACCAGCACACCTTCTACCGGCAGGTGCACGCCATCGTGGGCGGCCTGATCAGCGCCCGGAACTTCTTCATCGGCCTGGTCGACGAGGCACGCGGCGCGCTGAGCTTCCCCTACGCGGTCGACATCACCGGCGAGGCGTACACCGACCGGCCGCTTGGCGGCGGCCTGAGCGAATACGTGCTCACGCGCGGGCCGCTGGTGGTCGATCGGGCCACCATGGACGCGATGATCCGGCGCGGCGACATCGATGCCCATTCCACCGGCACGCCGTCGATATGCTGGCTGGGCGTGCCGCTGCGCGATGGCCAGCGCGCGATCGGGCTGGTGGCCGTGCAGAGCTACACCGACCAGGTCACCTACGGCGAGGCCGAGCAGGAGCTGCTCGGTTTCGTCGCCTCGCAGATCGCGACCAGCCTGCAGCGCCGGCGCGTCTCCGATGCGCTGCAGCACGCCTACGCGCAACTCGAGCAGCGCGTGCATGAGCGCACCCGCGCGCTGCGCAAGGAGATCGCCGAGCGCGAACGTGCGCAGCAGCAGCTGCGTCACCAGGTGATGCACGACCCGCTTACCGGCCTGCCGAACCGTGACCACCTGCGCGAACGCATCGAGCACGCGCTGGCGGCTGCCCGCTCGGAGCCGGCCAGGCGCTGTGCGCTGCTGTATATCGATGTGGACCGCTTCAAGGTGATCAATGACAGCCTCGGCCATCTCGCCGGCGACCAGGTGCTGAAGGAGGTGGCGCGGCGGCTGCAGAGCTGCGTGCGCGAGCCGGACGTGGTGGCCCGGTTGTCAGGCGACGAGTTCGCGATCCTGCTCTCCGAGGTCGAGGATGCCACCAGCGCCTGCCGCGTGGCCGAACGCGTACTGGCGGCATTGGGCCAGCCGCTGCCGGTGTCCGGGCGCGAGCTGCAACCCAGCGCCAGCCTGGGCATTGCGCTGGGCGAGCGGCATTACGCACATGCCGACGAGCTGCTGCGCGACGCCGACATCGCGCTGTATCGGGCCAAGGAGCTCGGGCGCAAGCGCTACGAGATGTTCGACGACGCGCTGGCCAGCAACCTGGTCGACGAACTGGGCATGGAGAACGAGCTGCGCCACGCCCTGCAGCACGACGAATTCCAGCCTTATCTGCAGCCGATCTGCCGGCTCGACTCGGGCGAACGGGTGGGCTACGAGGCGCTGCTGCGCTGGCACCACCCCGAGCGCGGTTTGCTCACGCCCGGCGCATTCGTGAAGGTGGCGCAGGACTGCGGCCAGATCGAGGCAATCGACTGGCAGCTGTTCGAGCGGGCCTGCGTGGCGTTGGTGAAGCTGCCGGACCGCGAGGGCTTTCTCACCTTCAACGTGTCGGCCCTGCACCTGCGCCATGCCGACTTCGACCAGCGTCTGCTGGCGATGGTGGCGCGGACCGGGCTGGCACCATCGCGGGTGATCGTGGAGGTGACCGAGGGCTCGCTGCTGGACGATCCCGACCAGGTGCGGGCCACGCTCGAGCGGTTGCGCCAGGCAGGAGTCGGTGCAGCGCTGGACGATTTTGGCACCGGCTACTCCTCGCTCAACTACCTGCACTCGCTGCCGCTGCGGCTGCTCAAGATCGACCAGAGCTTCGTCCACGCGATGGACGGCGGCAACACCAACAGCTCCACCGTGGTCGAGGCGATCCTGGCGCTGGCGCACGCGCTGGAAATCCAGGTGATTGCCGAAGGCATCGAAACCCCGGCGCAGCGCGAGCTGCTGCGCGGCATGGGCTGCGAAATGGGCCAGGGTTACCTGCTCGGCCGGCCGCACCCGCCGACGCACTGGGACGACGGCAGGCGCTGAGCACGCGCGTGGCCGCTCACGACCGTGTGGCGAGCTCGCGCAGCGCCTGCTCGAACACCTCCGGCGGCTGGCCGCCGGAGATCAGGTGCTGGCGGTTGATGATGATCGCCGGTACCGAGTGGATGCCGGCGCGCTGGAAGAACTGCTCCTGTCCGCGCACGTCCGCCGCGTAGCGGTCGCTGTCGAGCACGGCCCGCGCCTCGTCGATGTCCAGCCCTACGGAGCCGGCCACCTGCGCCAGCACATCGCGGTCGCCCACATCCCGCCCGTCGGTGAAATACGCCGTCAGCAGCGCCCGCTTGAGCGCGTGCTGGTGGCCGCTGCCCTCGGCCCAGTGCAACAGCCGGTGCGCGTCGAAGGTGTTGTAGATGCGCCGCGTGTCCTGATTCGCAAAAGTGAACCCGACCGCCGCACCGCGCTGGCGGATCGCCTCCTGGTTCTGCGCCAGTTGGGTGCTGTTCATGCCGTACTTTTTCGCGATGTGCTCGCCCACGTCTTCGCCCTCGCGCGGCATCTGCGGGTTCAGCTCGAACGGCTGGAAATGGATCTCTGCGCGCACCTCGTCCTTGAGCGCGTCCAGCGCACGCTCCAGCGAAGCCAGCCCCACCGCACACCAGGGGCAGGAGACGTCGGAAACAAAATCGATGCGCAGGGCCTGGGGCTCGGTCATGGGGTCGTCCGCAAAGTGGGGATTTCCCTGATATGGCGCTGCGCGGAGTGGACTCAATGTGCGCGGGTCGATCCGGCGCCACGCCCTCCGGTCGAGCGGCGGTCGGGCTCTTTGCCGAGGCGCTTGGCGGCGGCCATCACGCCCGCGCTGACGCTATCGAAAAGTTCACCTGGAAAGCCCCGAGGCAGGCGCGAGGCGACGGCATGTAGCGCTTCGGGAGCGCGCTCGACAAGGTCGTTGATGATCGGTTCGGCGCCATCGGGAAGGCCCAGGCGCTCGGCCATGCCCACCCAGTGCCAGCGGTGGATGTCTTGCAGCAGGTAGTGGCGGTTCTCTCCCGTCACGGCCATCGCCAGCCGTGCCTTGCGCGGATCCATCCGGTTGGCGCCGCGTCCCTGCACGGGATAGGTCGAGAGAATGTCGTACAGCGGCGTCTGCCGGTATCGACCGCCGGGCAGCAGGGTGAGGCTGAAGTTCTTGGCGTGGCCGTCGGTGGCCGCGAGCATCCAGAACAGCACCTGGGTGGTGAAGAAGCGCACGCGATCGGCTGCGGCGTCTTCCGAACCGCGCAGGATGTCCATGATCGCGGCGATGCCCGGACCTCCGTCGCTCTCGTATTTGCGGTCGGGCGGCAGGCCGCTGGCCTGGCAGAAATCCTCCTGCGGAATCCGCAGCCAGTAATCGCCGTCGGCGGCCTTGATTCGGTCGAAGCGCTCCACGATCAGGGCCTTCTGGTCTTCGAAGTGTCCGATGTCGACGTTCGCCACCGGCAGGCCGAACGCGCGCGCCAGCTCCATGCACAGCCACTCCAGTTCCACCGACTGGCGCATGTCGGCCTGCACGTTGCCCACCAGGCCCAGCGGCAGCTTGAAGATGTGGGTCGACGGCGTAGCGCCGTGCGGAATGCACCACTGGCCGCGGTGGTGCAGCAGCGCGGTTTTTTCCTGCGCGCCGGCGATGGAGAGACGAAACGCGTCGTCGTCCATGCGCTCGCCGGGAAGCCGGGCCACGGTGGTGTGGCGCAGCACCTGCGCGACCCCGGCCTCGTCCAGCGGCTCGGCGTCGATGCGTCGAATATCTCCCGGCTCCGATCCAGCGGGCACCAGCTGGATGGCGCCCACGCAGTCGCGCCCGATCGCCGCCAGCAGATCAAACGGCGCGATGGAGCGCGCACCGTAGCGCTCGCGCAACCGCTGCAGGATGCGGTCGTTGTCCGGCACCAGGTTCTCGAAGTACCAGGCCACCTTCTCGCCGCGGAGCACGCGGTGGCTGTCGCCGCTGCGCCCGGTGGCCAGCCCGAACGGCAGCGAGAGCGACAGCGGACGCCCCAGCGGCGAGGCGATCCAGTCGGCCTCGTAGGTCAGGCGATCGGCGCCGCTGCGCGGACGCTCCCAGGTGCCGACGAAGGCGCCGTTCATCCAGATGTCGAGAGCGAGAGCCCGCGTCATGGCTACCACTGCGGCGCGGCGCTGTCGCGCAGGTTCATGACGGGCTTGTCCTGCAGCAGCAGTTCGAGCCCCAGCACCTGGCACAGCCGATGGACGCGTTCGAAAGACGCCTTGGCGGCGTTGCTCTCCAGTTTCGACAGGGCCTGCGCGGTGATCCCCAGTTCCTTGGCCACGTCGGCCTGCGTGAGGCCGCGGCTCAACCGCGCGTTGCGCAGCAGTACGCCGAGCTGGGCGGGCAGGCGGATCGGGGTGGCGAGCATGATTCAACTCCTGAGTTGATTACTCAGGTTTCAATCTACAGATTGAATATCGTCATTTCAACCTGCAAGTTGAAATGCTTGCCGATCAGCCGCCCACCATGCTCCGCGCCACCGCTTCGGCGATCTTGATGCCGTCCACGCCGGCCGAGAGGATGCCGCCGGCGTAGCCGGCGCCTTCGCCGGCCGGGTACAGGCCGGTGGTGTTGAGGCTCTGCAGTGTGTCGTCGCGCTTGATGCGGATGGGCGAGGAGGTGCGCGTCTCCACGCCGGTGAACACCGCGTCGTGCATGGCGAAGCCCTTGATCTGGCGTTCGAATGCGGGCATCGCCTCGCGGATCGCGGCGATCGCGTAGTCGGGCAGGGCGCTGTCCAGGCTGCCCAGGGTGACGCCGGGCTTGAACGAGGGCAGCACCTCGCCGAACTCGCGCGAGGCGCGGCCGGCCAGGAAATCGCCCACCAGCTGGCCCGGCGCGTTGTAGTTCTCGCCGCCCAGCACGTAGGCGCGGCTCTCCAGCGCGCGCTGCAGGGCGATGCCGGCCAGCGGACTGCCGCTGTCGTCGAAGGGCGCGAAGTCGGCCGGGTCAATTCCCACCACGATCGCCGCATTCGCGTTGCGCTCGTTGCGCGAGTACTGGCTCATGCCGTTGGTGACCACGCGGCCGGGCTCGCTGGTCGCCGCCACCACGGTGCCGCCCGGGCACATGCAGAAGCTGTACACGGCGCGGCCGTTGCCGGCGTGATTACCCGTGGCGTGGTGCACCAGCTTGTAATCCGCCGCGCCCAGCAGCGGATGGCCGGCCTGCGGACCGAAGCGGGCGCGGTCGATGATCGACTGCGGGTGCTCCACCCGGAAGCCGATCGAGAACGGCTTGGCCTCCACGTAGACGCCGCGGGCGTGCAGCATGGCGAAGGTGTCGCGCGCGCTGTGGCCCACCGCCAATACCACGTGGTCGCTGCGGATCTCCTCGCCGCCGGCGAGCACCACGCCGCGAATGCGCTGGCGATCGCTGCCTTCGGCCTCCAGGATCAGGTCGTCCACCTTCTGCTGGAAGCGGATCTCGCCGCCCAGCGACTCGATCGTGCCACGCATGTGCTCGACCATCGTCACCAGCCGGAACGTGCCGATATGCGGCTTGTTGATCCACAGGATCTCTTCCGGCGCGCCGGCCTTCACGAACTCCTCCAGCACCTTGCGGCCGTGGTGCTGGGGATCGCGAATCTGGCTGTACAGCTTGCCGTCGGAGAAGGTGCCCGCGCCGCCTTCGCCGAACTGCACGTTCGACTCCGGATGCAGGTTGCGCTTGCGCCACAGGTCCCAGGTGTCCTTGGTGCGCTCGCGTACCGCCTTGCCGCGGTCCAGGATGATCGGGCGAAAGCCCATCTGCGCCAGCAGCAATCCGGCGAACAGGCCGCACGGCCCCAGCCCGATCACGATCGGCCGGTGCGTCGGCGGCGCCGGCGCGCGGGCGACGAAGCGGTAGCGCGTATCCGGTGCGGGTTGAACGTGGGCATCGGTGGCAAAGCGCGCCAGCACGGCCGCTTCGTCGGCCACTTCGACATCCAGCGCGTAGATCAAGGCGATCGCGCCGCGCTTGCGCGCGTCGTGGCTGCGCTTGGTCACGGCGAAGCCGCGCAGCTCGTCCTTGCCGAGCGTGAGCCGCGAGCGGATCGCTTGTTCCAGGTCGGCGCCGCTGTGATCCAGCGGCAGCTTGAGGTCGGTCAGTCGCAGCATGCGTAGGGGCGCTCGGTGGCGCGGCCACGGGTCGGCCGGGTCAGGATGGTCATCGCGCCATTGTCCGGGCCGCGCCCGGCACGAACAAGGCGGGTCGCGCGAACGCGGCCTCGCGGCAGTACAGAAAAAAGTCAGCGCCCGGCGGAGCCAGCGGGGGTTGGGGGTACTGGCCCCGCCGGGGGCTGAAAAACGAGGCTCAAGCGGCGATCACGCCGCGAGCAGGGTGCGGAACTGTTCGCCGGTCGCCTGCGGGTGCAGCAACAACAGCCGGGTGCCGGCATGGCTGGCGCGACGGCGGGCGGCGACGCGGCAGAGCTGGCCGTCGTTGCTGGAGATGGCGATGGCGTCGGCCGGCACCGAAGGCACCGGATGACGGCAGATCAGGCCGTGCTGGGGGCCGCCGACGATGACGTACTCGATGATCTCGCTCATGGCTACGGCCTCGCGGGGCAGACGCGCAAATGGGGAGGTGAGACAACGGGCGGTGGTCGACATGGGGAGGGGAGCCGCCTTGGGGTATGTGCCAGGGGATGCAGGCCGCGCGCCAGCAGGCGCCGTGTTTGTGGGCGCTGCATCACAGTTCCAGCGATACGTGGGGCCCCGCTGCCGGTGCGCACTGTTTTCGCTGTGCAGCATGCGTACGACTGTCGGCGGCGACTGCCGACCGGCCGGTGTTGGCTGCACCGTCGGCGGCGGCGTGCGAGCGTGCGCGAATGCTTGTGCCGCAAGGGTTGTCGCCGATGTATCGGCGCCTGGCGGGCTTCAGCAAGGCATCTTTTCGGCGCGCGTGGGGCCGTGCCCGCCTGCGCCAGCAGGGGCTCCGGGCGGCCATCGCGGTTGTGCCCCGGGCGAAAAACCGGGCCCCGCGCCGGCCGGTTTGCTACATGCGCGGCCCGATGCGGCACAGGGACTGACGCGCTGCGTCACCTTCGGCCAGGAAGTGCACCGGCAGTGACCAGCGCGTCACCTGCGCTGCCCCGGCGGCGTGGCTGCCGGGGCGGAAGGCTCAGTCGCGCCCGATGAAATCCTGCTTGCCGATGTCGGTGCCCGCTTCGCGCAGGATGTTGTAGGCCGTGGTGCAGTGGAAGTACAGGTTGGGCAGCACGAACCCGAGCAGGTAGTCCTGCCCCTGGAAATGCATCTCGCCGTTGCGCATCTTCAGGTGGATGGCGCGGCTTTCGCTGCCGTCGATCTGCTCGGCGGTGAAGCCCTTGATGTACGCGATAGCCCGCTCGATGCGGCCGTAGAGCTGCTCGAAAGTCACCTCGTTGTCCTCGAACGAAGCCGGCTCCGCGCCGGCCAGCCGGGCGACGCCGCGGGTGGCCATGTCGCAAGCGATCTGCACCTGCTTGACCAGCGGCAGCATGTCCGGGATGAGCCGCGTCTGCAGCAGCGTGGCGTCCTCCACGCCCTTGGACTGGGCGTGGGCGTGGCCCTTCCTGAGCACGGCGGCGAGGTTGTCCAGCGCCCGCGCGGCGACGGGTACGGCGGCTTGGTACATGGAAAGCGTCATGGGTGCTGCTCCGACGGTTGGGGAGAAAGGGGTTCCGGCGCGGGGGCCACATGCAGCGCCGCGGCATGGGATTGGTGACACGGGTCGGCCGGCTCCGCAGGCTCGCCCCCGCCGGCATGGCGACGGGTCACCCGCACGGCGACCACCAGCGCCCCGGCCAGCAGGCCCGCCGCCAACAGGAACGCGGCGCCGGGCACGTGCACCCGGCTCGCCGGTGCGATCGACCACGCAAACACCTGCGCGAAGAGATACGGCCCGAAGATGCCGGCGAAGCTGCCCAGCGAGGTGTTGGCGCCCTGCAGGCGCCCCTGCTCGGACGGCTCCACCAGCTGGGTCATCATCGACTGCAGCGGCGGGTTCGACAGCCCCCACAGCGCCATCAGCGGAATGCCCAGCAGGAACACCCAGCCCACGCTGGCAAAGCCCATCAGGGTGAACGAGGCAATGCCGCAGAACATGCCGAACAGCAGCACCGGCCGCTCGCCGAAGCGCGGCGTGAGCCGACGGGTCAGCAGCGCTTGCACCAGCCCGTCGCAGGCGCCCACCAGCATCAGCACCAGGCCGACCGCTTGCGGGCCCCAGTGGTAGCGGTAGTCCGCGTACAGCACGAAGGTGATCTGCAGCGCGTAGTGGGCCAGGAACACCAGGAAGCTGGTCACCCCCAAGCCGAGCAGTCGCGGCGTGCGGCGCAGCAACTTGAGCGCTCCAACCGGGTGCGCGGTGCGCAGCTCGAAGCGCGCGCTGCGGCGTTCTTTCGGCAGCGACTCGGGCAGCACGAACAGGCCGTAGAGGAAGTTGCACAGCGCCAGCGAACCGGCCACGTAGAACGGCAGGCGCAGGTGCATCGCGCCGAGCCAGCCGCCGAGCCCCGGCCCCAGCACGAATCCCACGCCGAAGGCCGCGCCGAGCAGCCCGTAGGCGCCGGCACGCTTTTCCTTCGGCGTGATGTCGGCAATGTAGGCATTGGCGGTGCTGAAGCTGGCCGCGGTCATGCCCATCACCGTGCGGCCCACGAACAGCAGCCACAGGGTGGGCGCCAGCGCCAGCACGAAGAAGTCGATCGCCAGGCCGAAGTTGGAAATCAGGATCACCGGTCGCCGCCCGAAGCGATCCGACAGCGCGCCCTGGATCGGCGAGAAGATGAACTGGGTGATCGCGAAGACCGTGCTCAGCACGCCTACCCACCACGCGGCGCTGGCGGTACCGCCGCCGATCAGCTGCTCGATCAGGTGCGGCAGCACCGGGATGATGATCCCGAAGGCCAGCATGTCCAGCAGCACGGTGATGAAAATGAAGGCGAGGGCGGCGCGGCGCGGTGCGCCGGGACTGTTCTGGGGGGAGACCACGCGTTCGCCACTCCGGTAGACGAAGCGGCGAGTGTACCCGCGCGCGCGCCGGGCGGCAGGCCCGGATCGGCACGAGCACGGGCGACGCCTCGATGGCGGTGCGGCGGTGCGCGCCAACGTTGTTCAAGCGGCCGGACGGCGGGGCGAGCTGCGGACTGACCCGCTAGCGCGGCGGCTGCGTCAGCTCGGCCGCGTTGAGCAGGTGGTCGCCGTCGCGGTCGAGCTTGCGGAACTGCCGGCGCAGGTTGTCCTGGTGGCCGTCCAGCGAGACCGCCCGGCCGCGCCCGCCGGGCAGTTCGGACGGCTGCAGGGTGCCATCGTGGTCGCGATCCATGGCGAGAAAGCCGGCACTGAGCCGGTCCACGTATTCCTGCTCGCTGACGCGGCCGTCGCCGTTCTGGTCGAACAGGCGCAGGTAGGCCGCGCGTGTTTCCTGTGCGTGCGCCGGCGATGCAGACGCCGAAGCGGCAACTGCCAGCACGATGGCAGCTGCGACGGCGCGACGCTCAGCGATCGCGGCGCACTCCGATGAACTGCAGGAACTCGCCGCGGGTGCGCGGATCCTCGCGGAACGAGCCGAGCATCTGGCTGGTCACCATCGACACGCCCCGCTTGTGCACGCCGCGGGTGGTCATGCATTCGTGGCTGGCTTCCACCACCACCGCCACGCCGCGCGGCTGCAGCGTCTCGTTGATGCACTGGGCGATCTGCGCGGTCATCTTTTCCTGCACCTGGAAGCGGCGGGCATAGCCCTCCACCACGCGTGCCAGCTTGCTGATGCCAACCACCCGGTTGGTCGGCATGTAGCCGACGTGGGCGCGGCCGATGATCGGCGCCATGTGGTGCTCGCAGTGGCTCTCGAACTCGATGTCGCGCAGCACGACCATCTCGTCGTAGCCCTCGACCTCCTTGAAGGTGCGCTTGAGGTACTCGGCCGGATCCTCGGCGTAGCCGGAGAACCAGTCGCCGTAGGCCTTCACCACCCGCTTGGGCGTGTCCAGCAGCCCCTCGCGCGCCGGGTCCTCACCGGCCCAGCGCAACAGCGTGCGCACGGCCTCTTCGGCCTGCTCGCGGGTGACGTCGTGCTTGGGAGAGATGTCGCTCATGCCGGTTCCTGCAAAAAATCAGAGGGAGTTTAACGGTATGGCGCGACTGCACGCGCCAACGCCCGATGCGGTGGTCCAACGCATACGTGGGGCGTAACGCGCTGGATGCATGGAGCACACCGCTGCATCCTCCATGCGGGCACCACCGCGGCAGGGTGTGCTCATTGAACTGCGAGCCGTCGGCCAGCGGAGGCCGCCTGCAGCGAGCTGGGCACGATCAAGCGCTGATGCGGCAAAAGTCATGTTTACCGCACTTTATGTATGCTTTAAATTACATTATGTCCGATGGAGTGAACATGATGAGCCGAACTGTCCGCCTATTCATCCTGGTGCCGCTGTCGGTGCTGGCGTTCTACGTGCTGTTCGTGTTGCCGGACATCGACCTCGGCTGGCCGGGCGGGCTGGCACTGCTCGCCGCGTCGTGGACCGTCTGGTACCTGCTGTGGTCGACGTTGCGCCGCCGGGTACAGCCGGATGCGGGCGGCGAAGCGCTCGCCAGCGCTTCGCCAGGTGAACAGCAGGCATGGATCGGCCTGCTGTTCACCGCTGCGATCCTGATCTACTTCGCCAGCCGCAGTTCGCTGATGGTGGACGTCGACGGCAGCATGGCGCCGGAGGCCTCGCGCATCGGCCGGCACATCGGGTTTCTTATCGTCGGCTGGCTGGTGGTGATGGCTGTGTTGCGCCAGCACTGGCGCGATGCGGTGGAACAGGATGAGCGCGACCGGGCGATCCAGGCGCGCGCGAGCGGATGGGCGCGCTGCGCCCTGGTAGTGCTGGTGATTGCCCTGGCTGTGATGTTTGCCTTCACGCCGCTCGACCACCTGCGCTGGGCCCGGCCGATGGTTCTCTCCAACCTGCTGATGGCTGGCGTGATCGCCTCGTCGCTGCTGGAGTACTTGGTGACCGGATTGGCCTACTGGAAAGAACGACATTGAGTGCGGCCGGCACGCCGGTCGAGAACGCGATCCGTCGCCTCCGCTTCGAACACGGCGAGATGACCCAGCAGGCGCTGGCCGATGCCTGCGGCATCACGCGGCAGACGGTCATTGCGCTGGAAGCGGGCAAGTACGCGCCGTCGCTGGAACTGGCGTTTCGCATCGCTCATGCCTTCGGCGCGGGCGTGGAAGAAGTCTTCCAGTGGAAGCGCTGAATCTTGGGGTTGCACCCGGGCCGCGTCATCCGTGGCGCATTGCCCCTGCACTCGGCAGGCCGCATCCACAGGTGTCATTCGGTTTCATCACCCTCGGCGTCGTCGTCGGGCAGGAAGAGTGCGTCGCCGAGCAGATCCTGCGCCGCGTCGCTCGACAATGACTCGACGCCGCGCAGCTTCCGCTCGATGGTGCGGGTCTTCTTGCCCGCGTCGCTGATGCTTTTGCTGACCGTGTTGAGCTGACGCTCGGCCTTCTCCAGTACCAGCCCGAACTTGCCGAACTCGCTTTTCACCGCACCCAGCAGCGTCCATACCTCGCTGCTGCGCTTGGCGATGGCAAGCGTGCGAAAACCCATCTGCAGGCTGTTGAGCAGCGCACTCAGCGTGGTCGGGCCGGCCACCATTATCCGGTGGTCGCGCTGCAGGCTTTCGAACAGGCCGGGCCGGCGCAACACCTCGGCATAAAGTCCCTCGGTGGGCAGGAAGAGCACCGCGAAATCGGTGGTATGCGGCGCGGCCACGTACTTGGACTTGATGCGCTTGGCCTCCTCGCGCACACGCCCCTCGAGCGCACGCCCGGCTTGTGCGGCGCCGTCGGCGTCGGCGGCTTCCTGCGCCTCGAGCAGGCGCTGGTAGTCCTCCACCGGGAACTTGGAGTCGATCGGCAGGTAGACGTTTTCGCCGTCCTCCTGCCCTGGCATGCGGATGGCATACTCCACCCTTTCGCTGCTGCCGGGCACGGTGGCCACGTTGGCAACGTATTGCTCATTGGTGAGCAGGTCCTCCAGCAATCCGCCCAACTGCACCTCGCCGAGGATGCCGCGGCGTTTCACGTTGGTCAGCACGCGCTTCAGGTCGCCCACGCCGGTAGCCAGGTTCTGCATTTCGCCCAGTCCGCGCTGCACCGCCTCGAGCCGCTCGGAAACGAGCGCGAACGACTGGCCCAGCCGTGTCTCCAGCGTGCTCTGCAGTTTCTCGTCGACGGTGGCGCGCATCTGTTCGAGCTTGGCCGCGTTGTCCGCCTGCATGGCGCCGAGCTTGGCTTCCAGCGTGGCGCGCACCTCGCCCATGCGCTTTTCATTATCGGCGGTGAGTGCGGCCAGGCGCTGCTGCTGCTGCTCGCCGAAGCGGGTCAGCGCCAGGGTCAGTTCCTCGCGGCTGCGGTGGGCGTCGGTGGCCAGGCGCTGCGCCAGCGCCTGCAGGCCGGTGTCGGTGCGTTCGGTCAGCTGGCTCAGCCGCTGGCCGAAGCCGTCCACCCGCTCTGCCTGTTGCTGCGCGGCGCCGCCGAGCTGTTCGCCCACATGCACGCGAAAGCGGTCGAAGCCCTGCTGCAGCTCCTCGCGGCCGGCGCGCTGTTCTTCGCGCAGGGTGCGCTGCAGCCGCTCGCCGTCGTCCTTGAGCGCGTCAAGCCGGGCGGTGAGGCCGGCGTCGCCGCGGTCGCGCAGAAGCAGCGCCACCTGCAGCGCGAGCACCGCGAGCACGGCGACGACGAGCACGACAAACAGCCATGGGGAAGCGGGCATGGAGGCATCCTGTGAGATCTGCCCGCCAGTTTACGCGGTGCCGGCTCAGCGGCTGCGACGCTGCCTGCCCGGCGCGGAGGTCTTGGCTGTCGCGCGCAGGCGCTTCTTCAGCCAGCGCAGCGCGTACTGCTCCAGCTGCCTGGGATGCGTGGCGACCCGCGCCGGCACCGCCTTGTGCAGGCTGCCGTCCAGCCAGCCCTCGAATACCTGTGGATGCACGTACGAGGCGCGGCACACCGCCGGCGTGTTGCCCAGGATCCCCGCCACGCGCTTCACGCCGGCAGCGATCGCGCTGCGCTGGGCCCGTTCGCCGCCGGTCTCCGGCAGCGGCGTGGTCGCCATCACTCCAATCGCCTGCACAGTACCGCCCCAGGTGCGGAAATCCTTGGCGGTGAAATGGCCACCGCTGGCCTCGCGCAGGTAGTCGTTGACCATGCCCGAGTCGATCGGCTGCCGCTCGCCGTGCTCGTCCAGATACTGGAATAGCCGCTGGCCCGGCAGCTGCTGCACGCGGCGGATGATCTTCGCCATGCGCTTGTCGCTGAGCTCCAGTTCGCGCATCTGGCCGCTCTTGCCGCGGAAGGCGAAGCGAAGCCGCCCGCGCTCGGCCTGCACGTGGCGGGAGCGCAGCGTCGTGAGGCCGAAGCTTTTGTTGTCGCGCGCGTAACGGTCGTTGCCGATGCGGATCAGCGTGTCGTCCAGCAGCCGCACCACCAGCGCCAGCACCTTCTCGCGTGGCAGGCCGGAGCGGGCCAGGTCGGTGCGCACGTGGCGCCGCAGCCGCGGCAGCGCCTCGCCGAAGTCAAGCAGGCGGCTGAATTTGCCGCCGTCGCGCAGCTCGCGCCAGTCCGGGTGGTAGCGGTACTGCTTGCGCTGGCGGGCGTCGCGTCCAGTGGCCTGCAGGTGTCCGCGCGGATGCGGGCAGATCCACACGTCCACATATGCCGGCGGAATGGCCAGCGAGCGGATGCGCGTGAGCACGGCCTCGTCGGTCACCCGTTCGCCGCTTGCGTGTCGATAGCTGAAGCCCTTGCCGCGCCGCTGGCGGAGGATGCCCGGCTGCTCGTCGCTTACATAGATCAGGCCCGCATCGCGCACGTCGCGCAGCAGGTCATCGTCGGTGGTCGGGGGTACAGCAGGGGGGCGGGCGGGCATGCGCCGAGTGTGCGGATGCCGGGTCAAGCCGGCGTGAGCCGCGCAGAGGGCTCACTCCACGCGGCAGAACACCGCTTTCAGGTAGCGCCCTTCGGGCACGTCGGTGCGGAAGGGGTGGTCGGCACCGGCGCCGCGCACGTCCAGCACCTGGATCTCTCGGCCGGCGTTGAGCGCCACCCGGCGCAGCATCTCCAGGAAATCCGCCTCGCTCACCAGGCCGGTGCAGGAGCATGTCAACAGCAGGCCGCCGGGCGGGATGATGTCCAGCGCCATGCGGTTCATCGCGAAGTACTTCTTCAGCGCGTCCATCACCTTGGAGCGGTCGCGGGTGAGCTTGGCCGGGTCGAGGATCACCGCGTCGTAGCGCTCGCCGCGCGCCACCGCCGCGCGCACCCAGTCGAAGATGTCGGCCTGCTCGAACGTCACGTCGACGTGGTTGGCCGCGGCGTTGGCGCGGGCGATCTCCAGGATGCCGGCATCCATGTCCACGCCCACCGCCTCGCGTGCGCCGGCCGCCATCGCGTGCACCGCGAAGCCGCCGGCGTTGCAGCACAGGTCCAGCACGCGGCGGCCCTTGGCGAGCTGGGCGAAGCGCTGGCGGTTGTCGCGCTGGTCGGCGAAGAAGCCGGTCTTGTGGCCCAGCCCCGGCGCGGCGTGGAAGCGCAGGCCATGCTCGTGCACTTCCACCGGCGCGGGCATCTCGCCGCTGCGGCAGTCGAACGACTCCTGCTTCTGCACGTGGCTCTCGGCGAACCACACCATGCGCGCGCCGGGAAAGTGCGTCTGCAGCGCGGCGTGGATCGCCTCGCGGAATTTCCACATGCCGGCGGCGAAATACTCCACCACCAGGATGTCGGCGTAGCGATCGACGATGAGCCCGGAAAGGCCATCCCCCTCGCTGTGCACCACGCGCCAGGCGTCGCTCACCGCATCGAGCTGCAGCAGCTCGCGGCGCAGCTGCACGGCGCGGGCGATCTTCGCGGCGATCCATTCGGCGTCTATGGTCTCGGCGGCATCGGTCGATAGCAGCCGCAACGCGATGCGCGCGTGGCCGTTCCAGAAGCCGCGGCCGACGAAGCGCCCGCGCGCGTCGTGCACCTCCACCACGCTGCCCGGCGGCAGCCGGCCTTCGGGCTTGTAGACCTGCGCCGACCACACCCACGGATGACCCGGGGAGCGATCGGACTTGAGGCGGATGACGGGGAGTTCGGCGGGAGTGGCGGGCGGGTTGGTCGGTGCGTTCATCGCCGCATTCTACCGGCTGCGCGCCGGCCGCCGGCGCCGCGCGTTGGCAGCAAGCGGCATGTCGCGGGTGCTCAGTCGGCCTGCATTACCGCCAGCTCGTTGCCGTGCGGATCACGGAAGTGGAAACGGCGCCCGCCGGGGAACGCGAACGTGGGTCGCACGATCCGGCCGCCCGCGGCGACGACGGCGTCCAGTGCCGCGTCCAGGTCGTCCACCTGGATCACCGGCAGCGGCGCCGCGGGCGCTTCGCTGGCGTCGCCCTGCAGGCCGACGTCCACATCGCCGGTGGTGGTGGCTGCGTAGCTGGGGCCGAAATCGGCGAGGCTCCAGCCGAAAGCCTCGCCGTAGAAGGCCTTCGCGGCGGCCAGGTCGGCCGCGGGAAGCTCGATGTAGTTCGGTCTTGCCATGGTCTTGCCTCCGTCGAATCAGCGCAGCCTGAGCACCAGCCACGACAGCAGTGCCAGCAGGTTGAGGCCGATATGCCATACCGCCGGACCGGCCACGGCGAGCACGAAACCATGGCTGCCGATGCGGTAGTCCAGCCCGAGCTGCACGCTGCCATGCACGATGGCGAATACATTGACGAAGCCGCCCGCGTGCAACGCATAGCTCAGCGCAGGCGTGGCCAGCAGCGGCAGCTGCAGCAGCTGCGCCACGCGCGAGAGCGACACGCCGCGCTCGCTGCCTTCCACCAGCAGTACGCCGGCCACCAGGATGAAGCCGAACACCGCCAGCGAGATCAACGCCATCAGTGCGCTGGCGGTGGAGCCCAGCGGCAGCAGCCGGCGAACGCTCGCCACCACGCCGAGAAAGCCGCCGGCGATTTCGAGGATGCCGATCAGGCGAAACAAAAACGAACGCATGCAGTGCTCCGAAGCAGGGGTGTCGAGGGTTTCAAGGGCCGCGCATCATTCCAGATCGTCGGCCAGTTCGTGCAGGTCGGCGATGTGCTGCTCCCACCAGCGCGGCTCGGCGGCGAACGGAAACGCCAGCGGGAACGCCGGATCGTGCCAGCGCTGGGCGATCCAGCCGGCGTGGTGCAGCTGGCGCATCGCGCGCAGCACGGGTACCAGCGCCAGTTCGGTGTGGTCGAAGTCGCGCATGGTGGTGTAGCCGTCAAGCAGGGCGCGCATGGCCGCCTCGTCGTTGGCCAGCATCCACAGGTCCTGCACGGCGGGGCCGGCGCGCGCGTCGTCGAGATCGACAAAATGCGGGCCGGCGTCGGTCCACAGCACATTGCCGGGGTGGCAGTCGCCGTGCAGGCGCAGTGTGTGCACCGGGCCTACCGCGTCCAGTCGCCGTGCGATGGCGTCATCCAGTCGCGTGCTGGCGGCCCGGTAGTGGCCAGCCAGCGTGCCCGGCAGCAGGCTGGAATCGAGCACGGCCTGCACCGGGCCAAGCACCATCGTGGCGCGGTCGAGACGGCCGCGATGCCCGAACGGCGTGCGCGCACCCACGCTATGGATGCGGGCAATCAGCCGGCCCAGCCATTCAAGCTGCTCGCGCGATTCCAGCGACGGCGCGCGGCCGCCGTGGCGCGGCGACAGCGCGTAGCGGTAACCGCCGTGCTGCAGCAGGCTATGGCCGCCGAAGCGTAGCGGCGCCACTACCGGCAGCTCGGCGTCCATCAGCTCCTGCGCAAAGGCGTGCTCCTCGCCGATCGCCTCGTCGCTCCAGCGGGCCGGCCGGTAGAACTTGGCGATCACCGGCGCGGCGTCTTCGATGCCCACCTGCCACACGCGGTTCTCGTAGCTGTTGAGCGCCAGCAGGCGGCCATCCGGCCACAGGCCGCAGGCAGCCACGGCATCGAGCACGAGGTCGGGCGTGAGCCCGGCGTACGGGGCTTCGTCGCTCATCGCCTGCTCCCCGCCGCGGCGCGGGCGAGCAAGGCCGTCGGCCGGGCTGTCATCACCCCTTGGCCCCTATCACCCGCGCCGGTACCACTGCCATCGTCAGCCGCGAGATGCACACCAGCGCGCCGTCACCGGCTTCGATGCGGATCTCCCACACCTGCGTGGTGCGTCCGATGTGCAGCGGTCGCGCGGTGCCGGTGACGGTGCCGCTGCGCACGCCGCGGATGTGGTTGGCGTTGATGTCCAGCCCCACGGTGAGTTCCTGCGCCGGGTCCAGCGTCAGCATGGCCGCGGTCGATCCCAGCGTCTCGGCCAGCGCCACCGAGGCGCCGCCGTGCAGCAGGCCGAACGGCTGGTGCGTGCGGTGATCCACCGGCATGGTGCCGCGCAGGTAGTCGTCGCCGATCTCGGTGATCGCGATGCTCAGCGTTTCCATCATGGTGTTGTTGCACCAGCCGTTGACGCGGGCCAGGTCGGTGTCCTGCTTCCAGATGCTCATGCTTGCTACTCGTAAGGCGAACCCGCATTGTCTGCGCACTCCCGTCGCGGCGACAATCGCACCGTGTTCACCATCACCCTCCAGGCCACCGGCCACCGCTTCGCGGGGCAGCCGGGCGAGACCGTGCTCGATGCCGCGCAGCGCGCCGGCATTGCGCTGCCGTACTCGTGCCGCTCGGGCGTGTGCGGCAGCTGCAAGGCACTGCTGGTGGACGGCCGCGTCACCTACCCGCACCAGCCGCCGCTGGCGCTGGATGCCAACGAGCGCGCGCACCATGCCGTGCTGCTGTGCCAGGCGGTGCCAGCCAGCGATCTCACCATCGTCGCGCGGGAGATCACCTCGGTGGAGGACATGCCCCGCCGTGCGCTCGACGTGGTGATCGCGCAACGGCAGCAGCTCGCGCCCGAGGTGATCGGCCTGCGCCTGCTTCCAGCGGCTGGCGAACGTCCGCTGCGCTACCTCGCCGGGCAGTACCTGGACGTGCTGCTGGAAGACGGCAAGCGTCGGCCGTTTTCCATCGCCAATGGCCCGGCGCCGGATGGCGCGCTGGAACTGCACGTGCGCCATGTCAGTGGCGGCGGTTTCACCTCATGGGTGAGCGAGCGGGCGAAGGTCGGCGACACGCTTCGCATCGAGGGCCCGCTGGGCACGTTCGTACCGCGCGAGGATTCCGAGCGGCCGATGATCTTCATGGCCGGCGGCACCGGCTTTGCGCCGGTCAAGGCAATCGTCGAGGACTTCCTCGCGCTGGGTACGCGTCGCCCCATGCGCATCTACTGGGGCGCGCGCCAGCGCGGCGACCTCTACCTGCGCACGCTGGCCGAGGGCTGGCAGCGCGACGCGCACGACCTGAAATTCATTCCGGTACTTTCCGAGGCCGGCGATACCGGCGCGCGCGAAGGCCTGGTGCACGACGCCGTGCTGACCGATCATCCAGACCTCTCCGGCCACGACCTCTACATGAGCGGTCCGCCGGCGATGATCGACATCGCCCGCCACCGCTTCGTCGATGCGGGGCTGCCGGAAGACCGGCTGTACTACGACTCGTTCGAGTACGCGCCGGACGTGCTGGCGCAGATCCTCGCGGGAAGGGCGGGGATCCGCGCGCAAGGGTAGCTGCCGTTCGCTTGCGGGCGGATTCGGTAGCTGCCGACGCGTGGTTCTTTTGCCGTTCTCGAAGCCGGGAAGCGACGCGGGCACTCAGTACGCATCGACGACCCGCACTTACATCCCTGCCGCCGTGACCGCCGGGCTGGCCATGCACTGCCAAGCGGTGAGCTCATCCCGCGGTTCAGCGTGAGAGGCCAAGTTCCTGTTCAACGGAGAATGCATCGAAATCATCGATATCAGCGAGGCTGACGGCTTTTGATTTCCGGATCCTTGACCAGGTTTCCCTGAACCGATCTGCGCCACCGTCGGCGTCTTCGTCTACGTTTTCCCTGATCACCATTTTCTGCGAAAGCAGGTTGATACTGGTGACGCGCCTGACGACCGGGCCATTGTTCTCACTGTTGTCATAGCCGATCAGGAAGAACCCGGAGCTTTGATAGCGAAACGTGTAGCTCCAGTAGCCGTATCTGCCATGACCGTAGGCAATGACCAGCTTGGCGTTTTCGATGCTTACGCTCAGCTCCGGGGGAAAGTAGACACCGCCGTCTTCGTTTTCGGAAGAAAAGCAGTTCAGATTTCTAACTGCGAGCACGTAGGTGGCGCCAGTTCTCAGCGCGATTATCAGACCCCGGCGGTTTCTGTCGACCTCTCTGCCGTGATCGTTCGTGATGATGTTTGCGGCATCGGTGTGCTTTACCACAAGAACGACATCGTCTTGCCCGTCCTTGTTCAGGTCGCCTCTGATGGTTTCAACCACCTTGTACGCAGGGGGGACGAACGCGTCGGGCCCGGGCGCCGAAGTGGCCTGCGTATGGGCGTTGAAGGAAAGCAGGGCGACGCCGGCGAGCTTCATCAGTTTCGTCATGATCCAGACGATCCTTTCCGTGGATGTGTCGCCCGTTTTCGCTGGGACCACCGCAGTGGAACGCATGCACACGTGGTGTTGGCGGAGCCCCGGAATGAAAGAACCCGCCAGCGCGAGGCGCTGGCGGGTCACTGGCAGACAGCGGGTGAGGTGAAGCGAGCAGCGCGGCTTACTTGCCCTTCGCCACCGGCAGCTGTGCCTGCTGCCAGGCGAAGATGCCGCCGCCGAGCACGTAGACGCGGCTGAAGCCGGCCTTGACGAGCCGGTTGGCGGCGCCGGCAACACCACGGCCGTCCTTGTCGATCAGCACCACCGGCAGCTCCTTGGCCGAGGCGAGGTTCTTGTGCTCGGGATCGAACTGGCTCGGCAGCACGTGCCTGGCGCCGGGAACGTGTGCCTTCTCGAAGTCGGCGCGCGCGGAAAGATCGATCAGCAGTGGGTTCTCGCGGTTGATCAGCAAGGTGAGGCCGGCCGGCGTGAGCTCCTTGTACTTGCGCAGCAGCGGCGCGAGCTGCGTGACGATTACCGCCAGCAGCAGGATCACGAACAGCGCCGAGAGCGCCAGGTGGTTGCCGACAAAGGTCGGCAGGGTGTGCAGGAAATCGTTCATGGAAGGGTCGCTGGTGCGTAGGGTGGCGGCCGCCGGACGGCGGAAAGCCCTCGATTATACGGCCGCGCGCCGGCGGTCCGGCCACAGCATGTGATCAACGGGCCTGGCTGAGGTCCGGCAAGCCGCTGGTGAGCCACCAGTGGTGCGCGGCGGGGTCGTAGCGCCAGGTCTGCCGATCGATCAGGGTGCGCTCGGCCTGGGTGTTGATGTTGATGACACTCAGGCGGACCAGTTGGCGCGCCTCGTTCTCGCCAGTGGGCACCGCGCCCTGGCCTTCGTCGTACTCGCTGACGCGGTACTGCTTGAACCGCGACAGTTCGATCGGGGTCAGCGGGTGCGCCTCGCGCATCGCGGGGTCCACGAACTGCTGGGCGCTGGCGAAATCACCCCATCGCACCATGCTGGCGTAGGCGCTGAGGGTGGTGGTGAGCGCGTGGTTGCGCTGGTCGGTGGCACAACCGGCGCCCAGCAGGGTGCCGAGCGCGAGGCCGAGCATGGCCACAAGTCTGGCAATGCGATGCATGGATGCGTTCTCCCCGTAATCAGTGCCCGCATTGTGCCGCATGGCGCGCAACCGACAACCGCACGGCGCGACTCAGTCGCCGCCGCGGCGCTTGGCCACGAAGCGTGCCGACAGCGTGGCGGCGGGCTTGCCGTCGCTCCCGGGCACCTCGCACACCACTTCGATGCGCGCGCGGCCGCGTGCGGCGAGCGTGCTGAAGAACACCGGCCATCCGGCTTCCGCCGCCAGCCGGGCGTCGGCGCGGAAATCACTCCAGACCGGCGCCAGATAGCGCACCGTCGATTCACCCACGAACACGTCGCAGTCCTCCCCGGCCCGGCGCAGGGCCAGCTCCACCAGCGCCCAGCCGGCGAGCGTCATCAGGCTCACCAGGCTGCCGCCGAACGCGCATCCCTTGTCGTTGACGTTCGGTGCCAGCGGCACCGCCAGGCTGAGCTGGTCGGGTGAGCTGGCGCACAGCGACAGGTCCATCGCCCGCGCCAGCGGGATCTCGTCGCGGATGAACTGCACCAGCGTGGCGGCGGTCGCCTCCAGCGGGGCAGGATGGTCGGCGGCAGGGGGAAAAGCGCGGGGCGAAGCGGACATGACAACACTCGTGTGGCGGGGAACGCTGCCGCGCATGGTGCGGCAGGGCGTGCCAGTGTATGGCGCATCGTCGCGGCACACTAAACTGCCACGCCGCGGGCACTGGCCCCTGGCTTACGTTCCACAGCCGCGAAAGGACGCGTTGATGCAGCCATCCGCAGCGCAGCAGCCACTGCACGGGCGCGTCGTGGTGATCACACGGCCTGTGGGTGCCGCCGCAACCTTGATGCGCCGCGTGCGTGCTGGCGGCGGCGTGCCGCTGCACGTGCCGGGCATGACACTGCGCGCCTGCCACGGTGACGCCACCGCCCGCGCGCTCGCCGACGCACTGCGGGCGGCGCGGGTGATCTTCACCAGCCCCGCCGCGGTGCGTTACGCGCGAGCGCTGCAGCCGATCCCGCCGGCGTGCCCGGCGATCGGCGTCGGCCAAGGCACGGCGCGGGCGCTGCGTCGTGCCGGCGTGCTCGCACCGGGCTCGCCGGCACGCCAGGACAGCGAGGGCGTACTGGCGTTGCCGGCCCTGCAGTCGCTGAACGGCCTGCACGTGGCGCTGATTGGCGCCGCGGGCGGGCGCGGGCTGCTGCGGGAGGCGCTGGCGGCGCGGGGCGCGCGGCTGGACGAAGTGCACGTCTACACGCGTGCCCCGGCGCGACTGGATCGCCGCCATGCGCAGGCGCTGCAGCAGCTGCCGCCCGGCGCGTGCGTGCTGTGGTCCAGCGCCGAGGCCATGCACCTGCTGCACAACCGGCTGCCTCCGGACGCGTGGGCGGCGTTGCAGCGCGCCGTCGCCGTAGTCAGCAGTGCGCGGCTGGACGAGGTGGCGCGCGAGCTCGGCTTCGCGCACCGGGTGGTGGCCAGCTCGGCACAGCCGGCGGATTTGCTGGCCTGCGTCGCGCGCCTCGGCTGAGGTCTTCACGAGCGCCATGCAAGAGCCCGACCGGCCGGGCTGCTAGCATGCGCGCATGACCAACGACGCCCCTTCCCACGAGCCTGTCGCGCCGGTGGAGCGCGCCCCTTCGTCCCCTGCGGCGGCCGCTTCCCGTGCCCCTGCATCGCACGCGCGCGGTGGCGGTGGCGCGTTGGCGCTGGCGGTGCTGCTGGCGTTGATCGCGGCCGGCGGCGCCGGCTACGTCGCCTGGCAGCAGTGGCAACAGGGCCGGGACGCCAGCACGGCGCAGACCACGATCCGGACGCTGGGCGATCGCGTGGCGACGCTCGAAACCACCGTCAAGACCCTGGACGAGGAGCGCCGCACGCTGCGCGAGCGCCTGCGCGACGCCGACGACGTCAACCGCGGCATGCGCGAGGAACTGCTGGGCCAGAACGAGCGTCTGCGCAACCTCGACGACGCCGTGGCGCAGCTGTCCGAGAAGAGCCTCTCCGGCCACGACGCGATGCTGCTGGACGAAGCCGGATCATTGCTGCGGATGGGGCGCGAGCGCTACACGCTGTTCCATGACGCCGCCGGTGCGGCCGCCGCCTATGCGCTCGCCGACCAGGCGCTGGCCGGCGTCAGCGATGGCGCCTTCGCCGCGTTGCGGCAGAGCGTGGCGGCCGAGCGCGAGGCGCTGGAGCAGGCCGCCGCCGCACCGCAGGAACACGTGCTGCAGCAGCTGCAGACGCTGCGCGGCGAGCTGGCCGGCTGGCCGCTGCGTCCGCTGGATGCGGCCGGCACGGCGACACCCGACAGCGTCTGGGGGCGGGTTGGCCAGGCACTGTCCAGCGTGATCAGCATCGAACGCGATGACGGCGCCCCGCTGGCGGTCGCCGACGCGCGGCTGGCGCGCCAGCTGCTTGCGCTGGATCTGGCCCAGGCCCAGGCCGCGCTGCTGGCGCACGATGCCGAGGATTACCGCGCTGCGCTGCAGCGCGCCGAGGCCGCCCTTGCCAGCCAGTTCGATGGCGGCAACGACGCGGTGCAACGCGCCCGCGGCACGCTGGCCGACTTGCTCAAGGGTGCGCAGCCCGGGCCGCCGGTGACGCTGGGCGCCGCGCTGACCGAGTTGCGCAACCTGCGCGCGGTCCATGCGCTCAAGCCGACCACCGGCGGCGCGCCGGCGGGAGCGACGCCGTGAAGCTGTGGCGCTGGATTCTGCTGCTGGTGCTGGCGGCGGCGCTGGCCGCTTTTGGCTGGCACTGGATCGCCGAAGACCCCGGCTATGTGCTGATCCGCCTGCGCGGCTGGCACGTGCAGACCACGGTGCTTGCGGCGGTGGTGATCCTGCTGCTGCTGTGGGGCACGCTCGGCGCGTTGTGGCAGTTGCTGCGCTGGCCGTTCGGCGCGCTGACCCGCCGGCACCGGCGGGTCAGCCGGCAGCGCCTCGCCGACGGCCTGGTGGCCATGGCCGAAGGTCGCCATGTGGAGGCGGAGCGGGCGCTGCATCGTGCCGCCCGACTCGACGCACTGCGCGGTCCGGCACTGCTTGCCGCGGCGGAAGCAGCCTCGCGGCGTGGCGAAACGGCGCGTGCACTCGAGGCACTCGGCGAAGCGTCGCAGTCGGTGCCGCAGGCGGCGCGTGTGCTGCGTGCGGCGGTGCTCAGGCGCGACAGCAAGCCGGCCGAGGCGCTGGCCCTGCTCGCGCCCGAAGCGGACAGCGGTACCCTCACGCCCGGCGGCTGGCATGAGCTGGTGCTGGCGGCATGGATGACCGGTGACATCCGCCGTGCCCGCGAGGCGCTGGTGCCCTTGCACAAGAGCGGTGCCCTCGGCTCGCAGGACTATCAGGTGCTCGAGCAGCAGGTGCTGGTGGCGAGCCTGCAGGCCGCGCCGGACGCCGCTGCGCTGAACACGCTGTGGTCGCAGTGGCCGAAGACGCAGCGTCGCGCTGCCGCGGTGATCGACGCCTACGCCCGGCGCGCCGCTGCATTGGGGATGATCCTGCCGGCGATGGACGAGCTCGAATCCGCGCTGCGGCGCGAATGGTCGTCCCGCCTGGTGGAAACGTGGGGCGCGCTCGGTCACGAAGACCTGGACGCGCGGCTGCGTCGCGCCGAGGGCTGGCTGGATGCGCATCCCAATGACGCCGGCGTGCTGCTGGCACTGGGCCGGCTGTGCGTGAAGCTCAAGCTCTGGGGCAAGGCGCGCAAGTACCTGGAGCGCTCGATCGCGCTGGCTCCCAGCGCCGGCGCCTGGGAGGCGCTGGCGGACATGTGGACCGGGCAAGGCGATGCCGGCATGGCGCAGCGATGTTTCCGCAGCGCACTGGCGATGACCCGCGGCGAGGCAGCGCTGCACGTGCCCACCGCCTCGCTCGGCGCCATCGACACGCGTCCGATCGCCATCGAAGACCGCGACGAACACGGCGTGCCGCGCCTGCGCGAGTGACGCCCACACGGCGCTGACGAATAGCGTCCTGCGCGTGGCGTGTCCGGCCGGCTGTTGCCGCGGACGACGCCTGCATACGATCCGCACGTGGCTGGATCATCGTGCACCCCCACTCGCATCCCCCCTGGTCGTGTCTGCGAACGCAGGCACCCGGCGGGCTTGATGCGTGAAGCCGCCGCGGACGGCCGCCGCTCGTCCGTCAGAAGCGCCGCTTTCGCGGGAATGGCGTCGAGCCGAAGGGAGGCACGCGGTGCGATGGGGAACCAGCCGATCGACCGGCACCGCCGGTGAGCAAAGCCGACCCCGGCTGATTGGTCGCGCGGGTCTCCGGCTCTGCTACAGCGGCGTGAGGTTGGCGTAGGCCGCCACCAGCCACTTGCTGCCCGCATTCTCGAAGTTGACCTGCAGCCGCGCGTGGGCTCCGGCACCCTCCGCACTGAGCACCACGCCCTCGCCGAAGCTCGGGTGGCTGACCCGCTGGCCCAACGCTACCGGCGGCGCTTCTTCCAGCGAGGCGGCGCCGTAGCGGCTCGGCCCGCCATAGACGGGACGGCTTACCTGCACGCGCGGACGGATCTCGTCGAGCAGTTCCGGTGGAACCTCGCCGAGGAATCGCGAGGGCCGCGCCAGCATCTCGGTGCCGTGCATGCGGCGCGATTCGGCGTGGGTGACGAACAGCCGCTCGCGGGCGCGGGTGATGCCCACGTAGGCGAGCCGGCGCTCCTCCTCCAGTCGGCCTTCGTCGTCGACGGAGCGCTGACTGGGGAACAGGCCCTCTTCCATGCCGACCAGGAACACCACCGGAAACTCCAGCCCCTTGGCCGAGTGCAGCGTCATCAGCTGCACGCAGTCATCCCACGCCTCGCCCTGGCCTTCGCCTGCCTCCAGCGCTGCGTGCGAAAGGAACGCGGCCAGCTCGCCGAGGCCGGCGTCGATATCGTCGGGGGTGAGCTCGAAGCGGCTGGCGACGTTGACCAGCTCGTCCAGGTTCTCCACCCGCGACTCGGCGTTGCCGCGACTGTCCTTTTCGTAGAAGTCGCGCAGGCCGGTGTGGGTGATGGCGTGGTCGATCTGCTCGGCCAGGGTCAGGCCCTGGGGAACGTCTTGATCCGCGCGACCGTCCGCCGCGGAAGCGTCCGGGCGCGCGGCGGATTCGCCGGTGGGAGAGCGGGCTTCCGACTGGCCGTTCCCGGTGGCGAAATCGCGCGCCATCTGGTCGATCAACGCCAGGAACGCCTTCACTGCGTTTTTCGCCCGCCCGGCCAGCTCGCTGGCACCGGACAGCTCGTGCAGGGCGGCTTCCCACATCGAGGTGTTCTCCCCGCGCGCCCGCCGGCGCAGCACGTCCAGTGTGCGATCGCCGATGCCGCGCGGCGGCGTATTCACGGCGCGCTCGAACGCCGCGTCATCGTGGCGGTTGGCGGTGAGGCGAAGGTACGCCAGCGCGTCCTTGATCTCGGCGCGCTCGAAGAAGCGCAGGCCGCCATACACGCGGTAGGGCAGGTTGCGCTGGGTGAGTTGTTCCTCGAAATTGCGCGATTGCGCGTTGGAGCGGTACAGGATCGCGCAGTCCTTCGCGCTGCCGTGCTCGTGGATGTACTCGCGGATGCGCTCGATCACGAAGCGCGCCTCGTCCTGCTCGTTGTAGGCCGCGTACAGCGCGATCCGTTCGCCCTCGTCGCCCGCCGTCCACAGTTGCTTGCCGAGCCGCCCGCCGTTGCGCGCGATCAGGCTGTTGGCGGCCTTGAGGATGGTCGAGGTGGAGCGGTAGTTCTGCTCCAGCTTGATCGTGCGCGCGCCGGGGAAATCCTTCAGGAACTGCTGCACGTTCTCCACTTTCGCGCCGCGCCAGCCGTAGATCGCCTGGTCGTCGTCGCCGACCACGAACACCTGCCCCGTTGCGCCGGCGAGCACGCGGATCCACGCGTACTGCAGCGTATTGGTGTCCTGGAACTCGTCGACCAACAGGTAGCGCCAGCGGTGCTGGTAGTGCTCGAGCACGGCCGGGTTCTTCAGCCACAGCTCGTGCGCGCGCAGCAGCAGCTCGGCGAAGTCGACCAGCCCCGCGCGACGGCAGGCGTCCTCGTAGGCCTGGTAGATCTGCACGAAGGTACGGGTGACCGGGTGGTCGTGATGTTCGATGTTTTCCGGCCGCTTGCCTTCGTCCTTCCAGCTGTTGATCTGCCAGGCGGCCTGGCGCGGCGGGAACTTGGCGTCGTCCAGCCCCATCCCGGCCACCACCCGCTTGACCAGCCGCTGCTGGTCGTCCGAGTCGAGGATCTGGAAACCCTCCGGCAGGCCCGCCTCGGCCCAGTGCCGGCGCAGCAGCCGATGGGCAATGCCGTGAAAGGTGCCGACGGTGAGGCCCTGGGTGCTCTCGGGAATCAGCGCACCCAGGCGCGCGCGCATCTCGCCGGCGGCCTTGTTGGTGAAGGTAACGGCCAGGATCGCCCAGGGCGGCACCCGCTCCACCTGGGTCAGCCAGCCGATGCGGTGGGTCAACACGCGGGTCTTGCCGGAGCCGGCGCCGGCGAGCACGAGGTAGTGCCCCGGCGGCGCGCAGACGGCTTCGCGCTGCGCGTCGTTGAGCGAATCGATCAGGTAGGAGACATCCATCGCCGTGATTGTAGCGGCGCAGCGGCTCGACGCCCCGTCAGTGCGGCACAAATGCAGACGGCCGCCCGAAGGCGGCGGTCTGCACAAACGGTGCGCGTCTGGTTCAGCGCTTGCTGAGGAAGCCGCCGACGGCCAGTACGCCACCGATCACGATGCCGGCGATGCCCACCCATTGCGGGATCGACTTGCTGTGGGTCGCGGTGATCTGCGCCGGGCCGAGCTTGGCCACCGTATCGGTCTGCTTGTAGCTGCCGTTGCCGACGGTGATCCAGATGCCGGCGGCCAGCAGCACGACGCCAAGGACGATGAGACCTGCACGCATGGGAATTCCTCCTGTGATGTGCGCCGGAGCATGGAGAGCGTGGCGTGCACGCGAGGTCTACGTGGCCGCACAAAACGGTGCCCGGAATGCGGGCAAAAAAAGGCCCCGAAGGCTAGGGGGAACCTTCGGGGCCGGGGGTTGACCCGCGCTGCCCAGGGGAAGACCGGGCGGGTCAGGTACGGAGGCCCAGGGGAAGGCGCGTACCGTGCAGGTTCTCCCAGGGAGGTAGGGAACCTGCAGGATGCCGTTGCGTGCATCCGGGGATATAGAGCGCGCCGGCGGTCGAAAGTTGCCGTGGCTCCCGGAAAGATTTAGCGCCGATTCATCTGACGAAAATTCAACAATGGTTGCGCGCCTGAAGCCGGCTCAGTGCGCCTCGTCCCAGTTGGCACCCACGCCCACGTCCACCAGCAGGGGCACGTCCAGTGTCGCGGCACCGCACATGCGTTCGGTAATCGCGGCGCGCACCACTTCGACCGCATCGGCGCGCACTTCGAACACCAGTTCGTCGTGGACCTGCATCAGCATGCGGGCGTCGTCGCGCGGCTCCATCCAGGCCGCCACGGCGATCATCGCGCGCTTGATGATGTCCGCCGCGGTGCCCTGCATCGGCGCGTTCACCGCGGCGCGCTCGGCGCCTTGCCGCAGCCCCTGGTTGCGCGCGGTGAGGTTCTCCAGATACAGGCGCCGCCCGAACAGGGTCTGCACGTAACCGTCGCGGTGCGCCTGCGCGCGCGTCGCCTCCATGAAGGCGTAGACGCCGGGATAGCGGGCGAAATAGCGCGCCATGTAGTCGCTGGCCTCGCCGCGGTCGACGCCAAGCTGCTTGGCCAGGCCGAACGCACTCATGCCGTACATCAGGCCGAAGTTGATCGCCTTGGCCGCGCGGCGCTGGTTGGTGGTGACCTCGTCCGTGGCCACGCCGAAGACCTCGGCGGCGGTGGCGCGGTGCACGTCGCCGCCCTCGCGGAAGGCCTTGCGCAGGCCTTCGTCGCCGGACAGGTGCGCCATGATGCGCAGCTCGATCTGCGAGTAGTCCGCCGCCACCACGCGCCAGCCCTCCGGTGCAATGAACGCCTGGCGGATGCGCCGCCCTTCCTCGGTGCGCACCGGGATGTTCTGCAGGTTGGGATCGGAGGAGGAAATCCGGCCCGTCGCCACCGCACCCTGGTGGTAGCTGGTGTGCACGCGGCCGGTGCGCGGATTGACCATGCCGGACAGCTTGTCGGTGTAGGTGGAGCGCAGCTTGGCCAGGCCGCGGTAATCCAGGATCAGCCGCGGCAGCGGGTGCGCGTCGGCAATCGCCTCGAGCGCCTCCTCGTTGGTCGATGGCTGGCCCTTGGGAGTCTTCAGCCGGGCCGACAGGCCGAGCTCGTCGAACAGGATGGCCTGCAATTGCTTGGGCGAATCGAGATTGAACTCACGCCCGGCCTCGGCGTAGGCCTGCTGTTGCAGCTCGTGCATGCGCTTGCCCAACTGCTGGCTCTGCAGCCGCAGCACGTGGGCGTCGATCAGCACGCCGCGCCGTTCCATCGCGGCCAGCACCGGCACCAGCGGTATTTCGATCTCCTCGTAGACCTTGCGCAGGCTCGGCTCGGCCTCGAGCTTCGGCCACAGCGCCTGGTGCAGCCGCAGGGTGACGTCGGCGTCCTCGGCGGCGTAGTCACGCGCGGTTTCCAGATCCACCTCGGAGAAGCCGATCTGCCTGGCGCCCTTGCCGGCCACGTCGGCGTACTTGATGGTGGTGTAGCCCAGGTACTTGGCCGCGAGCGAGTCCATGTCGTGCCGGGTGGCGGTGGCGTTCCACACGTAGGACTCGAGCATCGAGTCGTGCCGGAGCCCCTGCACCGCGATGCCGTAGTGGCTCAGCACGTTGATGTCGTACTTGGCATGCTGGCCGAGCTTGGGGCGGGCGGGATCTTCCAGGATCGGCTTCAACGCGGCCAGCACCCCCTCGCGCGGCAGCTGGGCCGGCGCGCCAGGGTAGTCGTGCGCCATCGGGATGTAGCAGGCATGGCCGGTCTCCACCGCGAAGGAGGCACCCACGATCTCCGCCTGCATCGCGTCGAGGCTCGTGGTCTCGGTATCGAAAGCGATCAGTTCGGCGGCGCGGAGCTTGTCCAGCCACGCGTCGAGCTGTGCCTGGGTGGTGACCAGTTCGTAGCGGCCCGGCGCGGCGAGCGCGGGATCGAGCCCGGCCGGCGTGGCGGGTGCCGTGCCGGTCGAGGTCGAGGCGGCCGGCACCGGCGTTGCCGCATCCGCCCCACCGTCGAGCTCGCGCAGCGCCTGCTTGAATTCATAGCGCGCATACAGCTCGCGCAGCGTCGCCACGTCCGCCTCGCGCTGGGACAGGTCGGTGGGCCCCTGCTCCAGCACCACGTCAGTCTTGATGGTGACCAGTTCGCGCGACAGCGGCAGCTGCGGCAGCGCCGCGCGCAGGTTCTCGCCGATCTTGCCGCCAACCTTGTCGGCGTTGGCCATCACCTCGTCGAGCGAGCCGTACTCGGCCAGCCACTTGGCCGCAGTCTTGGGTCCGCACTTGGCCACGCCCGGCACGTTGTCGATGCTGTCGCCGGTCAGCGCGAGGAAGTCGACGATCCGCTCCGGCCGTACGCCGAACTTGGCCAGCACCGCGTCAGCATCGAGCACCGTGCTGGTCATCGTGTTGACCAGGGTGATGTGCGGGCTGACCAGCTGCGCCATGTCCTTGTCGCCGGTGGACACCTCCACCTCGATGCCGGCGGCCTCGGCCTGGCGCGCCAGCGTGCCGATCACGTCGTCCGCCTCCACCCCCGGCACGCGCAGGATCGGGAAGCCGAGCGCGGCCACGATCGCCAGCATCGGCTCCACCTGCGCGCGCAGGTCGTCCGGCATCGGCGCCCGGTTGGCCTTGTACTGGTCGTACATGTCGTCGCGAAAGGTCCTGCCGGGAGCGTCGCTGACGAAGGCGAGGTAGTCCGGTTTCGCCTTCAGCGTGGCGCGCAGCATGTTGACCACGCCGAACAGCGCGCCGGTCGGCTCGCCCTGCGCGTTGGTCAGCGGAGGCAGCGCGTGAAAGGCGCGGTAGAGGTAGGACGAACCGTCGATCAGGATGAGCTTGGCCATCCGCCTATTCTCGCACGGAGGCCTTGGCACGGCCGGTGCCGCCAGAGCGTCACCGGGCGCTGCACGGGCCGCTGCTATGCTGCCGATCCCACTCCCCGCGAAGGTGCTGTGCCATGAAACTCTTCCTGCCTGTGGCCATCGTCGCCGCGCTGCTGAGCGCCGGCCTGCACGCCCAGGACGCGCCGGCCAAACCGTCCCAGCCAGGGCTGCCGCCGCCGGCGCTGCATGATCCCGGCGTCCGGGGCGCACCCGCCACGGCCGCACCGCAGCGCGAGCCCAAGGCCGAGTCCACGCCCGCCGAGCTGACGCCCACGCGATTGCCGGGCAAGCCGATCCCGCTGCCGCGGCAGCCCGGCGACAACGCCCCGAGCGAGGCCATCCCGGATGTGCGCGTGCACCAGGAGGGCGACCAGACGGTGCAGGAGTATCGCCGCAGCGGTCGGCTCTACATGGTCGTGGTGACGCCGAAGAACGGCGTGCCGCAGACCTACATGGTCGACGCGCAGGGCACGCTGCGCAACGAGAATGGCCAGCCGCCGGTGCGGCCGGTGATGTACAAGATCATGGAGTGGGGCAAGAGCCCGCCACCGGCCGACGCCGATGGGTCAGGCGCCGCCGCCGACTCGCACTGAGCAACGCCCTTTCGCTCGCCCGGACGGCGCCACGATGAACCCGCGGGAGAGCTGGCTGCTGTTCGCGCTCGGCTCGGCGTTCTTTGCCGCGCTCACGGCGCTGTTCGGCAAGCTCGGCGTGGCCGGCATCAATTCCAACCTCGCCACGTTCATCCGCACGGTGGTGATCCTGGGTGTGACTGCGGCGCTGCTCAGCCTGCGCGGGGAGTGGGTGCGGCCCACTGGTCTGCCGTGGAGCAGCTGGGTGTTCCTGCTGCTGTCGGGCCTGGCGACCGGCGCCTCGTGGCTGTGCTACTACCGCGCGCTGCAGCTCGGGCCGGTCAGCAAGGTGGCGCCGATCGACAAGCTCAGCGTCGCGATGGTGATCGTGCTGGGGCTGGTGTTCCTAGGGGAGAAGCCCAGCGTGCCGATGCTGCTCGGTGGTGCCCTGATCGTCGCCGGCGCGTTGGTGATCGCGCTGTTCTAGCGGATCGTCCCAGCGCATGCAGGGCAGCGACCACGCCACGATCGCTGCAGAAACCGGCTCAGCCATCCAGCTCCGGATAGTGGCGAAAGATGCCCTTGGTGTTGAACGGCAGCCGCCGTGGCGAAGCGAGGTATCGCGCCACGTTGGCTCGCTGCTGTACCTGGTCGGCCAACGCGCGCAGGTGCCCCAGTCGCCGGGCCTGTTTCTTCATCGCGAGCGGGTAGGCGTATTCGAGCCCGCGCATCAACTGAAACAGCGACAGGTCCACGTACGAATGCTGGCCCAGCGCATGGCGCCCACCGGATGCGACCAGTGCGCGCTCGAAATGGCCGAGCCATTGCGGCAGGCGCTGGCGACGGAAGATGTCGGCCCGGCGTAATGCCTCCTTGCGCTGCTCCTCGTAGTACAGCGAGCCCGCGATCGGGTGGTGGCTGTCATGGATCTCGGCCACCGCATCGGCAACGGTCAGCTGCCACTGCAGCGCCTGCCGCCGGCGCGCCGGTGACTTCGGCACCAGCGCCAGCGGCGGGCCGAGGTAGTGCAGGATGTTCGCTACCTGCGCAATGACGGTCCGCCCGACCTTGAGGAACGGTGGCGCGAACGGCGGCGCTCCGGCGTGCTTGCCATCAAGGAAAGGCTGCAGCGCACGGTCGCCCTCCACGCGCGCGACATCGGTGTATTCGGCGCCGGCGTCCTCCAGTGCCAGCCGCACGAATTCGCCGCGGCCGGGAATGCCGGTCCAGTAATAGAGCTGGTAGCGCATGGCGTGCCTCCTGCGGGAGTGGCCGTGACGCTAGCGGTTGCCGGTTGAAGCGCGCGTGTTCCCGCCTGCCTCAGACGCGCGCCAGCACCGCGACATGCACGTCGCTGCGCCAAGCGAAGCCAAACTGTTCGTAGAGGCCGATGGCGCGCGTGTTGTCGCGCCACGCGTGCAGGAAGGCGGTATCGCCGCGTGCGGCGATCCGCGCAGCCACGTGCTGCGACAGCCGGCGCGCCAGCCCCCGTCCGCGGAAATCGGGATGGGTACAGACGCCGCTGAGCTCGGTCCAGCCGGGAAAGCGCATCCGCTCGCCGGCCATTGCAGCGAGGCGCCCGTCGATGCGGATACCCACGAAGCGGCCCATGCGGTGCGTGCGCGCGAGGAATGGCCCCGGCTGGGTGAGCGTGGCGAGCGCAACCATCTCCTGCGCGTCGTCGTCGTCCAGCGGCATGATGTCGCTCTCGCTCTCGCCGCCCGCGGCCACGGCTACCTCGGCCACCATCTGCACGCCCCCGGCCCGCTTCACGACCGCCAGCCCGGGCGGCACGGCGATGGCCGGCACCTGCAGTTGATAGACCTGCTCGCCGTCAGCGACCAGGGCCGCCAGCGCCGCCAGCGCCTCGTGGTCGTCGTCACGCGCGGAGGCGAACCGGTTCACGTCCGGCAGGTAGCGCCGCGCCCGCGTGTCGCCCAGCGACAGCGCTTCGTGCGCCGTGGACAGGCTGGACCAGACCGGGCGATCGAGCGGATGCACGCCGCTGGGGCGATCAGTGGCGGCGTGCCTAATTCACTTCCGTCACTAGTGACGGAAGTGGCGCATGCCGGTGAACACCATCGCCATGCCGTGCTCGTCGGCGGCGGCAATCACCTCGGCGTCGCGCATCGAGCCGCCCGGCTGGATCACTGCGCTGATGCCGGCGGCCGCGGCCGCGTCGATGCCGTCACGGAACGGGAAGAACGCGTCCGACGCCATCACCGAGCCGCGCACTTCCAGCTTCTCGTCGGCGGCCTTGATGCCGGCGATCCTGGCGCTGTACACGCGGCTCATCTGGCCGGCGCCGATGCCGATGGTCTGGCGGTTCTTCGCGTAGACGATGGCGTTGGACTTGACGAACTTGGCCACCTTCCAGGCGGCGATGCGCGAGGAATCGACGCGGCTCATCTGGCCGGCGCCGATCGCCAGCGTCCGCTGCGCGTCGGTGAAGATCACCGCATTCGACTTGACGTGCGCGCACACCCGCCACGCGAACAACAGATCGTTCAGCTCACCGTCCGTCGGCGGGCGCCGCGACACGGTCTTCAATTCGCCGCGCTCGACCATCCGCGTGTCGAGGTCCTGCACCAGCAAGCCGCCGGCGACGCGCTTGAAGTCGAGGCTGGCGGCGCGAGTCGCGGTCCAGTCGCCGCATTCCATCAGCCGCACGTTGGGTTTCGACGCCACCGCGCGGCGGGCGTCGTCG
>NZ_DASSAB010000018.1:0-8537 GCF_035685805.1 Dyella sp.
CACCGTCTGCGCGCTGGGTAAAGACATCGCCTGCGCGCGGGAAAGCGCGTACGCGGCGGCGGCGAAGATCCGCTTCGATGGGGCCTTCTACCGTCGCGATATCGCACACCGGGCGCTGCATCGGCGCTGACGCCGCGGCACGGGTGCAATGGCGCCGGCTGCGCTCTTGCCCCGCAGAATTACCACGTCCTCGGTGCTCGCCCACGCCCATGACCGCGCTTGCCGGAGCCGCAGGCAGCGGCAGGCGCATGGTCATTCATTCACGCTAGGCTAGGCGCCGGCATCTCCCGGATGGAACCTGCATGAGCCAATTCGCCCTGCTCGGCCGCCGGCGCTTCGCGCCGTTTTTCTGGACCCAGGCATTCGGAGCGTTCAACGACAACGCGTTCCGCAATGCGCTGCTGATGCTGGTGGCGTTCCAGATGGGGCTTGACGAGCACCGGGCCGCGATCTACACCAACTTCGCGCCGGCGCTGTTCATCCTTCCGTTCTTCCTGTTTTCGGCCACGGCCGGCCAGCTGGCGGAGAAGTTCGAGAAGACCCGCATCATCCGCTGGGTGAAGCTGTTCGAGATCGCGGCAATGACGGTGGCGGCGATCGGCTTCGTCACCCATCACGTCTCGCTGCTGCTGGTGGTGCTGTTCATGATGGGCATGCACTCGGCCGTGTTCGGGCCGATCAAGTACGCGATCCTGCCGCAGGCGCTCAAACCCGCCGAATTGGTCGGTGGCAACGGGCTGGTTGAAATGGGAACCCAGCTGGCGATGCTGATCGGGATGATCGCCGGCAACAGCCTGATGCGTGTGGCCGGCATTGGGCCATGGATCGCCTCGGGCGCGACCATTGCCATCGCGCTGGTCGGCTACTTGGCCAGCCGGGCAATCCCGCCGGCGCCACCGACCGCGCCGGAGCTGAAGTTCCAGTGGAATCCCTACGTGGAGACCGCCCGCGTGCTGCGGCTCACCCACGCCGACCGCGCGGTGTGGAACGCGGTGCTGGGCATCTCCTGGTTCTGGTTCTTCGGCACCGTGCTCATCGCGCAGTTGCCGATCTATACGCGCGAGACGTTGGGCGGTAACGACACGGTCTACACCTTGGTGCTGACGCTCTTCTCGGTGGGCAGCGGCATCGGTGCGCTGCTGTGCGAGCGGATGTCCGGCAAGCGCGTGGAGATCGGCCTGGTGCCGCTGGGCGCCTTCGGCCTCACCGTGTTCGGCGTCGACCTGTTCTTGGCCCGGCACGGCATCGCCAACGCACAGGGGCAGGACTGGTTGGCGTTCCTGCGCGGCGCCGGCAGCCTGCGGCTGGTGCTCGACCTGACCCTGATCGGCGTGTTCGCCGGCCTTTACGTGGTGCCGCTGTTCGCCTTCGTGCAGGCGCGCACTCCGCGCGAGCAGCTGTCGCGGATCATTTCCGGCAACAACATCATGAATGCGCTGCTGATCGTCTCGGCGGCGGGCTTCGGCCTGGCATTGGGAGCGCTGGGGTTCAATGCGGCGCAGATCTTCCTGGCCGCGGCCCTGCTCAACATCCTTGTGGCAGCGTACATCTTCACCCTGGTGCCCGAATTCCTGATGCGGTTCATCACCTGGGTGCTGGTGAACACGCTTTACCGGGTGCGCGTGGACGGCATGCGGCACCTGCCGGAGGAGGGGCCGGTACTGCTGGTGTGCAACCATGTGAGCTTCATGGATCCGCTGCTGCTGATGGCAAACCTGCGCCGTCCCGCACGCTTCGTCATGTACTACCGGATCTTCAACATCCCGCTGCTGAAGTTTGTTTTCCGCACTGCCAAGGCGATTCCCATCGCCGGGCAGAAGGAAGATCCCGCGGTGCTGGCCGCCGCCTACGAGGCCATCGACGCGGCGCTCGCCGACGGCGAGGTGGTGTGCATCTTTCCCGAGGGAGGGCTGACGCGCGACGGCGCCGTGGCCCCCTTCCGTCCGGGGATCGAGAAAATCCTCGCGCGCCGCCCGGTGCCGGTGGTGCCGATCGCGCTCCGAGGGCTGTGGGGCAGCGTGTGGAGTCGGCGCGATTCGATGATGGGGCGCTCGCGCCTCCCGCGGCGGTTCCGCGCGCGGGTCGAGCTGGTGGTGGATGCGCCGATGGCGGCGCAGGAAGCGACGGCCGCATCGCTGGAAGCGCGTGTCCGCGCGTTGCGTGGGGAGCTCGCCTAGCCGGCAGCGGAGCGCGAACTCAGGCCAGCCAGCTACCCATCACCACCAGCGCCACCACGCTCATCCAGGCCACCAACGCGCGCAGGAACGCGCTGCGCATGCGGACCAGCTCGAGCAGCGGGTCGCTGCGCTCTTCGCCGTAACCGTCGCCCGCCTCGATCTCCACATCGATGTCGGCGCAGGCCGCATCAGCGAGAAAGAAGGGTTCAGCCCGATACCAGTCGCCCGCACGCGTCTGTTGGCGCCAGCGTTTCCATGCGGCCATCACCGCATCCCAGTGGCCGACCACCGCCAGGGTGAACACGAGCAGTTGCGCCGGTACCCAGTCCAACGCATTGGCGGTGTGTCGGGCGGCGCTGCGGCTGGCGGCGTCCATCGGCATGGACTCGTCGCGGCCCAGCATCTGCACCAGCCGATAACCCAGCGCGCCGGCAGGGCCGAGCAGGAAAAACCACCACAGCGCGCCAAAGCGCCGACGCAGTGCCGCGAAAGCGATCGCTCCACCCAGCGCGTGCGCGTTCCACGCTACCTGCTCGCCGCCATCGGCGAGGCGTTGCGCGGCACGTTCGCGCGCAGGCAGGTCGGGCGCGGCAAGAATCGACTCCAGATCGGCCTCGAAGGCGCGCGGGCCGAAACACGCCAGCAACACCGCCACGTCCAGAAGCAGCCGTGCGAGGTCGCCCAGCGGCGCGTGCTGCAATGCCCCGGCAAGCAGAGCACAAAGCACCATCGGCACCCCCACCACCACGACTACCCGCACGGCGCCGTGCAGGTCGCGCAGTGCGCTTACCCAGCGGCGATACGGGCGTTCCAGGTGCCAGCGGGCCAGCTGTGGCAACAGATGCAGCAGGCCCAGCGCGAGCAGGGCTGCGAGCAGGCGAATGGCCATGCAGAAATTCCGGAAACGGGACGCCGCATTGTAAGCGAGCGGCTCAGCCCCTGCGGGCGATCATTGCGTCCAGCGACAGGCCGGCGCGTTCCTGCAGCCAGTGCGCGAGCAACTGGTAGGAGACCGAGAGCTTCGGCGGTGCGGCGAAGCTGCCGTCGGCGAGGCCGACTTCGATCTGCGCGGGCGTGAACCAGCGTGCCTCTTCCAGTTCGCCGTCGCGCAGGCGGATGTCGGGGCCGTGCGCAGTGGCGGTAAAGCCCACCATCAGCGATGCGGGCAGCGGCCATGGCTGTGACGAGTGATAGTGCACTTCGTCCACCCGGACGCCGGCTTCCTCGGCCACTTCGCGGCGTACCGCGTCCTCGAGTGATTCGCCTGGCTCCACGAAACCCGCGAGGGTGGAATAGCGCCCCGGGGGCCAGCCAGCCTGGCGCCCGAGCAGGCACGCGCCCTGGTACTCCACGATGACGATGATCGCCGCGTCGGTACGGGGGAAATGCAGCTTGCCGCATGCGGCATGGGTGCACTGGGCGCGATGGCCCGAGGCCACCAGTGTCACCGGTGCGCCGCATCGAGTGCAGTAGCGCGTTTCGCGCTGCCAGTGAGCGAGCCCCTTGGCATAGGCGAACAACCCCGCCTCCTTCGCCTGCAGCCGCAGTCCCGCCTCGCGCAGCGGCATGCGGCGCGCCTGCAGTGCCTGGTCCAGCTGTGCAAGCTCCGACGTGCCCGATTCATGAGCGTCCACCCGCAACATGAAGTAGACCTGCTCGTCGCCCACGCCCAATAGCGTGGCCGGTACGTCGGCCAACCAGCGTTGGCGCTCGGCCGCGTCCAGCCAGTGCAGGGCGTCGCGGTCGTGGCGGGCATAGGCCGTGTCGTCGGCATCCAGCACCAGGAACAGTGCCTGTGCACTGCCCGCCTGCGCACTCACCCAGTCGACTTCGTCGCGCCGCTCCGCGGCACGATCAAGGACGAGGCTGAGTCCGCTGAAGGTGTTCTGTCGCTGCTTGCCCACGCGGATTTTCTTCAGGTGGAAAACGAAGAGCCGCAGCCGCAGGTGGTCTTCGCGTTGGGATTGCGGATCACGAACTGGGAGCCGGAGAGGCTTTCCGCATAGTCGATCTCCGCGCCCGTGAGGTACTGCAGGGACAACGGATCGACCAGCAGGGTGACACCTTCGCGCTCCAGCGCCAGGTCATCCTCGGCACGCGCTTCATCGAAGGTGAAGCCGTACTGGAAGCCGGAGCAGCCGCCACCGGTGATGTACACGCGCAGCTTGAGCTCGGGGTTGCCTTCTTCCTCGATCAGCTCGTGGACCTTGCGGGCGGCCGCCTCGGTGAACACGAGGGGCGCTTGCGCGCTGCGGTAATCGGGGAAGGCGACGATGGTTTCCATGACGGCTACATATGAGGTGGCTGAGGCCAGACCTCAAGCATAGCGCGTTCAGGCGGACGCCGATTCCGGGGTTTCACTGGCCGCCTGGGTGCTGCCCTCCAGCGCCTTGTGGCTGGCCAGGCCGCGGCTCATCTCGGCACCGGCGTGCACCATGCGCCCGTTGACCTGTGCGCCGGCGGCCATCTCCAGCAGGCAGTAATGCACGTCGCCGTTGATGCACGCCTGCGCCGCCAGCTCCAGCCGGGCGTCGCTCAGCACATTGCCGTCGACGCGGCCGTTGATCACGGCGTGCGGCACGCGGATCTCGCCGATGACCTGCCCCTGTTCGCTGACGGTCAGCACGGCGTCCTCTGCTTCGGCGATCACGGCGCCCTGAATGCAGCCATCCAGATGCAGTGCGCCGGTGAACTGGACGTCGCCGCGCACGATCGTGCCGCGGGCGATCAGGCTGGTTTCGTGACAACGAGCGTCGCGCGTCGCGCGCTTACGGTTGAGCATCTTGATCCCCTTGCGTGTTGGTGATGTTGCTGTTCAGGGCTTCATTCCATGCAACGGTACGGCTTGCCGTTGTGCCACTGTCCGGATCGGCCTGGATGCGCAGGCGCATCGGGCGGAAGTCGGGAGGAAGCACGAAGGTGCAGTGCACCTGCTGGAAGTAGCGGAAGTGGAATGGCAGGCCGTCTTTCTGCGCGGCGTCGCCGAGTGCGCTCCACGGCAACTGCTCCACCTTGCCCTGGCGCAGTCCCTCCACCGTGACGATAGCCTTGCCGGTGGTTTCGTCGCCGCGGCGCACGTTCTGCGTGAGGCTGATCGTGAGGTTCCAGGCGTGAGATTGCGACACCGGCTGCACACGCACTTCCTGTACCCGCAGCCCCTGACGCTGCCCCTCGCCGCCGACCAGGCGCGAGTAGAAACCGAGGTCGGCCCGCAGCCCGCTGATCTGCTCCTCGCGCTCGGTCAGCGTGCCCTGCAGGGAGCGCATCGCCACCTCGTTCACCTGCTGCGACCGCTGCAGGTCGGCGACCTGCTGCTTGAGTTGATCGTTTTCTGCCCGCAGCGGCTTGAGCGCCGGGTCGCTCCGCCTGAGGACAGTGACCGGCCGCTGCGCGAGCCAGAAGCCGAACAGCGCAGCGAGCAGCAACGTCAGCGGCCAGCCGGCCGCCACCCATAGCCGGCGGCGGCGATCGCTTGCGGTGTCATGCGTCTGCACGACGAAGCGCGGCGGCGGGCGAGGTGGCATGGCGCCCCTCCGGGCAAAGATTCAACGTATAGCCGCCGCGTGACGGAAGCGTCAAGGAAGCGCGCGCGATTCTGCCAAGCGCAACTCAACCTCTGCAGATTTCACGCGGGTGGCCGGGGCAGCGCGCGGTCCGGGCGCCAGAATCCTGGCCCGCGTCAGCGCGCGGGCAAGGTCAGGCGGCCTGGCAACCGCTGTTCGGGCTGTTGCCCGACGCAGTGCCGGTGCGCGAGGGCAGCGGCCCGAGCTGAACACTCAGCAAGCCCTCCACCAGCGGAGCGAACTGGCGCAGCGCACGTTCGTAGACCTGGCGTTTGAAGTTCACCACGTGAGCCGCTGGATACCAGAAGTCCACCCAGCGCCAGATGTCGAATTCGGGCTTTTCGCAGGCGTCCAGTCGCAGCGCATCTTCGCCCCCGACCAGCCGCAGCAGGAACCACACCTGCTTCTGGCCGATGCAGGTCGGCCGTTGATGGTGCCGCACATACCGATGCGGCAAGCGGTAGCGAAGCCACCCGCGGGTGGCACCAAGCACCTCGACATGTTCCGGCGCGAGCCCGGTTTCTTCCTCCAGCTCGCGATACATGGCTTCGAGCGGCGTCTCGTCGCTGCGCATGCCGCCCTGCGGAAACTGCCAGCCGTCGCGATTGACGCGGCGCGCCCAGAACAACTGGCCATCGCCGTTCAACAGCACGATGCCCACGTTCGGACGATAGCCATCCACATCAATCATGTCGTCTCCTGGGAAGCCGGAACGTACTGCCGCGGAACCGCGGCGCCGGTACTTCCATCGCTCGATTCAAGCACAGCGGCGGAAGCGCCAGCAAGCCGCCACTTGAACCCTGTGCTGGGCGCCATTACACTTTCGCGCCCCGCCGGCACGAAGCTGCCCGCCGCGGTTCCCGTTTTGGCTATGTAGCTCAGCTGGTTAGAGCACAGCACTCATAATGCTGGGGTCGGTGGTTCGAGTCCACCCATAGCCACCAAACGTGTCGCGCGTGTCTGTCCCGCCGACGTGTCCATCCGCGCGGACGTCGCCATGCACATCTTCAAGGTGTTTCAGCTCGAAGCAGCCCACCGCCTGCCGCACGTGCCGGAAGGCCACAAATGCGCGCGGCTGCACGGGCATTCGTTCCGCGTCGAGATTCATGTTTCCGGCGAGCCGGACCCGCGGCTCGGCTGGGTGATGGACTTTGCCGAGCTGAAGACGGCCTTCCAGCCGCTGTATGACCAGCTCGACCACCACTATCTCAACGACATCGAGGGGCTGGAGAACCCGACCAGCGAGATGCTGGCGCGCTGGATCTGGCAGCGGCTGGAGCCGCGGCTGGCGGGGCTGGACAAGGTGGTGGTGCACGAGACCTGCACCTCGGGGGCCAGCTGCAGCCGGGCCGATTTCTGACGCGTTGCGTTATGCGGGTGATTTCCGCAAGTTGGCGTACAGGATGAACATTTGCCGACTGGTCTGGCGATTCCGGGAAATTCATGTTGCATTGCAACAGAAGTCTTGCTAGAGTGGCTGCCACTACCCCACCTCCACCCGAGGAACAAGCCATGACCCAGCAATTCAACAACCAGCTTTTTGCGTTCACCAAGCAGTTCACCGACAGCGCGTTCAAGGCGCATTCGCTGGCCCTGAAGGGGCTGGAGAAGGTTGCCGAGCTGCAGCTCAAGGCGCTCGAGGAGCAGACCAAGGTCTCCGCCGAGTTCGTCACCGACGTGATGGAAACCCGCGACGTCGACGGCCTGCGCGGCCTGTGGGAGAAGGGCAGCAGCCTGAGCCGCGAGAATGCCGAGCGCGCCGTGGCGGTGTCGCAGGAAGTGCTGTCGATCACCCAGAAGACCGCCGAGTCGCTGACCGCGCTGGTGCAGGAGCAGCGCCAGGCGGCCAATGACGCCGTGACCGCGCCGGTCGCCGGCAAGAAGGCCGCCGCCAAGTAATTCGCGGCTGCCGTGCAGCGGTACAAAGCTTCGAGAAGGCCGGACAGGGATGTCCGGCCTTCTTTTGTGCGCAAGATCGTGCGATCGCGGCAGATCGTCGCAGGCCTCGCGCCAGGCTGTGCGCTGGCGGGCGCGGCGGGGATTGGCAGGCTTCGCGGCTTGTCCGGGCTATCGGCGCACTGATATACTTTTACGGATTCGGATCGTGGCGGGTGACTGGATCGGTGCCGCCTGACAAGGGTCGCGCGGAGACGTCACTTGCTCAACAACCTGGCCTCGGGTCGGCGCCTCGCCTCGCGCATCGTGCTGCTGCAGTTCGCGGTGGCTCTGCTGGTGGGCTGCGTCTTCCTAGCACTGGGGCGTCGTGAAGCGGCATCGGCCGCGGCAGGCGCGGTGGTGGTGGCGCTGGGTACCGCAGCGATGTCGGCGCGGATGTTCAGCGGCATCAGCGGCGCGGGTCTGGCGCTGGGTCGGCTGCTGACGGGCATGTTCCTGAAATGGATCGTGATCGTCGGAGGGCTGGTCGTGATCCTGTTCCAATTCAAGTTGCCGCCACTGGCCGCCATCACGGGGTTGGTGGCTGCTTACGCGGTCCATCTGGTGGCGTTCAGATTCAAGGGTTGATCCATGGCAAGCGAGCCGACTGGCGGTCTTACCGAGTACATCCAGCACCATCTGCAGCATCTGACCCCGCACACGAGTGAGGGCGGTTTTTGGGCGGTGCACATCGATTCGGTCAGCGTGTCGCTGGTGCTGGGCGTGCTGTTCTGCCTGTGGTTCTGGTTGAAGGCGCGCAAGGCCACGGCCGGCGTGCCGGGCAAGGGCCAGGCCTTCGTGGAGATCGTGCTGGAATTCGTCGACGGCCAGGTCAAGGACGTGTTCCACGGCGACCGCCGCG
>NZ_DASSAB010000019.1:0-19563 GCF_035685805.1 Dyella sp.
ACGTCACCGGTACCAACCCGGATGCGCCATGGGTACCGGCCCTGCTGATGTTCGGTCTGGGTGCGGGCATCGGCGAGGAGATCATTTGCCGCGGCGTGCTGTTCCGCATCATCGAGGAGGGGCTTGGCACCTGGGTGGCGCCCTCCTCGCTCAATTGCGCCAGGCCCTTCTGCAGCGCCTTCATCTTCAGCGGGTCGCGCAGCCGCGCGCGGCGGAACAGCTCGGGCGCGAAGTTCGGGATGCCGGTGAAGGTGACCAGCTCGCCCTCGGTGAAGGTGTCGCCGATGGTGATGGTGCCGTGGTTGTGCAGGCCGATCACGTCACCCGGGTACGCCGTCTCGACGATCTCGCGGTCGGAGGCCATGAAGGTCAGCGCGTTGGCGATGCGCACTTCCTTGTGGGTGCGCGTCTGGATCATCTTCATGCCGGCCGAGTAGGTGCCCGAGCACACGCGCATGAACGCGACGCGGTCGCGGTGCGCCGGGTCCATGTTGGCCTGGATCTTGAACACGAAGCCGGACAGCTTCTCCTCCTCCGGCTGGATCTCGCGCGTGGTGGTGGCGCGCGGGCGCGGGCTGGGCGCGTGCTCGACGAAGAAGTCCAGCAGCAGCTGCACGCCGAAATTGTTCACCGCCGAGCCGAAGAACACCGGCGTCTGCCGGCCGGCCAGGTACTCGTCGATATCGAAGGAGGGCGCGGCGCCCTGCACCAGCTCCAGTTCCTCGCGCAGCTCGCGCATCGCCTCCGCACCGATCTTCTCTTCCAGCCCCGGTGCATCCAGGCCCTTGAAGATGGTCGAGTCCTGCCGCGTGAAGTTCTTGCCCGCCTCGAAGATGTGCACCTCGTCCAGCGCCAGGTGGTACACGCCCTTCAGCCGCTTGCCCATGCCGATCGGCCAGGTCACCGGCGCGCAGGCGATGCCGAGCACCGACTCCACCTCGTCCATCAGCTCGATCGGCGAGCGGCCCTCGCGGTCGAGCTTGTTGATGAAGGTCATGATCGGGGTGTCGCGCAGGCGGCACACCTCCATCAGCTTGATCGTGCGCTCCTCCACGCCCTTGGCGCAGTCGATCACCATCAGCGCCGAGTCCACCGCGGTGAGCACGCGATAGGTGTCCTCGGAAAAATCCGCGTGGCCCGGCGTGTCGAGCAGGTTCACGATGGTGCCGTCGTACGGGAACTGCATCACCGACGAGGTCACCGAGATGCCGCGCTCCTTCTCCAGCGCCATCCAGTCCGAGGTGGCGTGTCGCGCGGCCTTGCGCCCCTTCACCGAGCCGGCCATCTGGATCGCGCCGCCGAACAGCAGCAGCTTCTCGGTCAGCGTGGTCTTGCCCGCATCAGGATGGCTGACGATGGCAAAGGTGCGGCGGCGATGGGTTTCGTCGAGATGCGTGGACATGGATGCTGGGCCGAAATTTCAACCGCTGATGGTAACGCGAAGGCTCAGCGCTTTCCCGTCCGGTCCGTGCCGCGGGCTGCGATTAGCGGCTTAATCCGTCGTCGCCTTCGGTGCGGTCTGGGGCAAGCCGAACCATACGTTGACTGCGGGGAGGCTCAGCACCCACGCGGCCCATCCCGCCACAATCGCCACGCCGCCGAAGCGGATCGCGAACAGGATCAAGGGCTGTCCAGCCGACAGGATCAGTGCCCAGGCCAGGTTGACGACCAGCAACGCGACGAAGGCCGTGCGCGCGCTCCGCCGTCCCAGCAGCATGCCGCCGGCCGTGGCCAGGTACAGCACGTTCAGCAGCAGACCCGCGGCGGTCGTGAACCGCGGCGACAGCCCCGAGGAGATGAACGAGGGCACCTCGGGGTGGCGCAGCCGGGACCATCCGATCGCGACTGCCCAAAGGCAGGACACGGACAGGTAAAGGCACAGCACGGTGAGTGCCAGGGGCCGCTTGGTGGTGGACGTTGGGGTCATTCCTGATCTTCCTTCCTTGGGTGCGGGTGGGCCGGCGACAGGGCCTTGCGTGCTGCGGGCCTCGCCATGGTTCAACCAGCCGGGCAGGCGCGGCCCGGGCTTTTGGGGCGGGCATCGTGATCCATGAAGCGCGGTCTGGACGTGTCCAGAGCCTGGGTCGGGCCCCGCGCGAACCGGCCGGCCCAGCGCCGTAAGCGCGCGTATTGCCCGAAAGGCAGACTAGCGCCGCCCTTCGCCATGAAGATGACGGGGAACTCCACAAGTCGTGTCGGGACACGGCCCGTCGCAAGCGTGTCCGCCACCTGGGCAGTGTGATCCTGCCCGCGTCAGGCTGGCCGACAAGGCGACGGTGCGGCGGCGGGTTTGGGCAAGATGCGTGGAGATGGGCGGTCAGGCTGGGCGAGATCAAGCGTCTCCTGACGCGCTCGTCCACCGGACCGGGCGCATGCGATACCGGTGCGTGCAGGTATCACCTATCGTTGACGCACCTTGCCGGCGACGATTCGCGTGACCCTGCTGCCGATCTTCCAGCCCGAACCGTGCATCACCCGGGTCGACCTCCCGGACGGGCGGTTCTGCGTGGTGGTGGATGACGCGCTGTGCGACCCGCATGCGCTCGTCGCGATGGCATCCGCTGCGCGCGCGCAGTTCCGGCCGGTCGACTTCAATGCCTACCCCGGTATTCATCTGCCGGCGTCGCACGAACTCGAGGCAGCATTCGCCGCATTCTTCGAGCGGCACATCCGCCCGCGGTTCCCTGCGCGGCAGCTGCTGCGCATGCATGCGCGGCTGGCCATGGTGACCACGCCGCCGCGGCAGCTGCGTCCGTGCCAGTGGCTGTGCCATGCCGATGATTTCGACGTCGCACCCGGTCGCAGCATCCAGGCGGCGGTGCTCTACCTGTTCGAGGACAAGCAGCTGGGCGGCACCAGCTTCTACGAGCCGAAGGGAACGGCGCAGGCCACGCGGCAGCTGTTCGCGGATGCGCTGGCCATGCCGCCGGCCGTGTTTGCACGACGGTACGGCTGGCGCCCGGGCTACATGGCCGGTGACAACGCCTTCTTCCGTCGGATCGGGCAGGTGGACGCGCGCTGGAACCGGCTGGTGTTCTATGACGGAGCCATGCTCCACTCCGGCGACATAGACGCGCCGGACCGCCTCACCGACGACCCGGAGACCGGCCGGCTCACGCTCAACGGCTTCTTCACCTGCCGGCGCGACGGCCCCTGACCTCGGCGTCGCGCGAGACACCGCCGGTTGGCTCGAGCAGCGTGGCCGGGCGATTTGACCGCCGCTTGACGCCTTGCGGATCGGCCAGGGGCAGAATCGGCCAGACACACGTGGGTAAATCCGGCTTCGGGAGGAAACGGATATGCGTATCAGGAACCGGTTCGCGTTGGTGCTGGCTTCTATGTTGGGTGCCAGCGGGGCATGCATGGCCCAGGCGGTGCATCAGGACGTCATTCCCACGCGGGTCTCCCGGCCCCCGAAGGCGACGCAGCTCAAGCGGTGCGAGAACTTCGGCGCGCTGGTGAAGATGGCGGCGGAGGCGCGCGACGATCACGTACCGCAGCGTCGTTTCATCTCCCGCTTTGGCCCCAAGACACTCGGACCGGGGCTGCTGGGCGTGATAGAGACCATCTATGCCAGTTCCGAGAACCCCGGCGCGCTGCAGACGCAGATGCAGCGCGCGTGTGAGGCGCACGTTTCATGAGACGTCGACTGTCCGAATGCACGGGCGGGGTCTGCTGAATCTGCCGCACTGGATGGTGGAGTTGCCATCACCCGCTTGTCTGACGACGACGATCGTGGGCGCAGCGCAGCCCCGCCGGCAACTCGTTATCTCGCCAGCTGCGTCAGCACCCGATGCCAGAACGCCAGGCCGGCCTCGACCTCGGAGGCCGGCAGCTTCTCGTTGAGGCCGTGGGCAAAGGTGTCGTCAGGCTTGGTGAAGGCGGCATCGACGCCGTAGCTGGGTACGCCGGCGTTGCGGAAGTACATGCTGTCGGAGGCGCCAGCGGACATGCCGGGGGCGATCTCCACGTCGGGAAAACGTGCGTGTACGGCATCGGTGACGGCGGCGATCACGTCCTCGCGCAGCGGCGAGGCGGGGCTTTCCACCGGCGGGGGCGGCAGCACGGACACGGTCGCGCTGCGGTCGTCGATCACCTTGACCAGGGTGTCGCGTACCGCCGCAACCGGCGTGCCGGGGAAGATGCGGCAATTGACGTTGACGCTGGCACTCTGCGGCAGCGCGTTGAGCGCGTGGCCGCCGTCGAGCATGGTCGCCACGCAGGTGGTGCGGATCTGCCCCACGTAGGCCGGATCGGCGGAGATGGTGGCGGCCGCGGCGGCGTCATCCGGATGGTCGGCAAAGCGCGTCATCGCCTTGCCCAGCGCGCCGGGCGTGTGGGCGCCGGTGGCGCGCAGCGAGGCGCGGGTGATGTCGTTGATCATCGGCGGAAAGGCGTAGCCCGCCACGCGGTCGATCACCTTGGCCAGGCGGTAGATGGCGTTGTCGGCGGTCGGCTCGCTGGAGTGGCCGCCGGGCGAGGTGAGGGTGATGCGGAAATCCGCATAGGTCTTTTCGGCGGCCTGGATCTGGTACACCACCGGCTTGCCGCTGGCCGGGTCCAGGGTGCCGCCGCCGGCGTCGGCGTTCAAGAGAAACTCGGCGTCGTGGAAGCGCCTGGCCAGCTCGCGCGTGCTGGCCATGGTGGTTTCCTCGTCGCCGGACAGCAGCAGGATCAGGTCGTGCTTCGGCTTGAATCCTTCGCGCTTGAGGCGGATCAGTGTCTGCACCAGCACCACCGCGGCAGTCTTCATGTCGGCCGTGCCGCGGCCGTAGAGATAGCCGTCTTCTTCCACCAGCGAGAACGGGTCGCGCGTCCAGTCGGCCCGCTTCGCGGCCACCACGTCCATGTGGCCGGACAGCAGGATCGGCTTGCCCTCTCCCGTGCCGCGATAGCGCGCAGCCAGTGCGGCGGTTTCGCCCACCGGGATGATCTCTATATCGCTAGCCGGGATGCCGCCAGCCTTCAGTTGATCGGCAAAGTAGGCCGCCAGCACCGGCACCTGGTGCCGCCCTGCGACGGTCGGGACACCGATCGCGTGGCGCAGCATCGTCATGGTCTGCGGCAGGTCCTGCGCGGAAGGCGAAGCGGCCGCCGTGAGTCCCGGGGTAATGCAGCAGGCAGCGGCGATCAGTGCGTGCCGCAGGGCATGGGCAGTATTCATCACGGTTCCCCCGGGTGGCTGACAGGAGGCCTGAGTATGCGTGGCGGGGCGTTGAAGCGCATCGGTAGCCACCGTGGCGGCATAAAAAAAGCCCGGGGATCACTCCCCGGGCTTTCTTAGACGCCGACTGCGAGGCCGGCGTGCTGCGGAGGCGAAGGCTTACTTCGCTTCCTTCTCCATCAGCTTGTCGACCATGCTGGCCGGCACTTCCTCGTAATGATCGAAGATCATCGTGAAGTTGCCGCGGCCGCTGGTGGCCGAGCGCAGGAAGTTGATGTAGCCGAACATTTCCGACAGCGGCACGAAGCCCTGCACGAACGCCGACGTACCCTTCTGGCCCTGGTCGGAGATGCTGCCGCGACGGCGGTTGATGTCGCCGATCACGTCACCCAGGTACTCCGACTCGGTGACCACTTCGAGATTCATGATCGGCTCGAGCAGCTTCGGCTTGGACATGCGCTGGGCTTCGCGGAAGCAGGCGCGCGCGGCAATTTCGAACGCCAGTGCCGACGAGTCGACGTCGTGGTACTTGCCGTCGATCAGGCGTGCCTTGAAGTCCAGCACTTCGTAACCGGCGACCTGGCCCTGGCGGGACTCCACCTCGATCGCATGCTGCACGGCCGGGATGTACTCGCGCGGCACGCGGCCACCGACGATCTCGTCGGCGAACACCACGCCCGAACCCGGCTCACCCGGCTCGAACACCATCTTCACTTCGGCGAACTGGCCCGAACCGCCGGACTGCTTCTTGTGAGTGTAGGTGTGCTCGACGGTGCCGCCGAAGGCCTCGCGGAAGCTGACCTTGGGCTTGCCCATGTTCGCGTCCACGCCCAGCTCGGTGCGCATGCGGTCGATGGTGATTTCCAGGTGCAGCTCGCCCATGCCCTTGAGCACGGTCTGGCCGGTTTCCTTGTCCACTTCCATCCGCAGCGACGGGTCCGCCTTGACCATCTTGTAGAGCGCAGTGGACATCTTGTCGACGTCGTTGCGGCTCTTCGGCTCGACCGACACGCTGATCACCGGGTCGGGGAAGCGCATGCGCTCGAGCAGGGCCGGATGGGCCGGATCGCTCAGCGAGTCACCGGTCTCGGTTTCCTTCATCGAGACGAAGGCGCAGATGTCGCCGGCGCGAACCTCGTCGATTTCCTTGGTGGCGTTGGCCTGCACTTCCACGATGCGGCCCACGCGCTCCTTCTTGCCGCGGGTCACGTTCTGCAGCGTATCGCCCTTCTTGATCACGCCGGAGTAGATGCGGCAGAAGGTGAGGGTGCCGAACTGGTCGTTGATCACCTTGAACGCCAGCGCGCGCGCCGGTGCGTCGTCGGTCACTTCCTGCTCGCCGATGACGTTACCGTCCTCGTCCACCATCGAGATGCCGCCGTTCTCGCCCGGGTACGGCATGTAGTCGATGACGCCGTCCAGCAGCTGCTGCACGCCCTTGTTGCGGTAGGACGAGCCGCAGAACACGGGCACCAGCTTGCCGGCCACGCAACCCTTGCGGATGCATGCCTTGAGCTTGTCCAGCGAGGGGATCTCGCCCGAGGTGAGGTAGGCGTCCATGGCGTCGTCGTCCATCTCGACCGCGCCTTCGATCGCTTCCTCGCGCAGCTTTGCCAGGTTGGCCACCCACTCCTTGTCGCCGGAGGAGGACAGCGCCTTCACCTTCGGGTGGTCGGCGATCTGGTCCAGCGGGATGGTCTCCCACGGGCTGTCCTTGTCGTCGGCCTGCCAGATGTAGCCCACGCCGGCGATCAGGTCGGCCATGCCCATGAACTCGTCATGGCTGCCGAGCGGGATCTGGCACAGCAGCGCGTTGGCGCCCAGGCGGTTGCGGATGCCGGTCACGCAGTGCTTAAAGTTCGCACCGATGCGGTCCATCTTGTTGATGTAGCACATGCGCGGCACGTTGTACTGGTCGGCCAGGCGCCAGTTGGTCTCGGTCTGCGGCTCCACGCCGGCCACGCCGTCGAACACCACCACGGCGCCGTCCAGCACGCGCAGCGAACGGTTCACCTCGATGGTGAAGTCCACGTGCCCGGGGGTGTCGATCACGTTGATCTGGTGGCCCTTCCACTCGGTCGACACGGCGGCCGACTGGATGGTAATGCCGCGCTTGCGCTCCTGCTCCAGATAATCGGTGGTGGTCGAGCCCTTGCCGTCCTTGGTGTCATGGACGTCGATGATCTGGTGCTTCTTGCCGGTGTAATACAGCACGCGCTCGGTCGTCGTGGTCTTGCCCGCGTCGATGTGCGCAATGATGCCGATGTTGCGGAAGAGATTGAGGGGTTTCTGTCTGGCCACTGTCGGAGTTCCGTAGGGTGCGTTTTAGGAGAAGCAGGAGCAGGACAGCGCTCTGCTGCCCCAGGAAATGTCTTGCGCTTGCGTTGGCGGTGCGTGCACCGCTCCCGTCTGGACAGGGCGCAGGTGCGTCAAACCGGCGATTATAGCCGGAAAAGGCGACAAATCAGAGCCCTGCGTTCAGCCGGTGGCGACGCGCCGGCCGGTGTGCCGCCTGCGGGCACGCCGCCAGGTCCCGGCGCGGCGCCAGCGGACCGGGGTCCGCCGCACTGATCGGGTGATGGTACATCCGCGCCCGTCCCCCGGCTTTACCCGCGAGCCGCTGCGGCGGCCGCCCGAGGCAGCCGGTCAGGCCGACAGCAGGTCTTCGTAGAACGCGCCGAACGGCTCGCTGGGGTGGGCGATCTGGATCTCCAGGATCCAGCGTCCGCCGCTGGGCTTCGCATCCAGCGAGTCGAGCGCGCCGCCCTTGTGCACCGAGTGCGGGTAGTCGCCGATCCGGTGGCCCTTGGTGGCATGGTTGAAGCGCCAGCCCAGGGCTGCGGCGCGCTCGCCGGCGAACCCGTACAGAGCCTGGCCGCTCAGGCCGCGGCTGCGCCAGGCGTCGGCGACCTCACCGAACAGGCGGCGGGCTGCGTCGGCGCATTCCTGCCGCCGGGGCGCGTCGCCCACCACGAACGTGTCACCCACGTCGCCCTCGTGACGGTCGAACACCAGCCCCAGGTCGATGAAATAGCTGTCGTTCTCGCCCAGCCGTACGGTCGGGTCGGAGCGCTGGCGCCAGGTCTTGACCGTGTTGGCGCCGATGCGGATCAGCGTGGGGTGCCAGATGCGCTCCACCCCATGCTCGGCGAAGACCTGCGCCGCCATGGCCTTGGCCTGTTCCTCGTTGATTCCCGGCCGCATGCGGGCGCGGATGTCCGCCAGCACCTGCCAGCTGCGTTCCCGGGCGCGTTCGATCAGCGCGGGGTCGAATTTGCGTCCCACCGCCTCGCGGGGATCAGCGGACATGCGGCCTCCTCTCCAATCAGGGCGCGGTCAGCGGCTCGGCCGCCAGCGCCGCCGCCGTGACCGCCGGCGCTGTGGCTGGTGCGGCACCGAGCCGACGCAGCCAGCGATAGTGCGAGGCTACGCCCGCGAAAAACGTGTGGTGCGCATGGTAGGGCACGCCGAACTCGCGGCAGGTCGCCTCGACCACCCTGGCCACGGCCGGATAGTGCACGTGGCTGATGCGCACGAACAAATGATGCTCCACCTGGAAATTCAGCCCGCCGATCAGCCAGCTGAGCACGCGGTTGTCGCGGGCAAAATCCACCGTGGTCTGCAGCTGGTGGATCGCCCAGGGCGTCTCGACCCGGCCGCTGGCGCCATCGGGCTGCGGGAAATCCGCTTCCTCGACCACGTGCGCCAGCTGGAACACGATCGCCAGCAGGAAACCCGCGACCGCCGAGACCGCCGCGTAGAACAGCACCACGGTGCCTGCCGGGTGGAAAGCCAGCGGCAGCCCGAAGGCCAGTGTGAAGAAGACCAGCTTGCCCAGCACGAACAGCGCCAGGTCCCACCCGCGCGGCCGGTCGAACGGCCGCTCGCCGATGCGGCCGGTGATCATGTCGCGGAAGTCGCCGTACAGGTGCCAGCGGATCGCCGTCACCGTGTAGAGCACCCACAGGTAGATGTGCTGGAAGCGGTGCCAGGGCCGCCGCGGCTGCTCCGGCGACAGCCGCCCGAGGATGCCCAGGTCGATGTCGCTGTCGTGCTGGGCGATGTTCACGTACGTGTGGTGGTAGCGCGCGTGCTTCCACTGCCAGATGTAGGAGCTGCCGCCGACCAGGTCGAGCGTGAACGCCATGATCTTGTTCACCCAGCGATGCCGCGAATACGCCTGGTGACCACCGTCGTGCATGATGTTGAAGCCGATGCCGGCCATCGCCGTGCCCAGCAGCAGGGTCAGCGGCAGCACCTGCCACCAGGCCTGCGCGAAGAACACCAGTGCCACGTACGAGGCGGCGAACACCGCAAGGATGACCGCGGTCTTGGCATACATCGCGGCACTGTCGCGCTGGGCACAGTCGCGCTGCCTGAAGTCCGCCTCCACGCGGCGGCGCAGCTCACGCTGGAAGCTGTTGTCGCCGTTGAAGGCGAGGCGCTCGCCGGGGTGGGGTGCAGAACGAGGGGCATCGTCCCGGCAATGGGTGGACCCGTGGGACATGCCGCAGCCTTTCGATGGGAATAGCACCAGATGGTAGCCGGTTGCGTGCCGGCCGCGTGTCAGGGCGCCGCCGGCGGGGTGTCGCCGAGCAGCAGCAGCGCCAGTCCCAGCGCGGCCGGCGCAGCCTGGATCCACAGCACCTTGCGCGTGGCGGTGAGTCCGCCGTACAGCCCGGCCACCAGCACGCAGCCGAGGAAGAACAGCTTCACTTGCAGCCCTTCGCTGCCGCCCAGCCACAAGCCCCAGGCGAGCCCGGCGGCGAGGAAGCCGTTGTACAGACCCTGGTTGGCGGCCAGCACCTTTGACTGCTCGGCGAATTCCGGCGTGAGGCCGAACGCCTTGCGGCCCGACGGACGGTTCCACAGGAACATCTCCAGCACCAGAAACCAGCCGTGCATGAGGGCGATGATGGCAATGACGACGGAGGCGGCCAGGGTCACGGGCGTTCCTGCATGAGGTGAGAGCGCCCAGTCTCGCAACTTTCCGCCTCTGTCGCCCCGAGCTAGGCGGGCTCGGCTCGCCTGCTGCGCCAGCTGCTCCACGCCACCAGCGCCACCAGCGGCACGGCCAGCACCACCGAGGCCGCCGCGGTGCCCAGGTCCAGCCCGCCCGCAGCGACCGGTTTGGTCAGCAGGTCGCCAAACGTCGCGCCAAACGGCCGGGTCAGCACGAACGCGCACCAGAACAGCGCTACCCGGTCGAGGCGGGTAATGCGCCATGCCAGTGCCGTCAGCGCAATGCCGCCGCCGATCAGTGTCGCGCCGCCCAGGAATCCCAGCCCCGAGTCGTCTGCAAGGAAGTCGCCCAGCGCCGTGCCGAGCGTGTTGGACACCAAGATCGCCGCCCAGTAGAACGCTTCGCTCCGACGGCTGCGGATGCTGTCGACCGACAACGATCCGGTGCTGGCCCGCCAGCTCACCAGTACCGCCACGAGCGTCCCGGCGAGCAGGGCGGCGCCGCGGGCGTAGCCCAGTCGCAGCGTGCGATCCATGAAGTCCGACAGCGTGGTGCCGGCGGTGCTGGTGGTGAGGATGACCGACCAGTAAAGCGCCGGATGAAAGCGCCGCGCGCCCATCTGCAGCACCACGGTCACCGCGAACGCCGCAAGCAGGACCAGGGTGCTCGCGCCGTAGCCCAGGTGCATGGTCATCGACAGCTGGTCGCCGGCCGTCTCGCCCAAAGTGGTGGCGCAGATCTTCATGATCCAGAACGCCAGCGTCACTTGCGCCACCTTGCTGGCTGCAGCCCCGGTGTCGCCGGCGGGAGTGGGGCGGCGGTCGGTGGTCACGGACGGTCCGGAGTGGCCCGGAACGTCACCACCAGCACGTCGCGATGCGCCGGCAGGCTCGGGTCCAGCGGGGTCACCGGGGTGACGCCGTGGAATACGCGGGCATCGTCCACCAGGGCGGCATCGAGCGGTTCGACCAGGGTGAAGCTGCCCAGCTCGGTGCCGTCGGCGGTGTGGATGGTGGTGGTGCCGCTTTCGATGTTCTGGCGGTCCACCATCAGCACCAGCACGTAGTCGACGCCGTCACGGTGCACCCCCTCGGGCGTCGGCTCGCCCGCCTCGCTGACCTTCGCCTCAATGCGGAACTGGTGCACTTCGACGTGCCAGCCACCCGCGTGCCCGGCCAGTGCGCCGAACAGCGCCTGGCAGAAGGCCAGGATGCGGCGCAGGCTGGCGCCGTCGGCGACCGCCGGCTCGATCGGCTCGAACCAGCGCTGGATGTCACCCTGCAGTGGGTTGTAGGTGAGGCTCTGGAAGTGCGGCTGGTGCGGCGCGCGCACCAGCACCCCGTCGTCGCCCACGGCAAAGGTGGCGTGCCGGCGGCGGCGATGACGCCCCTGCGCGGCGAGGTAGCGGTCCGGCGCCAGCGCGTTCCAGCTGGCGACGAAGGCGGGCCAGTCGGCCAGCGCCGTCGGCGCCTCGAGCAGGCCGGCCATCACGCGGGCGGTCAGAAAGGCGAAGCCGTCGCGCTGCAGGCGGTTGTCCAGCGCGGAAAGATCGGGGAGGAGAGGCATGCGCGAAGCGTAGCAGTTGGCCTGCCGGGCGGCGGAGCGGCCGCACGGTGCGCCGGTGCCGCAAGAACCTGCCGGCCAGGCCTCAGCGACTGCCCGAGCTCCCCTGGCCGGCGGCGATCTTGGGCGGCCCGTGCCGACGCAGCGCGTGCAGCCTGGTGCCAACGGTCCGCGGCCGGCGTGAAGGTTTCAGGTGCATCGACCGATACATGACCATTTCGCATATGGGCGTATAGACGTCTAGACGTCTGTTGACACGGGTGCGATAGCGCCCCTAAAGTGCAACCCACTCATCGAGACCGGCTGAGGGACAGGCCCTTTGAAGCCGGGGCAACCTGCAGGAGCGTTTCCTGCGACGGTGCCAACTCCTGCGGAGCGCCCACGGGTGCGACCGGTAGATGGGGTGTCGCTTCGGGCGCTGTGCAGCGTCCGCCGTGGGCCACTCCCTCGACTCTCCGCAGGTGCGATGCCACAGGAGAGTCCGATGTCCGCCCAGCTTGCCCATCTCCCCATTGCTTCCGCCCAGCCGCAGCTGGCTGTTGCCACGCCGGCGCCGCGCAACGCGCTCACCGCGCAGCGCTGCAGCCGTCGCGTCAGCATCGAGCCCACCTACGGCGGCGGTCGCTGCGGGGTGGAGGTGAGCTACCTGTGGGCCGGCGCGCCGGATGCGCCCACCGTGGTGGTGCAGGGCGGCATCTCGGCCAGCCGCGACGTGATCGCCGCCGACGGCGCCGCCCAGCCGGGCTGGTGGCAGGCGCTGGTGGGCGAGGGCAAGGCGATCGACCTGGAGCAGTACCGCGTGCTGTCCATCGACTGGCTGAGCCCGACCGATCTGGGTGACGCTACAGCGATCTCCAGCGCCGACCAGGCCAATGCGATCAGCGCCCTGATCGACGCGCTGGGCATCGGCCGCATCGCGGCCTTCGTCGGTTCGTCCTACGGCGCCATGGTGGCGCTGGCGTTCGCCAAGGCGCATCCGTGGCAGCTGGATCGACTGGTGCTGCTGGCCGGCGCGCATCGCGCGCACCCCATCTCCACCGCCCTGCGCAGCGTGCAGCGCGGCATCGTGCGGCTGGGCCAGTCCAGCGGGCAGCTGGACGAGGCGCTGAGCCTGGCGCGCCAGCTGGCCATGACCACCTACCGCGGCAGCGAGGAATTCGCGCGCCGCTTCTCCGCCGCGCCGGAGCTGCGTGAAGACCGCTTCCACTTCCCGGTGGAGGACTACCTCGACCGGGCCGGCCGCCGCTTTGTCGAGCGCTTCGACGCTGAGCGCTTCCTGGCGCTGTCCGAGTCGATCGACCTGCACGACGTGGCGCCCGAGTCGGTTCCCACCCCGGCCACGCTGATCGGCTTCCCGTCGGACCGGCTGGTGCCGCTGGCCGACCTGTGCGAACTGCAGCGTCGCCTCGCCGGCCCGGCCACGTTGGAAGTGGTGGAGTCGCCTTACGGCCACGACGGCTTCCTCAAGGAAACCGACCGCCTCGCGCCCCTGCTGCGCCAGGCGCTGTGTTGCTGATCGTCTCGTCTTTCACGTTTATGGAATCGAATACGCCATGACCATCGCCGCCCCCAGCACCCGCGCCGTCCGCGCCGGCATCGAGTCGGACACCCAGCACGGCGCCGTCGTGCCGCCGCTGCACCTGTCGACCAACTACAGCTTCACGGGCCTGGGCGGCAAGCGCGCCTACGACTACTCGCGCAGCGGCAACCCCACCCGAGACCTGCTCGGCGAGGCGCTGGCCGACCTGGAGCAGGGCGCCGGCGCGGTGATCACCTCCAGCGGCATGTCCGCCGTGGCGCTGGCGCTGGAGCTGGTGCCCGCCGGCGCCACCGTGCTGGCCGCGCACGACTGCTACGGCGGCACCTGGCGCTTGCTCGACGCATGGGCGAAGAAGGGGCGCTTCACGGTCGCCTTCGCCGATCTCACCGATCCCGCCGCGCTCGCCGCCGGCCTGGCGAAGAAGCCGGCGCTGGTATGGGTGGAAACGCCGTCCAACCCGCTGCTGCGCATCACCGACATCCGCCACGTGGCCCATGCCGCGCACGCGGTCGGCGCGCTGGTGGTGGTGGACAACACCTTCCTCTCGCCGGCGCTGCAGCAGCCGCTGGCGCTGGGCGCGGATCTCGTCGTCCACTCCACCACCAAATACATCAACGGCCACAGCGACGTGGTCGGCGGCGCGGTGGTGGCGCGCACGAGCGAGCTGGCCGAGCAGATCAAGTGGTGGGGCAACTGCAACGGTCTCACCGGCGGCGCGTTCGACAGCTACCTCACCCTGCGCGGCCTGCGCACGCTGGGCGTGCGCCTGCGCCAGCACGAGGAGAACGCCTCCCGCGTGGCCGAGCACCTGGCCCGCCACGGCGCCGTGCGCAAGGTTTACTACCCCGGGCTCGCCGAGCATCCCGGCCACGCGCTGGCCGGCCGCCAGCAGCAGGGTTTCGGCGCCATGCTCAGCTTCGAGCTGCATGGCGAGGTGGAAGAGATCGCCGCCTTCGTCGACGGGCTGGAGTATTTCTCGCTGGCCGAATCGCTCGGCGGCGTGGAGAGCCTGATCGCCCACCCCGCCTCGATGACCCACGCCTCGATGGCGCCCGAGGCGCGCCGCACCGCCGGCATCGCCGACACCCTGCTGCGCCTGTCGGTGGGCATCGAGGACGGCGACGACCTGCTGCGCGATCTCGACGCTGCCCTGCGTCGCGCCGCCGGCGTGGGCGCCTCCAAACGCAAGGTGCGCGCATGAACGCGGTGGTGGCGGACAAGCTGAGCGGCGTGTCGCCCCCGCTCAAGGCGCCCGCCGAAGCCCCGGCCGCCGCCATCGTGCTGCTCGGCACCGGTGTGGTCGGTGGCGCCCTGCTCAAGCTGCTGTGCACGCCGGCCGCGGCGCGCATCCGGCTGGTCGGTGCAGCCAACTCGACGCGCCAGCAGACCGATCCCGCGCAGCTCGCCAGCCGCGGGCTGCGCGAGCAACTCAGGAGCCAGGGCGACGCGCGCGACAACGCGGCGCTGCTGGCCGCGCTGGATGCCAGCGGCGTGGCGACGAAGGTGATCGTCGATGCCACCGCCAATGCGTCGCTGGCCGCGCGCCACACCGAATGGCTGGAGCGCGGCTACCACGTGGTCACCGCCAACAAGGCATTGGCCGGTGGCGAACTCACCGGCTGGCGTGCGCTGCAGGCGGCCACCGCCGGCGCCGCGCGCTATGGCGATTCGGCCACCGTCGGCGCCGGCCTGCCGGTGCTGTCCACCCTGCGTCGCCTGCGCCAGTGCGGCGATGCCCTGCTCACGCTGGAGGGCGTGTTCTCCGGGTCGCTCTCGTACCTGTTCAACCAGTACGACGGCAGCGCGCCGTTCTCGGCGTTGCTGGGCGAGGCGCGCCGGCTTGGCTACACCGAGCCCGATCCCCGTTCCGACCTCTCGGGCGAGGACGTGGCGCGCAAGCTGCTGATCCTCGCCCGCCACGCCGGCTTCTCGCTCAACACCGACGAGGTGGAAGTGGAGAGCCTGGTGCCCGAGGCGCTCCGCCCGCTGTCCACCGAGGCCTTCCTCGATCGCCTCGAGGAACTCGACGCGCCGCTTGCCGCACGCGCCGCCGAGGCGCGCGAGCGCGGCCACGTGCTGCGCTACCTCGCCCGCCTCAACCAGCGGGGCCGCGCCCGTGTGGGCCTGGTCGAAGTGCCGGCCACGCATCCGGCCGCACGGCTTTACGGCACCGACAACCAGTTCGCGCTCACCACCACCCGCTACAACACCCAGCCGCTGGTGATCCAGGGGCCGGGCGCCGGTCCGGAGGTCACCGCACAGGCGCTGCTGGGCGACGTGCTGGCACTGAACTGAGTCCGTCCCCGCCCCGGGATCGGGGCGGCGGCGCTAGTGGCCGGCAGCGGCTGCCGCTTCGTCTGACGGTGCGTGCGGACGCAACAGCACGGCGCCGCACAGCGCGGCCGCAGCCGCGGCACAGGCGCCGGCCAGAAATGCCAGGTGATAGCCGCCGTTGAGCGCGGCCAGTGCCGAGCTGCCGGCCGCCTGCAACGAACCTGTCCTGGCGGCGGCCAGGCTGGCCAGCACCGCCAGACCGAGCGCGCCGCCCATCATGAAGGCGGTGTTGACCACGCCCGAGGCCAGCCCCGACTGATCCGGGGCGACGTCGCCCATGGCGGCCAGCAGCACCGGATTGAAGGCGATCCCCGCGCCCAGGCCCAGCAGCGTCATCGCCGGCAGCACGTCGACCACGAACCGCCCGTCCAGCGGCGCGCGCGCGAACAGCGCCAGCCCCAGCGCCGCGATCGTCAGCCCGGCAGCAAGCGGCAGGCGGATGCCGAAGCGCATCACCAGCCGCGCCGACAGCCCGACCGAGCAGGCCGCCATCACCAGATTCGCGGGCAGGAAGGCCAGCCCCACCCGGAACGGGTCGTAGCCGAGCACCTGCTGCATGTACAGCGCCGAGAGGAAGAACCAGGCAAACATCGCGGCGCACCACAGCACGCCGATCAGGCTGGCCACGCTGAGATTGCGATGGCGGAACAGCCCCAGCGGGATCAACGGGGTACGCACCCGCATCTCCACCACGATGAAGATCGCCGCCATTGCCAGCGCCGCCGCCAGCACGCCCAGCGTGCGCGGCGAGGTCCAGCCGGCCTCGTTGCCATTGACGGTGGCGTAGGTCGCCAGGGTCAGTGCCAGCGTCACGCTGATCGCACCGGCCACGTCGAGCCGGCCCGCGTACGTCTTGCGCGTGCCGGGCACCAGTCGCAGCGTGGCCAGTGCCACCGCCGCGCCGATCGGCAGGTTCACCAGGAAGATCCAGTGCCAGCTCAGGGCGCTGGTGAGCAGGCCGCCCAGCAGCACGCCGATGCTGCCGCCACCGGCGCTGACGAAGCCGTAGATGCCCATCGCCCGGGCGCGGTCGCCGGCCTCGGTGAACAGGTCCATGATCAGCGACAGCGCCACTGCCGAAACCACCGCACCGCCCAGCCCCTGCGCCGCCCGCGCCATCACCAGCACGCCGCGGGCGGTCGCCAGCCCGCAGGCCAGCGAGGCCAGCGTGAACGCGGCGAGGCCGATCAGGAACACGCGGCGGTGACCGAGCAGATCGCCCAGCCGCCCGGCCAGCAGCAGGAAGCCGCCGTAGGTGAGCATGTAGGCGTTGACTACCCACGCCAGCGCAGTCTCGGAGAAGCCGAGGTCGCCCTTGATCGAGGGCAGCGCCACATTCACGATCGTGGTGTCCAGCACGATCATCAGCACGCCCATGCACAGCACGTAGAAGGCCAGCCAGTCGCGGCGGGCGGGGGCGTGGGCGGTCATCGGTAATCTCCCTGCATCGTCGCCGCCCGGCGAGGGCGGGCAGTGGATCCGGCGCGGGGCGGCGCCGCGATCACCTGGCGGCCTCGATCGCCTCGACCTGGATCCGCAGCGTCACGTCCATGTTGAAGCCGTAATCCTTGCCGGCGGACATGCCGTACGCGTCGCGCTTGAACGTGGCCAGCGCGTCGGCGCCGCACACCTCGCGCTTGAACATCGGATGCGGCATGCACTTGAAGCTGCCGATGGTGAGCGTGAGCGGATGGCTGACCCCGTGCAGCGTCAGCGTGCCCTCCACCCGGGTCGGCGCGCCATCGCGAAAGCCGGCGAGCTGCCCCACGTAATGCGCTTGCGGCCACTTGCCGGCGTCGAACAGCTCGGGCCCCTGCGCCATCGCATTGAGCTTGTCCTGGCCAAAGTCCGCGCTCGCCATGTCCACCGTGACGTCGACGCTGCCGCTCTGCGCGGCGCGATCCAGGGTCACCGTGCCGCGGCTGGTGTTGAACTTGCCGCGCCATACCGACAAGCCGCCCATGTGGTCGGCCTCGAAACTCGGGTAGGTGTGGTCCGGGTCGATCGTGTAGGTCACCGGCGTCGCGCTGGCGGTGGCGCTGGCGGTGGCGCTGGCGAGCGCGGCGAGCATGCCGCAGGCGAGGGTGAGGGCGGCGCGGGGGCGGTCAGTGGCGTGCACGGCAGGTTCCTTGGTCAGTGGGTGGCAAGACGACGATCCACATCGCGGCGATTCGACAGCTGGAAACGAAAACGCACGGCCCAGCCGTGCGTTTTCGCTTCATCGGTTGTCGTCGCGCGACCTCAGCGGTGGCCGGTGACGCGCTCGGCTTCGTCCTCGTCCGGTGGAATCTGCAGGTCGTCCGGATGGGTGGCGGCCTCCATGCGCTCGGCCTCGATCGACGGCGTGCGCCAGCCCGATTTCACCCCCCACAGGAAGAACACCAGCCCGATCACCGCCACCAGCGCCAGATCCCAGCCGTAGTGGATGTAGTCCAGGCCGCCGAACTTCGCGCTGCCGACATAGGACACCGCGGCCAGCGTGATCAGGTAGGCCACCAGCCACCACGCGCCCTTGAGCGAGCGGCCGAAATCCTGCCAGCCGTGCTTGGCCTGGTAGTAGAAGTACACCGGCAGGGCCACCACCATCAGCAGGATGATCTCGCCGGTCAGCGGCCACTTGGCCCAGTACAGCAGCTCGGCCGACATGATGAACGCAATCGCCGCGATCACCGGCAGCCCGGCCAGGCGGAACGGGCGATGCAGCTCCGGCGCGGTTCGGCGCAGGGTCATCACGCTGACCGGGCCGGTGAGGTAGGAAATGATCGTCGCCACCGAGATCACCGCGGCCAGCGAATCCCAGCCGCGGAAGAAGAACAGGAACAGGAACGACACCACCAGGTTCAGCCACATCGCCGGGCGCGGCACGCCCGACTTCGGATCCACCGTGCCGAAGATGCGCGGCAGCGTGCCGTTGCGTTCCATGCCGTAGATCATGCGGGCGGTGGTGGCGGTGTAGGTCATGCCGGTGCCGCTGGGGCTCACGAACGCGTCGGCGTACAGCAGGATCGCCAGCCAGTTGAGGTTGACCAGCACCGCCAGCTCGGCGAACGGCGAGCTGAAGTTGATGCCGTGCCAGCCGGCCTTGGCCAGCATTTCCTGCGGCACCGAGCCGAGGTAGGCCACCTGCAGCAGCACGTAGACGATGGTGGCCAGCACGATCGCGCCGATGATCGCGAACGGAATGCTGCGCCCGGGGTTGCGCGCCTCGCCGGCCAGGTTCACCGGACTCTGGAAGCCGTTGAAGCTGAACACGATGCCGGCCGTGGCCACCGCGGTAAGGATCGCCGCGAAGTCGTTGGTGTGGCCGCCACCGTTGATGCCGACGGAGAAATTCTCGGTGTGGAAGCCGCTGGCGATCAGCGCAATGCCGGTAGCGGCGGGGATGATCAGCTTGATCAGGGTGATCAGCGAGTTGGAGCTGGCAAACAGCTTGACGCTCCAGTAGTTCAGCATGAAGTAGACGATCACCAGCACCGCCGCGATGCCGATACCCAGCTGGCTGAGCTCGCCATGCTGGCCCGGCACCACGTGGTAGAGATCCTGCGCCCACTGCCATTTCCAGCCGGCCATGTACTGCACCGAGGCCTCCGCCTCCACCGGGATCACCGAGACGATCGCGATCCAGTTGGCCCAGCCGGCCACGAAGCCGACCAGCGAGCCGTGCGAGTAGTGGCCGTAACGCACCATGCCGCCGGACTCGGGGAACATCGCGCCGAGCTCGGCATAGGTCAGCGCGATCGACATGATGATCACCGCGCCCAGCACCCACGCCCAGATCGCGCCGGGGCCGGCCAGCTTGGCTGCGTTCCAGGCACCGAACAGCCAGCCCGAGCCGATGATCGAGCCGAGCCCGGTGAACATCAGGGCCATCGGCCCCACGTCGCGGCGGATGGAACTCTGGTTTGCCATCGATCAACCCCTGTGCGGCGAGGATCGCCGCTATCGAAAACCACGATAGTGGCAAAGTGGGCCGGGGCTGTCACGCCGCGCCGGCACCCC
>NZ_DASSAB010000020.1:0-42322 GCF_035685805.1 Dyella sp.
TCCGTGAGGGAAAATCGGTCGCGCTCGGCGGGCGGCAGGTTTTCGGTGCGCACCGACTTGCCCGCCGATGCCTCCGTCGAAAAAGTCATTTTCTGCAGCTTCGAGCCCAGGCGCCGGCGCAGGATCGCCGGCTTGCCCGCCGCCAGCATCGGCTTGTGCACGTAGAACTCGTCCGGGTTCACCGCGCCCTGCACCACCAGCTCACCCAGGCCCCAGGAGGAGGTGATGAACACCACGTCGCGGAACCCCGATTCGGTATCCAGCGTGAACATCACGCCGCTCGCGCCCCGGATATTGAGGAAGGTTTCCTGCTGGCCGGCGAACGAGGCGTCGGGCAGATCCTCCGCCGTGGCCGAGGAGCGCACGGCCACCGCGATGTCGTTGCTACCGGCGTCTTCGCACAGCTTGACGTACGCCTGCCGGATCGCCTGGTCCAGCTCCTGCGGGAGCGGCGTCTCGACCACCCACGAGCGGATCTCGCGGCCGGCGGTGGTCAGCGCATCCACGTCGTCGACGTCCAGATTCGCCAGACGCGCCTGGATGCGCGCGGCCACGCCACTCTTGTCTAGATACTGCTGGAATGCATCGGCGGTGGTTGCGAAGCCGCCGGGCACCGACACGCCAAGCTTGGCCAGGTTGCCGATCATTTCGCCTAGCGACGCATTCTTGCCGCCGACCTTGCCCAGGTCGGTCATGCGCAGGTGGTCGAGCCAAAGCACCAGATCGTTCAAGATGGATCTCCTCGCGAGGTGTGGGGTGGGCACTGCACTGCCGGGAAAAGCAGGCGACAAAGAACTGGTATTGTCGATGAAAAATGACGCATGGCACAAGAAGACCACTCCGGGCCGCTGCCGCGCCACCTCAATACCAGTGTCTCGAAAATCAAGCCAACAAAGCACCAGAAGCATGCGCTAAGGTGCGGAACATGCCCTATGAAGGTGCCGGGAACGACTCATGCAGCGAACCGTTTTTTTCATCTCAGATTCCACTGGTATTACCGCAGAGACAATCGGCAACAGCATCTTGGCGCAGTTCGAAGGGCTTGAATTCGACAAGCATCGCCTACCGTTCGTCGATGATGCGCAAAAGGCCGAGGCCGCCGCCCTGCGCATCAAGACCCGCTACGCCCAGACCGGTGACCGGCCGATCGTGGTGAACACCATGGCCGACCGCACCCTGTGCGACATCGTCGCTACCAGCGGCGCACTGATGATCGACGTGTTCGCGCCCTTCATCGGTCCGCTGGAGGAGGAGCTGGGCGCCAAGCGCTCTGGCGCGGTGAACCGCTCGCACGGTCTGGTCGACTTCGACAAGTACGAGGCACGCATCAACGCCACCAACTATGCGCTGTCGCATGATGATGGTATCGACGTGGACTACGCCCAGGCCGACCTCATCCTTGTGGGTGTGTCGCGCTCGGGCAAAACGCCCACGTGTCTGTACATGGCCTTGCATTACGGCGTGAGCGCCGCCAACTATCCGCTCACCGACGACGATCTGGACAAGCTCGAGCTGCCCGTGCGGCTGCGACCTTACAGGGATCGTCTGTTCGGCCTGACGATCGACCCGGCCCGCTTGGCGCAGATTCGCGAACAGCGGCGGCCCAACAGCCGCTACGCGAAGCTTGAGCAGTGCCGGTGGGAGCTCGCGCAAGCGGACAAGCTGATGCGGCGCGAGAGCATTCCCAACCTCAACACCACCCACGTGTCGATCGAGGAAATCGCCAGCAAGATCTTCGAGCGCTTCGGGATCGAGCGCACCATGTTTTGATGTCCGGGAGTTGCCTGATTAGATGAGCGCCGTACTTGACCGCCGCAGTGCCCTGTTGCCGGGACGATTCGAGTTCCTGATGGGGCTCTATGCGGAGAACTACCACCGGCTGGCGCGACTGTTTGCGCCGCACACGCTGGCGCCCGGGACGTATGTGTCGGACGTGGGCGACGGGCTGGACGTGCACCTGGAGGTGCAGGAGTGCCATCCATATACGCGTGAGCTCGAGCTGACCTACGGGCTCGTCGATGCGCAGACGGGACTACGCACACCGTCCGCGCAGCTGCGCATGTACACCGACGCCCACGTGGCGGAGGCGCTGCATTGCCACCCGGGTCGGCACCTGTGGCAGGTGCTCGGGCCGTTTCCGCCGGCGCATACGGTGTTGCAGCATCGCCTGCGCATGAACGGCTTCCTGTCGCGCTGGCTGGAGTACCTGGCCGAGCAGGGCCACTCGTTGCATACCCTGGAGCGCTGTACCCGCCGGGCCGAGGCTGGCCCGTTGGATACTGTCGTCGACGAGTAGAGCGGGCGGATCGTCAAATGACAGACAACAAAAAACCCGCGCTAGGCGGGCTTTCCGTTAGTGGCGGAGCGGACGGGACTCGAACCCGCGACCTCCGGCGTGACAGGCCAGCATTCTAACCAACTGAACTACCGCTCCACATTTGCTTCCAGCTTCAAGCTTCGTTCGCGCTGCCGCGAACATTGCGGGTTCCAACTTGGCGTCCCCACGGGGATTCGAACCCCGGTCGCCACCGTGAAAGGGTGATGTCCTAGGCCTCTAGACGATGGGGACGAATTAAGTTGGTGGAGCCAGGCGGGATCGAACCGCCGACCTCCTGCATGCCATGCAGGCGCTCTCCCAGCTGAGCTATGGCCCCGCCGCTGGAAGCCCGAAAGAATAGGCAGGGGTGGCGAATCCGTCAAGCATTTTCTTAAAAGATTTTTCGCGCTCTCGGTGCAGGTCGGTGCCGTCGCCGTCCGGGGTCGGGCCGGCGGGTCGTTTAAGCTAGTTGAATCTGCGCAACGGACACCTGCATGCACGAGATCGGCTTCATCCGCGACCTGGCGATCGTGATGATCGTGGCCGGCGCCACGACCATCCTCTTTCATCGCCTGCGTCAGCCGGTGCTGCTTGGATACATCCTCGCGGGCGTGCTGATCGGTCCGCATACGCCGGGCGTGCTGGTTGCCGATCCGCGGACCATCGACGACATCTCGAACCTTGGCGTAGTGCTGCTGATGTTCACGCTGGGGCTGGAGTTCAGCGTGCGCAAGCTGCGCCGCGTGGGGGTAGGAATCCTGGTGGTTGCTGTCGCCGAGGTGGGGGTCATGCTCTGGCTGGGCTTCGGACTGGGCCAGGCCTTCGGCTGGGGCGGCACTGATGCGCTTTTTCTCGGCGGCATCGTTGCGCTCTCCTCGACCATGGTGGCTACCCGCACCCTTGCCGAGGGTGGGCTGCGGGAGCTCCCCTTCGCGCGGCTGGTGATAGGCCTGCTGGTGGCCGAGGACATGCTGACCATCGTCATCCTTACGCTGCTTACCGCCGTGGCCATCGGGGGCTCGGTGGCGGCCTCCACCGCCTTCACCCTGATCGGCCATCTGGGGCTGTTCGTGGTGGCGGGGATGATCCTCGGCCTGCTGCTCTTGCCACGGCTGGTGGATTACGTAGCGGCGTTCGAGCGGGAGGAGATGCTGCTGGTCAGTACCCTCGGCCTGTGCTTCGGTGCCAGCCTGCTGGCGGCGTGGATGGGCTTCAGCGTGGCACTTGGGGCGTTCCTCGCCGGCGCGGTCGTGGCCGAGGCGCGTGCCGCCGAAAAGGTGATGCGGCTGATCGAGCCGCTACGCGACATGTTCGCGGCGCTGTTCTTCGTCGCCATCGGGCTGAAGATCGACCCTGCGATGCTGGCGCAGTATGCGCTGCCGGCGCTGGCCATCGCGGCCGTGGTGATCATCGGCAAGGCCTCGGTGTGCACGCTCGGCGTCTTTGCCATCGGCCATGATCCCCGCACCGCGGTGCGCACTGGCATGAGCATGGCGCAGATCGGTGAGTTCTCCTTTGTCATCGCAACATTAGGGCTTTCGCTCGGCTCGGTGAGCGACTTTCTTTACCCGATTGCGGTGGCGGTGTCGGTGCTCTGCATGGCGGTGTCGCCTTATCTGGTGCGTTCGGCGGACAGCCTGGTCAGCGGCGTGCGCCGGGTGGTGCCTCCATCGGCCCGGCTGCTGGCGACCAGCTACAGCGGCTGGCTGGAAAACCTGCGGCCGGTGGACGACAACGCCATGATCGCGGCCATGGTGCGCCGGCTGCTGTGGCACATCGCGGTGAACGTGATGCTGGTGGTGACGCTGTTCGTGATCGGCGCGTACATCAATGCGCACAACTGGACCTGGTTCTCGATGATCGGGCTCACCCGGGACGCACGCCACACCGTGATCTGGGCATGCGCATTGTTTCTGTCGCTGCCGTTGCTGATCGCGATCTACCGCAAGGCCGAAGCGCTCGGCATGCTGCTTGCCGAGCTCGGCATCCGCGAGAGCTACGCAGGCGGCTACACCCGTGCCATCCGCAGCGTGCTGGCGCGGCTGATTCCGCTGGCGACGCTGCTGGCGCTGGCAGTGCTTGTCAGCGCCTTGGGCTCGACCATCCTGCCGCCACGCGGGGTCGCGATCTCACTTGTGGTCGCCGGTGTGTTGCTGGCAGTGGTTCTCTGGCGCGGGTTGGTCAAGGTCCATGCGCGCTTGCAGGCAGCACTCAGGGACACGATCGCAAAGCCGTGAGGCGCACTCGCGTCTGCTGCGTTCAGGTATGCGCGGAACCAATTCGCGGGCCTCGATGTCCCAGCCTCCGCGTCGTTGCCAAGCGCTGGCGGCGGCCGCACAATGCGGGGCCAGCCTCCGACACGGGGGCTTGTCCGGCGCCGCCGGCACATTCCATATGAGGGAGTTACGAATGAAGCATTTTCTGCGTCCCACGCTCACGACGGCCGCTCTGGCCGTGGCGTTGGGCATGACTGCCGGCGTTCACGCGCAGGCTGCCAAGTCCTCTGCTGCCGGCACGGTCGACAAGACCAAGGCCAGCTACGTGGTGGGTTGGGACCTGGCCAGCTCGCTGCCGCCGCTGGTGCGCGACGAGGTTGACCCGGCAACGGTCGCCCGCGCGGTGCAGTCGGCGCTCTCCGGCCAGAAGCCGACGATGAGCGAGGACGAGTACAAGCAGGTCAAGCAGGCGTTCATCACCAACCTGCAGGCCAAGGCCAAGGCCCAGTACACCGAGGTCGCCGCCAAGAACAAGGCAGCGGGCGAGGCATTCCTGGCCAAGAACAAGACCGCTCCCGGCGTAAAGACCACGGCATCGGGCCTGCAGTACCAGGTGCTGTCGGCTGGCAGTGGTCCGCGTCCGGGTCCGAACGATACGGTGCAGATCGCTTACACCGGCACGTTCGTCAACGGCGAGAAGTTCGACGCCTCGGCGGACCATCCGGAGCCCAAGACCGGCAAGTCGGTGCCGATTCCGCTGGCCGGCGTGATCCCGGGCTTCCGCGAGGGCCTGATGCTCATGCAGACCGGTGCGCACTACAAGCTGTTCATCCCGTCCAGCCTCGCCTATGGGGCGCAGCCGGGCAACGGCTTCCCGCCCAATGAAACCCTGATCTTCGACGTGACCTTGGAGAAGACCGGCCCGACCCCCGCAGGCCAGGGCAACCAGGGCGGCTGATCTGACCGGTTCCAGCTGCTGAATGAAGAGGGCGCGAATGCATTCGCGCCCTCTTCTGTTTTGGGGTAGCGAAGAGGTGGCCCTGATAGAATCCGCGTCCGCTTCTGGCAAGGAAACACCGCAGCAATGAAAGTCACCATCTTCGGCACCGGCTATGTCGGCCTGGTTACCGGTGCCTGCCTGGCAGAAATGGGCAACCATGTCGTCTGCGTCGACATCGACGCGGGCAAGGTGGCTCGACTGGAACGCGGCGAAATCCCGATCTACGAGCCAGGCCTGGAGCCGATGGTGCTGCGCAACCATGCCGAGGGGCGGTTGAGCTTCACCACCGAGGCTGCACCGGCCATCGCCCACGGCGAGATCATCTTCATTGCCGTGGGCACGCCGCCCGACGAGGACGGCAGCGCAGACCTGCAATACGTATTGGCGGTAGCTCGCACCATCGGCGACACGCTCGATCGTTACGCCGTGGTGGTGAACAAATCGACGGTGCCGGTGGGTACCGCCGACCGGGTCAGCGACGCCATCGCTCAGGCGCTGGATGCCCGTGGCGTCAGCGTCCCCTACGACGTGGTCTCCAACCCCGAGTTCCTCAAGGAAGGCGACGCGGTCGAAGACTGCCTGCGGCCGGACCGCATCGTGCTCGGCAGCAACAGCGAGCGCGCGGTGGCTGCGATGCGCAAGCTGTACGCGCCATTCAACCGCAATCACGATCGCACGGTGTTGATGGATGTGCGCTCTGCCGAGCTGACCAAGTACGCCGCCAACGCGATGCTGGCGACCAAGATCAGCTTCATGAACGAAATCGCCAACATTGCCGAGCGTGTCGGGGCCGACGTCGAACTGGTGCGGCAAGGCATTGGGTCCGATCCGCGGATCGGCTACCACTTCATCTACCCCGGCGCCGGTTACGGCGGCTCGTGCTTTCCCAAGGACGTGCAGGCGCTTGAGCGCACCGCGCGCTCGCATGGCTATCAGGCGCGCCTGCTGGAGGCGGTGGAGCGGGTCAACCTAGACCAGAAGAGCAAGCTCTTCGAGCTGCTCCGGCGTCACTTTGGTGACCAGCTGGCGGGCAAGACGATCGGCCTGTGGGGGCTCGCCTTCAAGCCCAACACCGACGACATGCGCGAGGCGCCGAGCCGGCGTTTGCTCGAGGCACTGTGGGAGGTCGGGGCGCGCGTGCGTGCCTTCGATCCCGAGGCGGCCGCCGAGACCAGGCGCATCTACGGCGAGCGGGACGACCTGGCGCTCTGCGATCATCCCTACGACGTGCTCGAGGGCGCCGATGCGCTGGTGATCGTCACCGAGTGGAAGGCCTTCCGCAGTCCCGACTTTGCCCGCATTCGCGAGGCGCTGGCTACGCCGGTGATCTTCGACGGCCGTAACCTTTACGACCCGGTGGCGGTGGAAGAGGCGGGCCTCGCCTACTACGGCATCGGTCGCGGTCGCAGCCTGGTGCGAAGCTGATCATGGCCGGCGAGCGGGTGGATCTGGAGCAGCGCCTGACCGAGCTGGAAGTGAGGCTTACTTTCATCGACGACTCGGTGCATGCGCTGGCCACGGCGGACGCGGAACAGTCGTTGCGGATCGCGGCGCTCGAGCGCATCGTGCGCGATCTGCGCAACGAGCTGGCGACGATGCGTGCGGACAGTTCGCACGATCCGCACGACGAGCCACCGCCGCCGCATTACTGATTTCCGCACCACGTGCATTCACATGGATCGACAGCATGGCTGACTCCCTGCGCGACCAGCTGCTGAAAAGCGGCATCGTCAAACAGGTGCGCGATGACCGGCGCGCGCCTGCACCTGCACCTGCACGAGACAAAGTCTCGCGACCCAACAATCCGCGTCCCGCACCCGCCAAACGGGCACCCAGAGACCAGGCCGAGATTGACTTGGCCCGCGCCTATGCCATGCGCGCGCAGACCGAAGCGGCCGAGCGCAAGCGGCAGGAGAAGGAGGCGGCCGAACGCGCGCGCATCAAGCGCGAACGCAAGGCACAGGTGCAGAAATTGCTGGAGTCGGGCACCTTGAACAAGCCCGACGCAGACCAGGCCAGGCACTTCGAATACGGCGGCAAGATACGCCGCGTCTATGTGGACGCGGACCAGCTGACGGCACTCAATGCTGGCGAACTGGGGGTGATCCAGCAGGGCGGACGTTACCTGCTGGTGCCGCGTGCGCTGGCGGAGCAGATCAAGGCCATCGACGAGCAGGCCGTGGCACTGCTGGTAAATCCCGGTGACGACGCGCCCGAGGATGGCGTGCCGGACGATCTGATCTGGTAAGCGCCCTGGCCGCGTCGCCCGGCCGGCGGCGCGGCCAGAGCGACATCAGCGTATCGCGACCGAGCCCGGGGACTCTCGCAGGGCCGGCGACTCCCAGCCGTGCTTCGGTGCGAAGCGCTCCCCGTACTGACGTGCCAGGCGCTCCAGACGGGACTTGAGCAGATCCGCGCCCTCGCTGCGCGCATAGGTGATCGGGCCGCCGCGGAACGGTGCGAATCCGGTGCCGAAGATGACCCCCGCGTCCAGCAGGTCCGCGTCGTCGACCACGCCGTCTGCCAGGCATGCCACGGATTCGTTCACCATCGGCAGGATCATGCGATCAATGAGGTCGGCGGGCACCACGTAATCCGGATCCACCTCGGGTTTCTGCGGCTTGCCGTCCTGCCACACGTAAAACCCTTGGCCGTCCTTCTTGCCACGCTTGCCGGCCTCGAGTTTGTCGTCAATGCCAGGCGGCAGTTCGAGCCCGAGAAACGGCGCCAGCTCCTTGCCGACCGAGGCGCAGACATCCAGCCCGACGGTGTCCGCCAGCTCGATCGGACCCATCGGCATGCCGAACTTCTTTGCTTCCTTGTCCAGCACCGGCCCCGGCACCCCCTCGCTGTACAGGCGCAGCGCCTCGAGCAGGTAGGGCATCAGGATCCGGTTGACCAGGAATCCGGGCGTTCCCTTCACTGCCACCGGCAGCTTGCCGAGTGCCTTGCAGAATGCCAGTGCCCGTCGTTCGACCGCAGGATCCAGGGCGTCGTGGCGAACCACTTCCACCAGCGGCATCTGCGCCACGGGATTGAAGAAATGCAGCCCGAGGAAACGCTCCGGATGCTGCAGCTGGGTACTGAGTTCGCTCAGCGGGATGCTGGACGTGTTGCTGGCCAGCAATTCTTCCGCCTGGAACTGCGGCTCGATCCCTGCGTACAGCGCTTTCTTGGCGTCGGCGTTCTCGTAGATTGCCTCGATCGCCAGATCGGCGTCGGCCACGCCCTTGCCCTCGACGTCAGCGCGCAGGCGCGCCAGCGCGGCCGCGATCTTTTCCGGCGTCTTGAGCTTCTTCTCGTACATCTGACGCGCGCGGTCCAGCGCCGGCTGGATGTACTTCATCTCGCGATCCTGCAGCGTCACCTGGAAGCCCTTGAACGCGCACCAGGCCGCGATGTCGCCGCCCATCACGCCGGCGCCCACCACGTGCACGTGTTCGATGCCGTGCTCGACCCCTGCGCCCTGGCCCTTCAGTCGCTCCTGCAACAGGAAAATCCGGATCAGATTGCGCGCCGTGGCCGTCTCGGCCAGCCGTGCCACCGAACGTGCCTCCAGCTGCAAGCGTTGCCGGATCGAGCTGCCGCCGCGACGCCACACCTCGATCAGGGCGAACGGGGCCGGGTAGTGTTCCTTGCGCACCTTGGCGGCGGTCTGCTTGACCACCATCGGCGCAAGCACCTGGCGGACCGGCCAGAGGTTGGTTGCCCACGCCTTGGCGCGTTGCGACAGCGGTCGCGAATGAGGGCGGCGCAAAAGTGCACGCGCCTCCGCAAGCAGCTCGGCGGCAGGCGCGGTGCGGTCAACCAGGCCGAGCGCGAGCGCGCGACGGGCCGACAAGGCGCGGCCGGTAAGCATGATGGGCAGTGCGTCGGTGGCGCCGATCAGTCGCGGCAGCCGTGCGGTGCCGCCCCAGCCGGGGTGAATCCCCAGCATCACCTCGGGCAGGCCAATGCGAGTGCTTTCGTCGTCTGCGGCGATGCGCTGGCGGCAGGCCAGGATCAACTCCGTGCCGCCACCCATGCAGGCACCGTGCACGGCCGCAACGGTCGGGCAGGGCAGGCGGGCAAGCTGTTCGTAGATGCGCTGCCCGTTTTCGATGTTCTGCAGCACATCGCCCTGCGCTGCGTAGCCGACGAACTCCTTGATGTCCGCTCCGACCGCGAACCCGCTGGCCTTGGCGGAATGGATGATCACGCCGGCCGGCTTTTCGATCGCGAGCCGTTCGACGATCTGTCCCAGCTCATCCAGTACCGCCCGGGAGATGGCGTTGGCGCTGCTGCCCTCGCGGTCGAGCGTGAGCGTGACGATGCCGCCATCGTCCGTGCTCGTCTTCCAGTGGATAAAGCGCAGTCCTTCAAACATGGCGTCTGGCAGGTGATGAGGGGGCTCAAACCATACCGTCCCGGACGGTCGAATGCGAGATTGCCCCGCAGGCGTCAACCGCCGGTCGCGCGGGCGGGCCGGGGGCACCGTGCTTGACCGCTGCACCGCCTATTGCCAATTGCCCGGCAGTGCGCAAACGTACCGCGCTGTATGCAGTCGATGATGGCGTCCAGCCCGCCCAAGGCCGGTATCGAGATTTTCGAGCGAATCCTGGCCGCGCCGGGAGGCCTGATCGTGACCGAGGGCGTCGACGGCCCAACTTTGATCGGGCAGTTCCGCGCGATTGCGCGCCACACAGGCCAGGCGGTCTACCTCTGGCAGCCCGACAGCGGCCTGGGCAGCCTGCGCGACGCACATGCCCGCGTACCGGGCTGCCAGCGACTGGGCAACGCGTTGCGCTACATGCAGCAAAGCATGCATTTCGGCGTCTACCTGCTGTGTGATCTCGAGCTGCCGCTATCGGCGATGGACGCCACCTTGCTGCGGCAACTGGCACGTGCCCCGAGCGGGCACCTGCGACGGGTGGTGCTGGTGGATGCGCCGCAGACGCTGGTGGATCACCTGGGGGATCTGGCCGTGCGTGTCGCCGCGCAGTCGGACCAACCGGTGCGCCCGCGACTGCGCGACGGCCGCTGGGTCGTCTGACATGACCCGGCCACTGACGACCGACATGCTGGTCGTGGCGTCCAGCCGCGAGTTGCGACGCCAGCTCTTCGACGTACTGGACGCCGAGGAGCACGACCGCATCCTGAGCGCGCGCGACGGTGCGCACGCCTCGATCCTGCTCGCCGGCCGTGGGCCGATCTCGCTGATCGTGGTCGCGTTCGAGGGCGACGGCCGCGCCGCGCGCGCGTGCTGCGAACAATTGCGCGCGATGGATATCTGCCGCGCCGCGCCGCTGCTGGCGGTGTTCGGCCCGGACTGCCGGATCGGTCCGGCGCTGCTGCCCGACTGCGTCACCGACTGGCTGGACAGTGCCGGGATCGCCCGCGAATTGGTCGCACGCTGGCGCAGGGTGGAGCAATCGCGGCCGCAGCCGGCCGCTCCCGACACGCCTGCGTCGCACGCGTCGCCGGAAGACGCGCTCGCCTACCGGTTCGCCTTCGACGATGAAGACAACGATGCCGAGTGGCTGATCGCCGACCCGGCCGGGAGCCGCGTGCTGGACGTCAACGCGGCGGTGCTGCGGCACAGCCAGTTGCCGGTGACCGAGTTGCTGGGCAGGCCACTGGGCGAACTGCTGGCGTTCGAAGGGATCGAGCTGGACCAACTGCTGGCGGCGGCGGATCGCTCCTGGTACGCCTGCCAGCGACGCACCCGGCACGGTACCGATACCGGGCAGGCAAATGCACGACGGGTTCGCCACCGGGGCAGGGACGCTGTCGCCGTGGCGTTCCGCAGCGACCGTGCCGAAGCGCGTGCCGAGGCGGCGTTGGCGCTGCTCTCACGCATCTTCCAGGCGGGCAGCAGCATCGATGCCCATGCCGCCACCGCCCGCCTGCTGATCGACGAACTCTCACTGGACTACCTGGCGCTGTGGTCGGCGCGCCCCGAAGAAAGCGCTGCGCCCGTGCAGGTGATCTCGCACTGGCGCGGCGACGACGTGGCGTGGCCGGACCCGGCCGAGCAGGCGTCGTTGCGCCGGGTCCTCGGTGGCAAGAGCATGTGGCACGTGGAGGATGCGCAGCGGCTGGGCGAGTACGACCCGCTCCTGCGGCAACTGAAGGTGGCAGGCTTTGCTGGATTGCCGCTGCTGGACGAGCGCCGCAGCGTGCTCGGGGCCTTGCTGGTGGGCCGTCGCCGCGGGCTCGGCCGGATGGACATCGTCGAGCCGGTACTGCGCTGCGCCGTATCGCGTTTCGCGCAGTCGCTCGAACTGCGGCGCACGCGCGAGCAGGGACGCGCCGAAGGCCTGCTCGACGCGCTGACCGGGTTGCCCAACCGGCTCCTGTTCAACGACCGACTCGACACGATCATCCGCGAAGCGACCCGCACCGGTGAGTGCTTCGCCGTGCTGTTCGTCGACCTCGATCGCTTCAAGGCGATCAACGATACGTACGGCCACGCCGCCGGCGACCAGGTGCTGCGTGTCGTCACCCAGCGCCTGAGCAGCTCGATTCGAGCCTCCGACACGGTGGCGCGCTATGCCGGCGACGAGTTCACCGTGGTGCTGCGACACATCATCAAGACCGACGACGTGCTGCGGGTGGCCGAGAAGATCGTGCAGGTGATGGAGACGCCCCTGCACCTGGAAGGCGGCGTGGAGCTGCAGGTTACCGCGTCCATCGGCGTCAGTTTCTTCCCCGACGACGCTGCCGATGCGGACACCTTGCTCAAGCATGCGGACGAGGCGATGTATGCGGCAAAGCATCTGGGGCGGAACAACTTCCAGATCTTCGAGATGAGCCAGGATCAGGAGCAGCAACAGGATGTGGCGCTGATCTCGCGCCTGCGTCACGCCGAGCGCAATGGCGAACTGCGGGTGTTCTACCAGCCACAGGTGGACGCGGTAACCGAGGACATTGTCGGCATGGAGGCGCTGGTGCGCTGGGAGCACCCGGAGCTGGGCGGCATCAGCCCGGGTGTGTTCATTCCGCTGGCCGAGGAGAGCGGGCTGATCGTCTCGCTGGGCGCCTGGGTGCTGCGCACCGCGTGTACCCAGGCGCATGCCTGGGAGCAGGCCTATGGCCTGCGGCTGCGCCTGGGGGTGAACCTCTCGGCGGTGCAGCTGATGGAGCCGGATCTGCTGGATGTGGTTTCCGGCGTGCTGCGCGATACCGGCATGGATGCGTCCCTGCTGGAGATGGAGGTCACCGAGAGCATCTCCATCAAGGAGGTACCGAACCTGGTGGAGAACCTGCACGGCCTGCATCAGCTCGGCTGCCGCATCGCGATAGACGATTTCGGCACCGGCGCCGCCTCGCTGGATTACCTGCGCCGCCTGCCTGCGGACCGTATCAAGATCGACCAGAGTTTCGTGCGCAACATCGGTATCGACCCGGACGACGAAGCTATCGTGCGTGCCACGATCGAGATGGCTCATCGCCTCAAGCGCGGGGTTGTCGCCGAGGGCGTCGAGATCGAGCAGCATTTCGAGTTCCTGCGCGCCAACCACTGCGACGAGCTGCAGGGTTACCTGTTTTCGCGCCCACTGCCGCAGGCCAGCTTCGAGCGCCTGTTGGCCGAGCGCCAGCGGCTGGTGCAGGGCGATGACGTGGCCGCCGCTTGAGCTGGCCGCCGTTGTCCCCACCATCTTTGCCATGGGGCTGAACTTGGCGGCCGCCGGCTTGTCTCAAGCGGCTTGCATCCATCCGTCAAGACACCGAGCACGTGGCGACAGTAATCAAGGAGACGGCCCGGATGGGCGATAACGAACTGGATCATGCGCTGGTCGAGCGTGTCCAGAAAGGGGACAAGCGAGCCTTCGACCTGCTGGTGCGCAAGTACCAGCACAAGGTGATCGGCCTCGTCTCGCGCTACGCCAACAACCACGCCGAGGCCGAGGACATCGCGCAGGACGCATTCGTGCGTGCCTGGCGTGCGATCGGGTCGTTCCGTGGCGACAGCGCCTTCTACACCTGGATGTACAAGATTGCCGTCAACACGGCGAAGAACCACCTGGTGGCCCTGGGCCGCCGGCCGCCGGCGGACGACATCAACGTCGAGGACGCGGTGTTCGTGCCGGGGTCGGACCGCATGCACGAGACGGCCACGCCCGAGCGCGAGCTGATGCGCCAGCAGGTGGAACAAACCGTCTTCGCTGCGGTCCAAGCCCTGCCCGAAGAGCTGCGCGCCGCCATCACCCTGCGGGAAGTGGACGGCCTCAGCTACGAGGACATCGCCGAAGCGATGAGTTGTCCGATCGGAACGGTGCGTTCGCGCATCTTCCGGGCCCGCGAAGCCATCGACGAAAAATTGCGTCCACTGTTGTCCGATCGCGAGGATCAGACATGAATCAAGTCAATCCCGAACACCTCTCTGCCGGCATGGATGGAGAGCTCAGCCGCGAGGAGCTGCGCTTCCTGCTTCGTCGGCTGGATCACGACGTGTCGTTGCAGAAGCAGTGGGATCGGTTCCACCTGGCCGGCGACGGCCTGCGTGGGCAGGTCTGCGTGCTGGCTTCGCCTTCGTTCGCCGAGCGCGTCATGCGCGCGGTGGATGGGGAAGCCGTCTCGGTGGCGGTTGCGCCGCGCGGTCGGCGCGGCCGGCAGTGGTTGCGTCTTTCGGCGGGCGGCGCGATTGCCGCCAGCGTCGCCGTGGTGGCGCTGATGGCGACGCAGCCGGCCGACACCGGTCGCCGCGGCGAGCTTGCAGCGGCACCGGCAGTTGCCAGGGCGGATGGCGCCGCGCCGGCGACCGAGGTTGCTGCGACAGCCCCGGCAGCGGTTCCCGTGTCCTTGTCCAGCACGAATCCCTTCCGCTACAGCCAGCGTGCCTCGGCCACCTTCGGGGTGCCTGGCCCGGCGGGAGCGCAGGCTGACTCGCTGCTGCCGTACGAGCAGTCGCTCTCGCCTTATCAGGTGAAGGGTTACCGGACGCTGCAGAACGCCGATGGCAGTTATCTGCTGCTGATCGATCCGACGCGGCAGCCGGCCCGCCGTGCCATGCGTGAGTCCGCCACGGCACATTAGGCAGGTCGTCGCCGCGTGTGTACCGCCGCGGCGCTTTCCGCTTTGCGTGTTTCCCGCCGTTCTGTCGCGCCACGCGCGCTGGCGGCGTTTTGTTGTCTGACATCATCCCCAGGAGGAGCTTATGAGTCGTCCCAACCTGCGCCTGCTTGCCTGCAGCGTGCTGATCGGACTGGCTACCGCCGGCGGCGTACAGGCCCAGGTGGCCGCACCCACGGGCACGCTGCCCGACTTCACCGGCATCGTCGAGCAGAACGCGGCGGCGGTGGTGCACGTGGAAGCCAAATACAACGGGCGTAGCCAGCCGAGCCTGCCCGGCGGTCCGCAGGCGGGGCCGGGCGACGACGAGCGGGCAGAGATCCTGCGACGGTTCTTCGGCATGCCCATGATGCCCTCGCCGGAAGAGCAGAAGCACACCTCGCTGGGCTCGGGTTTCATCATCTCCAGCGACGGCTACATTCTCACCAACAACCACGTGGTCGACCACGCCGACGAGGTCACGGTAAGGCTGCAGGACCGCCGTACCCTCACCGCGAAAGTGATCGGCACCGACCCGCAGTACGACATCGCCGTGCTCAAGGTGAACTCCGACGCCAAGCTGCCGGCCGTGCGCATTGGCGATTCGCAGTCGCTCAAGGCCGGGCAGTGGGTGCTGGCGATCGGCTCGCCGTTCGGCTTCGACTACACCGTGACCCAAGGCATCGTCAGCGCCGTGGGCCGCAATCTTGGTGGCGGCGACCAGCCCTACACCTCGTTCATCCAGACCGACGTGCCGATCAACCGCGGCAATTCGGGCGGCCCGCTGTTCAACCTGCAGGGCCAGGTTGTGGGCGTCAACTCGCAGATCTATTCCAACACCGGAGGTTATCTGGGCGTGGCGTTCTCGATCCCGATCGACGTCGCCATGAACGCGGTCGAGCAGATCAAGTCCAAGGGTTATGTGACCCGCGGCCAGCTGGGCGTGATGGTGCAGGCCGTCACCGACGACATGATCAAGGTCTACAAGCTCGATCGTGGCGCCGGCGCCGCGGTCACCCAGGTCAGCCCCGACAGCGGCGCGGAGAAGGCCGGGGTCGAGCCCGGCGACATCATCCTGTCCTACGACGGCAAAATCATCGACCAGCCGGGCGACCTGCCGCCGCTGGTCGGCCTGACCAAGCCGGGCAGCAAGGTGCCAGTGGAGATCCTGCGCAACGGCAAGCGGCAGACCCTGCAGCTGACCGTCGGGGCGGCACCGCGCGATCCCGAGGCGCGGGCCGGGCGCGGCAGCGTGCCGTCGCAAGCCACTGGCGCGGCGGCACTGGGGCTTACCGTGGGTCCGCTCGATGCGGGCGACCGGAGCCAGCTCGGCCTGCGCTCCGGCGAGGGCGTGCAGGTGACTGATGTTCAGGGCCAAGTGGCCGCCGAGGCGGGGCTGCGTCCGGGCGACGTGATCCTGCGGGTGGACCAGCACGCGGTGGGCAGCGTCGGCGACTTCCGCGAAGCGACCAAGGACGTGCGCCCCGGAAGCACCGTGCTGCTGCTGGTGCGCCGCGGCGAGCAGAGCAGCTTCATCGGCTTGACCGTGCCCGATCGCAAGTGATCCAGCCCGCCGGCGGCGGTTTCGCGACCTGCCGCCGGCCTGCCGGGCACGGGGCGGTTCCATGCGATAATGCCGGGTTCGTGTCGCCACCCCGGCGACACGCTGCCTGCGCAGCACGCGCACGGCGGTGCAAGCTGACAGCGTAGCCCATGGAACTGATCCGCAACTTCTCCATCATCGCGCACATCGACCACGGCAAATCCACCCTGGCCGACCGCATCATCCAGATCTGCGGCGGGCTGGCCGACCGTGAGATGGAAGCCCAGGTGCTCGACTCCAACCCGATCGAGCGCGAACGGGGCATCACGATCAAGGCCCAGTCCGTATCGCTGCCGTACAAGGCCCGCGACGGCAAGACCTACCAGCTCAATTTCATCGACACCCCCGGCCACGTCGACTTCTCCTACGAGGTCAGCCGCTCACTTGCGGCCTGCGAGGGGGCGTTGCTGGTAGTTGACGCCGCCCAGGGCGTGGAGGCGCAGTCGGTCGCCAACTGCTACACCGCGGTAGAGATGGGGCTGGAAGTCGTCCCGGTGCTCAACAAGATCGACCTGCCCACCGCCGATGTCGACAAGGTAAAGGGCGAGATCGAAGCGGTGATCGGCATCGATGCCGACGACGCGGTGGCGGTCAGCGCCAAGACCGGCCTGAACGTGGTGGAGGTGCTCGAGGCCATCGTGGCGCGCATCCCGCCGCCCAGGCCGCGCGACACCGATCGGCTGCAGGCGCTGATCATCGACTCGTGGTTCGACAACTACCTCGGTGTGGTCTCGCTGGTGCGCGTGATGCAGGGCGAGATCAAGCCCGGCGACAAGCTGCTGGTGATGTCCACCGGGCGCACCCACGAGGTCGGCGACGTGGGCGTGTTCACGCCCAAGCGCAAGAAGCTCGACCGCCTTGGCGCCGGCGAAGTGGGCTGGATCAACGCCTCGATCAAGGATGTCCACGGCGCGCCGGTGGGCGACACACTCACGCACGCCGGCAAGCCGGCCGAGAAGCCGCTGCCGGGCTTCCAGACCATGCAGCCGCGCGTGTTCGCCGGCCTGTTCCCGGTGGCCGCCGACGATTATCCCGCACTGCGCGAGGCGCTGGACAAGCTGCGCCTGAACGATGCCGCGCTGTTCTTCGAGCCAGAATCGTCCGAGGCGATGGGCTTTGGTTTTCGCTGCGGCTTCCTCGGCATGCTGCACATGGAAATCGTGCAGGAGCGGCTGGAGCGCGAGTACGACCTGGACCTGATCACCACCGCACCGACGGTGGTCTACGAGATCCTGAAGACCGACGGCACGGTGATGGCGCTGGACAACCCGGCCAAGCTACCGCCGATCCCCCAGATCGACGAGATCCGCGAGCCGATCGTGGTGGCCAGCATCCTCACACCGCAGGACTACATCGGCAACATCATCACGCTGTGTGAAGAGAAGCGCGGCGTGCAGCGCTCGATCCAGTACCTGGCCACCCAGGTGCAGATCACCTACGAGATCCCGCTGGCCGAAGTGGTGCTCGACTTCTTCGATCGGTTGAAGTCGGTTTCCCGCGGCTACGCCTCGATGGACTATCACTTCGATCGCTTCGAAGCCGGCCCCTTCGTGCGCACAGACGTGCTGATCAACGGCGATCGGGTGGACGCACTGAGCCTGATCGTGCACCGCGTGCATGCCGAGCGGCGCGGCCGCGACCTGGTCGAGCGCATGAAGGACCTGATCCCGCGTCAGCAGTTCGACGTGGCGATCCAGGCGGCGATCGGCGCCCAGATCATCGCCCGCTCCACCGTCAAGGCGCTGCGCAAGAACGTGCTGGCCAAGTGCTACGGCGGCGACGTCAGTCGCAAGAAGAAGCTTCTGGAGAAGCAGAAAGAAGGCAAGAAGCGCATGAAGCAGGTCGGCCGCGTGGAGATTCCGCAGGAAGCCTTCCTGGCCGTGCTGAAAGTGGACAAATAATGGGGGCGTGGCAGCTGGCCAGCTGCCCTCGGCGGCCTCGGCTGCTGCGGCCTTCCGACGACGGAGCGACACATGGATTTTGATTTTTCGGCGATCCTGCTCGGCCTCACCGTGCTCTTCGGTGTGGTGTGGGGGCTTGATCGGCTGTTCTTCTATCGCAAGCGCAAAGCCCGGCTGGACGCTGCCGGTGCCGAGTACCGCGATCCGGTGCCGGTGGACTGGGCGCGCTCGCTGTTCCCGGTGGTGTTCATCGTGCTGCTGCTGCGCTCGTTCGTGGCCGAGCCGTTCCGCATCCCCTCCGGATCGATGATGCCGACGCTGGACGTGGGCGATTTCATCCTGGTCAACAAGTTCGCGTATGGCCTGCGGCTGCCGGCGTTCAACAACAAGTTCCTGGACATTGGCGAGCCCAAGCGGGGCGACGTGGTGGTTTTCCGGTTTCCGGGCTACCTGTGCCGCGACGCCAACGGCAAGCTCCAGCGCATCGGCGGTGGCGAAGACGGCACGTCGCCGGCCACCGGCAGCGACCACAGCTGCCCGAACCCGCTTCCGGCAGTACCCAGCCAGAACTGGATCAAGCGCGTGATCGGCCTGCCGGGCGACACCATCGAGGTGCGCGACAGCCAGGTCGTGATCAACGGTACGCCGGTCCCGTCCGACGAGCTCGGCCCCTACGTCGGCAACGCGCAACGTGCGGCGGACGCGGAGCTGCTGTTCTTCGGCGCCTCGGTGTGGAACGAGCATCTGCCCGGCGAGCACGGCAAGACGGTCAATCATCTGGTAGCCAGGATGCCCGCGCGGATGGCGACCAACACCATTCCCAACGACCTGGTGCCGTCGAAGGTGCCGCAAGGCTGCTACCTCGTGATGGGCGATGACCGCGAGAACAGCACCGACAGCCGCTGGTGGGGTTGCCTGCCGGAAAAGAACCTCGCAGGCAAGGCGTTCCTGATCTGGTTCAGCTGGCAGGGCCTGCACACCGGGGGCGTTGCCTGGAACCGCATCGGCACGTTGATCCACTGAGATATGCGACGGACGGCGCGTGACCTGAGCCGTTCCAGCGGGCAGAATCAGCGCCACAAAACCGGGGCCGCAGCCTTCCGTCGGGAGGGCTGCGGTGTCCATCACAGGGGTTGCCGCGATCGCGGCATAGCGAGGGGACTATGAAGACAAAGCAGTCGGGCATCACCCTGATCGGGTTTATGGTCATTCTCGTCGTGGTCGCATTTTTCGGCTTCATGGCGATGAAGCTGGTGCCGTCCTACGTCGAGTTCATGGGCGTCAAGAAGGCCATGGCGCAGATCGCCAGCAGCGGCGCGAACGATCGTTCGCTCGACGCCATCCGCCGCGATTTGCTGTTCAAGATGGATTTCCAGTACGTGGACGACGCCACCATCCAGCCCAAGGACATCACCCTGGAGCGGAGCAACGGCGCGTCCACGCTCGTTGTCAGCTACGAGAAGCAGGTGCCGTTTGTCGCGAACATCGATTTCCTGATGCATTTCGACAACAGCGTGCCGCTGAAGGGCAACGTGGGCGAGTGACCCTTGGAGCTTGAGTTTCGTTTCAATGACCCTGCGCTGGCCGAGCTGGCGCTGACCCATCGCAGCGTCGGTCGGCCGAACAATGAGCGCATGGAGTTCCTGGGCGACGCGTTCCTGGGGGCGGTGGTTGCCGAGATGCTGTTCGAGGCTCACCCGAACGCCAGCGAAGGGGAGCTGTCGCGCCTGCGCGCCCAGCTGGTCAACGGCCAGGCGCTGGCGGTGATGGCGAAGGAGCTGGCGCTGGGCGACCGGCTCAAACTCGGGCCCGGCGAGCTCAAGAGCGGCGGGTTCCGGCGCGAGTCGATCCTTGCCGATGCGTTCGAGGCGATGATTGCGGCGGTCTATCTTGATGGCGGATTCGAGGCGTGCCGGCAGGTGGTCCGGCAGCTTTTCGCGGCGCGCATCGCGGCGCTGCCACGTTCTTCCAAGGACGCCAAGACCCGCCTGCAGGAGCACCTGCAGGGCGGCGGCTGGCCGTTGCCCCGCTACGAGCTGATCGGCAGCCACGGCGACGATCACGCCAAGCAGTTCGACGTGCGCTGTTCGATCCTGGAGCCTGTGCCGCTGCAGGCCGACGCCAGCGGAAGCAGCCGACGCGCGGCGGAGCAGGATGCCGCCGAGTCGGTACTGCTGCGCCTGCTCGAACAGACCGGCCGCTGATCCGGCGCCCGCAGAATTCCTCCCAGCTGGCGCCGCTGCCCCGGCAGCGCGATGCTAGTCATCTTTCCTGTTTCCAAGACCGACGACCATGAACCACGAAAACGACGCCGCCGATGCCGGTGCGCCCTCTCTTCCGCACGATGATTTTCGCTGCGGCACGGTGGCGCTGGCGGGCCGCCCGAACGTCGGCAAGTCGACCCTGCTCAACGCCCTGATCGGCTTTCGCCTGTCGATCGTCAGTCCGCGGCCGCAGACCACGCGTCACCGCATCCTGGGCATCAACACCACCGACGCCGGTCAGATTCTCTACGTCGACACGCCGGGGCTGCACCGCGGTGCCAAGCGGGCGATGAATCGCAGCCTCAACCGCGCCGCGCGCTCGGCGATCAGCGATGTCGACGTGGCGGTGCAGGTGATCGAGGCGGGCCGCTGGACCGACGAAGACGAGGCCGTCTACGCAGCCCTGGGCGAGCAGGACACCCCGCGTCTGCTGGCGATCAACAAGGTCGACCTGAACAAGGACAAGGGCGCCCTGTTGCCGTTCGTGGCCAAGCTCGCCGAAACCCATGCCTTCGACGAGATCCACTATCTCAGCGCGCTGAAGAAGCAGGGGCTGGCCGAGCTGGAGAAAGGCCTGCTGGCCCGGCTTCCGGTGCAGCCGCCAATGTACGGCGAAGACGAGGTGACCGACCGCAGCGAACGCTTTCTCGCCGCCGAGATGGTGCGCGAGCAGCTGATGCTGCGGCTGGACCAGGAGCTGCCGTATGCCACCACCGTGGAAATCGAGCAGTTCGCCGACCGTCCCGACGGCGTGGCCGAGATCCACGCGGTGGTCTGGGTCGAGCGCGACGGCCAGAAGGCGATCGTGATCGGGCAGGGCGGCGCCCAGCTCAAGGCGATCGGCAGCTCGGCGCGACGCAACATGGAACGCCTGTTTGAGCGCAAGGTATTCCTCAAGCTGTGGGTGAAGGTGCGCGAAGGCTGGGTGGACGACGAGTCCATGCTGAAGAAGTTTGGCTACACCGACTGACATCGCGCCCCTGCACCGGTCGCCCCGACCGCACGCGGGCCATGTCGCGGGCGGCGATCCGGCCGCGAGCGCAGGCTGAGCCGACGTGCGCATCGACCAGCAGCCGGGGTATGTCCTGCATGCGCGACCGTATCGCGAGACGTCGCTGTTGCTGGAATGCCTGACCCGCGACCACGGCCGTATCGGCGTGGTCGCGAGGGGCGCGCGCAGCGGGAAAGGCCAGCTGCAGCGCGCCCAGCTGGAACCGTTCCAGCCGTTGCTGTTCGACCTGCTGCTGCGCGGCGAGCTGGCCACGTTGCGCACGGCCGAGCCGGCCGCGGCGCCAGCGCGATTGATCGGCGACGCCGGCCTGGCCGGCCTTTATCTCAACGAACTGGTGGTGAAGCTGACAGGGCGCCAGGATCCGCAGCCCGAGGTCTTCGCCTCGTATGCCGATGCGCTGTCGCGGCTGGCGCGTGGCGAGCCGATGGCGTGGACGCTGCGGCGCTTCGAGCGGGACTTCCTGCAGTCGCTGGGCTATGCGCTGGTGCTGACCCACGACATCGACGGCGAACCGGTCATCGCCAGTGAGGCGTACGCCTACCGCGCCGAGCGTGGGCCGGTCCGTGCAGCGGTGCGGCAGGCCGGCACGATCGACGGAGCCAGCCTGCTCGCGCTGGCCGAGGATCGGCCGCCGGACGCTGCCGGGCTGCAAGCGCTGCGCGCAATGATGCGCGAGACCATCCGCTTCCATCTCGGCGGCGGCGAGCTGCGCTCGTGGCAGGTGCTGGGCGCGGCGCTGGCGCGGCGCTGAGTCAGGTCCCCGAACCGGGGCGTTTCAGCCCGGCGGTTCGTCCAGTGCGTCGAGCGTCTCCATCAGTGCGGCCTGGAAGCGCGCCATGGCCGCCTGCGCACGCTCCGGTGCGCTGGCCAGCTGGCGCTCGAGCGCAGCCACCTGGGCCGACAGCGCGGTCGCTCCACAAAACCCGCAGGAAGAGCGCAGCCGGTGCAGCCGGTCGCGGAACGCCGGACTTTGCGCAGGCATATTGTCCAGTTCGCCGCGCACCGCGATCAGCTCCTGCTGCAGCAGCTGGCGCAGTGCCGCCATCGTGTGGGAGTCGCCACTGGCCAGCAGCGCGGCGTCGTCATCGAGCACCGGCAGTTGCTGCAGATGGGCCGGCGTCAGGCGCAACACGCGCCGCAGGTCATCGAACTGGCACGGCTTGAGGAGGATGTCGGCAAAGCCTTCGGCCAGCAGCTGCGGCCGGTGCGCGGGAGCCAGCTCCGCCGTGGTCGCTACGGCCACCGCCGCATGCGATGCGGCCTCGGCGTCGCCCTGCAGCTGAGCCAGTACCTCGCTGGCACCGGCGCGCGGCATCCGGCAGTCGAGCAGCAGCAGGTCGAACGCGGTGGTGCCTGCTGCACGAATGGCGGCGGCTCCGTCGCCACAGGCTTCGGCCGTGGCGCCCAGCGCGATCATCGCGTCATGCAGAAAACGCCGGCTGGCCGGATCGTCGTCGGCGATCAGTACGTGCGGTACGGCGGCGGGCCGGGGCAGGGGGCGGGAGGCGGAACGAGGGGGCGGCGTCATGACGAAATCCTTGTCGTTCATCCGAGTTTGGCAGAATGGGCGGCCATGGGTGCCCAATCCAACCGCTTCGCCTGGTCGGTCCTCCTGCTGCTGTTGCTGGTCACGCCGGCGCGCGCGGGCGTGGAGATGGCCGCCCGTACGCTGCGCGTGCCGGGCGTCACGCTGCAGCAGGTCCACGTGCTGGTGACGCCCGGGCCGCAGGGCGGCCTGCGCATCCAGCTCGATGCTGCGCGCGCCGACGTGCCGGTGATGGGCTGGCGTCGCGTGGGCCTGCACGTGGACGGCGTGCTTCAGCGCGACCCGCACCTGCGCTGGATCCTCGACGGCAGCGCCGCATTGCAGCGGGCGCCGGGTGGGGCGCTCACCGACGCAACAGTGAGCCTGCAGGTGGACGAGGCTGCCAACACGCTGCTGCTGGACCTCCGCCAGGGCACTGCGCAGGCCACCACGGCGGTCCCACTGGACCAGCTCAGCCACGCCCAGATCGAGCTCAAGAATCTCCCGTTCGGCTGGCTGCAGGGTCTGTTGAGCACGGTGTGGTCTGGTCAGGCCACCGGGGGACGGGTGGATGCGCTGGTGGCGCTGGACCAGCGTGACGAAGGCATCGAGGCCTCGGGCCGGTTCGGTTTGCGTGCGCTCGGCTTCGACTCCACCAGCGGAACGCTGGCCGCGCAGAACCTCGACGGCGCGGGCCGCTTCACGCTCGACACCACCCAGGGCCCGTCGCGCATCAGCCTGGACGCCACGTTGCGCGACGGCGAGTTGCTGCTCGGTCCGATCTACGCACGCCTGCCCGACCATGCCGTGCAGCTGTCGCTCGACGCCAGCGCGCGCAACGGCGGGCTCGTCTTCAAGCATCTGCACGTGGGCGACCCCGATGCGATGCAGTTGACCGCCTCCATGGCATTCAACGCCAGGAGCGATCTGACCGCGCTGGCCGTCTCGCAGTTGCAGATGAACCTTCCGGCGGCCTACGAGCGCTACGGCTCGGCCTGGCTGGGCACGTTCGGTCTGACTGACCTCACCGTGGCCGGCGAACTGTCTGCCACGCTGGACCTGCGCGACGACGGCCTGCACGCCTTCACCTTCCGCACCGACGGCATGAGCTTTGCCGACGGCGCCGGCCGGATCGGCGTGGAGGCGCTGAAAGGCGGCCTGGACTGGGCTCGCGACGGCACCCGCCCGGCGACCGAGCTGAGCTGGCAGGGCATCAGGCTCTATCGTCTCGCCAACGGCGCGGCCCAGTCGCAGTGGCAAAGCCGGGATGGCTTGCTGGCGCTGCAGCAGCCGGTGTCGATGCCGTTGCTCGACGGACGCGTGCGCATCAGCGAACTCGGCTGGCGGCCGGCTGCCGCCAAGGGCCAGCGGCTGACTGCCTCGCTGGCCGTCAGCGGCGTCGACATGAGCGCATTCAGCCGCGCCATGGGCTGGCCGTCGTTCCCGGGCACGCTCGGTGGCGCCATCTCCGGCCTGACCGTCACCGGCGACGAGATCTCGCTCGCCGGCGGCCTCGCGATCAACGTCTTCGGTGGCTTCGTCGACCTCACCGGGCTCACGCTGCAACAGCCGTTTGGCGACAACCCGGTGCTGTCCGGCGACATCAGCCTGCGCCAGCTCGACCTCGGCGGGATCACCAGCGTGTTCGATTTCGGCAGCATCACCGGCACCCTCGACGGCTCGATCAAGCAGCTGCGGCTGGTGAACTGGCAGCCGGTGGCGTTCGATGCGCGGCTGCGTGCCGACGAGGGCGGCCGGATCAGCCAGCGCGCCGTGAACAACCTGACCTCCGTCGGTGGCGGCGGCGTCGCGGCCGGTTTGCAGGGCGCGGTGCTGAAGCTGTTCAAGACCTTCGGCTACAAGCGCATCGGCCTCGACTGCCGCCTGCAGGGTTCGGTCTGCCACATGAGCGGGCTCGAGCCGACGGCGGACGGCTACACTATCGTCGAGGGCAGCGGCCTGCCGCATCTGGAAGTCATCGGTCACGAGTCCGATGTCGACTGGCCCACGTTGATCCGCCGGCTCAAGGCCGCCATCGCCGGCAACGCGCCGGAAGTTCGCTGAGCTGCCGCCACACGCACTTTTCCGCCCAATGGAGTCGATCATGCGCAAGCTTGTCTATGGATTGCTGACCACCGTGATGGTGGCGCTGGTCGGCTGCGTCACCATCAATGTGTACTTCCCCGAGGCTGCGGCGCAGAAGGCCGCCGACCAGTTCATCGGCACCGTGCTGGAGAACGCCGGCAAGCCCGCACCCAAGGAAGACACGCCGCCCCCGCCGGCCAAGCCGCATCCCTCGGCCATGCTGCTGAACCTGCTGGTGCCGGTGGCCTATGCCGGTGACGCGCCGAACATCCGCATCCAGAACGCCACCACCGAGGCGATCCGCCAGCGCATGCAGTCGCGTTTCAACGGCGGCCTGGGTGACCTGTTCAAGAGCGGCGCGGTGGGCTTCACCCATGACGGCATGGTGGCCGTGCGCGACGCCTCGGCCGTCCCCCTGAGCCAGCGTGCGCAGGTCAACGCCACCGTGGCGGAGGAGAACCGCGATCGCGCCGCGCTGTATCGCGAGGTCGCCAGCGCGAATGGTCATCCGGAATGGGAGCCGCAGATCCGCGCCACCTTTGCCAAGGGCTGGATCGAGCGCGCGCCGGCCGGCTGGTATTATCAGGACGCTGCGGGCGCCTGGAAGCGCAAATAAGCGTCCGCGGGCCCCATCCGCATCCCGCGCCCGGGTCCCTCGACCCGGGCGCCTTGTTTTGAGCGCCATGCAAGAACTCCAAGCCACCATCACCGACCTCAGCCATGACGGCCGCGGCGTCGCCCGCATCGACGGCAAGACCGTGTTCGTCAGCGGCGCGCTGGTCGACGAGCAGGTACGCCTGCGCCTGCGCAAGCGCCATCGCCACTTCGACGAGGCCGAGGTGGTGGAAGTGATCGTGCCGTCGCCGCATCGGGTGACGCCGCGCTGTCGCCACATCGGCGAGTGCGGCGGCTGCTCGCTGCAGCACATGGACGCGGCCGCGCAGATCCACGCCAAGCAGCGCGTGCTGGCGGACAACTTCGCCCGCATCGGCAAGGTGTCGCCTCAGCAGTGGCTCGAGCCGCTTACCGATGCGCCGTGGGGCTACCGTCGCAAGGGCCGCCTGTCGGTGCGCCACGTGCCGAAGAAGGAGCGCGTGCTGGTGGGTTTCCGGCAGGAGGCCAACCCCCGTTTCGTGGCCGAGATCGCCCACTGCGAGGTATTGCATCCGGCGCTTGGGCCGAAGATCGGCCTGCTCGCCGACATGCTGGGCACACTCGACGCAGCGCGCGACATCCCGCAGGTGGAGTTCGCCGGCGGCGACGAAGGCATCGCGCTGGTGTTCCGCCACCTGCAGCCGTTGAGCGAGCGCGACCGCGCGACGCTCACCGCGTTCGGCCAGCAGCACGGCTTCGCCATCTATCTGCAGCCCGGCGGCGTCAGCAGCGTGCACCTGATCTGGCCGGAGCAGTCGCATCTGGCCTTCCGCATTGCGGCGGGCGAGGGCGTGCCCGATGTCGAGCTGGAATTTCGCCCGCTCGATTTCGTGCAGGTCAACGCCGGCATGAACGCGAAGATGATGGCGCGCGCGCTGGATCTGCTCGACCCGCAGCCTACCGACCGCGTGCTCGACCTGTTCTGCGGCCTGGGCAACTTCACCCTGCCGATCGCCCGGCGCGTGGCCGAGGTGGTCGGCGTGGAAGGCGAGCACGGCCTGGTGGAACGCGCCGCCGAGAACGCGGCACGCAACGGCCTGGCCAACGCGCGCTTCCACGTCGCCAACCTGTTCGAAGACCAGCGCGGCAGCGACTGGGCGCGCCAGCCGTGGGACAAGATCCTGCTCGATCCGCCGCGGGCCGGCGCCGACAAGGTGCTGGAGTACCTGCCGCACAAGGCGACCAGGCGCATCGTTTACGTCTCCTGCCACCCCGCCTCGCTGGCGCGGGACGCCGGCATCCTGGTCAACCAGCATGGCTTCCGGCTGACCTCGGCGGGCGTGATGGACATGTTCCCGCACACCGCGCACGTCGAATCCATCGCGCTCTTTGAGCGCTGAGAAACACCAGGGCGATCAACCGTATGGCTATTGAGATCGAACGCAAATTCCTGCTGCGCAGCGACGGTTGGCGCGCGCAGATCGATCGCACCGAGCGCATGGCGCAGGGCTACCTGGTGAGCGCGCAGGCGCTTCGCGACGGCACCGCGAAGGCCTCGGTGCGTGCCCGTGTGGCCGGTGATCGCGCCTGGCTGAACATCAAGGCGGCGCGGTTGGGCATCGAGCGAGCCGAGTTCGAGTACGCCGTGCCGGTGGCCGATGCCGAGGCCATGCTGGGTTCGCTGTGCGACGGCGTGCTGGCCAAGCAGCGCCACTACGTCACCGTCGACGGCGCGCTGTTCGAGATCGACGAGTTTGAAGGCGACAACGCCGGCCTGATCGTGGCCGAGGTGGAGCTGCCCACGGTCGATGCGCCGTTCCCGCGCCCGGTCTGGCTGGGCGCCGAGGTCAGCGCGCTGCCGCGTTACTACAACGTCAACCTGATTACGTACCCTTACGCACAGTGGACGCGCGACGAGCGCGACGCTGTCGATGGAGAACCTTCCGCATGCTGATGATCGGTCTGGCCGGCCTCGCGCTGGAGCCGCGCGAACGCGAGTGGCTGGTCGCGCCCGGCGTGGCCGGCGTGCTGCTTTTTTCCCGCAATTTCGCCTCGCGCGAGCAGCTTGCGGCGCTGGTGGAAGCGATCCGCGAGGTCGGCGGCGAAGACCTGCTGATCGCGGTCGATCAGGAAGGCGGCCCGGTGCAGCGCTTCGGCGACGGCTTCACCCGCCTGCCGGCACTCGCCAAGGTGGGCGCGGCGTACGACCGTGATCCGAGCGACGCCATCCGGCTGGCCGAAGAGCACGCCTGGGTGATGGCCAGCGAACTGCGCGCGACGGGCGTGGATTTCAGCTTTGCGCCCGTGGTGGACCTGGCGCGCGGCAACGCGGCGATCGGCCTGCGCGCGTTCCATGCCGATCCGGCGGTGGCCGGCGAACTGGGCCAGGCCTACGTGCGCGGCATGCATCTGGCCGGCATGGCGGCGGTGCTCAAGCACTTCCCCGGCCACGGTTCGGTGGCCGCCGATACGCACAAGGCGCAGGCGATCGACACGCGCCCGCTGGCCGAGATCGAGCACGTCGACCTGGTGCCGTTCGCCCAATGCGTCGAGGCGCGGGTGGAAGCCGTGATGATGGCCCACGTGATCTACCCGGAAGTGGACGTGCTGCCGGCCGGCTTCTCCAAACGCTGGATCGGCGACGTCCTGCGCGGCCGGCTCGGCTTTGACGGCGCCGTGATCAGCGACGACATCTCGATGGCCGCCGCAGGCACCGCCGGCGGCGTGGCCGCGCGCGTGCACGCGCACCTGGACGCCGGCTGCGACCTGGTGCTGGCCTGCTTCCCCGACGTGGTGGACGAGGCGATCGCCGCTGTCGCCGATCGCCATCCGGTGGCGCCCCAGCGCCTGATGGCCCTGCGCGGCGCGCTCGGCGCCAGCTGGGAATCGCTCACCGACAATCCGCAGCGCGATCGCTTCATCGCGCGCATCACGGCGCTGGACGCCGAAGGAACCACCGCATGATCCACGGCACCGCCACGCCCTCGCTTTCCGACGCCCTCGCCAACGCCGACCTGCTGGTCGACCGGCCCGCGATCGACGCGATGATCACCCGCATAGGACGCGAGATCGATGCCGCGCTGGAGGGCGAGCGCGCACTGTTCCTCACGGTGATGAACGGCGCGCTGATGTTCGCCGGGCACCTGTCGCTGGCGATCCGCACCGACCTGGAATTCGACTACGTGCACGCCACGCGCTACCGCGGGGCCACCACCGGCCACGATCTGCACTGGCTGCGCGAGCCGATCGTGCCGATGACCGGCCGCACCGTGCTGCTGGTCGACGACATCCTCGACGAGGGCCACACGCTCAAGGCCGTTCGCGACGACTGCCTGCAGCGCGGCGCGCGGCGCGTGCTGATCGCCAGCCTGTGCACCAAGAAGCACGACCGGCTGGTCGAAGGCATCGCCTCGGACTTCAACGGCATCGAGCTGCCGGATCGCTACGTGTTCGGCTACGGCATGGATTTCCACGAGCAGGGCCGCAACCTGCCGGCGATCTACGCCCTGCGCGAAAGCTGATTTCGGAACCGGAGCACCTGCGCCATGAAACTACTCGGTATCTCCGGCAGCCTGCGTCGGGCCTCGTTCAACACCGCGCTGCTGCATGCCGCCGCCGAGCTGGCGCCCACCGGCACCGAGCTGGCGATCCACGACCTGCACGCGCTGCCGCTGTTCGATCAGGACGTGGAAGAGCAGGGCGACCCGGCCGCCGTGGTGGCGCTGAAAGACGCCATCGCCGGCGCCGATGCCTTGCTGCTGGCCTCGCCCGAATACAACGGCGGCATCACCGGCGTGCTGAAGAACGCGATCGACTGGGCCTCGCGCAAGGGCATCGCGCGCGACGCTGCGCCGCTCGCCGGCAAGCGCGTGTGCATCATCGGCGCCAGCCCCGGCATCACCGGCACGGTACGTGCGCAGGACGCGCTGCGGCTGGTGCTGCGCCGCGCCGGCGCCATCGTCGAGCCGCAGGGCGAGGTGCTGGTGTTCCAGGCGCACACCAAGATCGCCGACGGCAAGCTGGTGGACGAACGCACCCGCGACGCCCTCGCGCGTCATCTGCAGAACTTCGTCGCGCTCGTAGAGCGCGCGTCCTGACCTACCTGATATCGGAACCGACATCGTGAGCATCGACCTGGCCGTCATCGGCGGCAGTGGCCTGTACAACTTCCCCGGCCTGGAAAACGCCCAGCGGCAGTCGGTGGACACGCCGTACGGCCCCGCCTCCGGCGACGTGGTGTGCGGCGATTTCGCCGGCAAGCGGTTGGCCTTCCTGGCCCGCCACGGCGAGAGCCACACGCTGCCGCCGCACCGCGTGAATTACCGCGCCAACCTGTGGGCGCTGCATCACCTGGGTGCGCGGCGCGTCATCGGCGTCAACGCGGTCGGCGGCATCCGTCACGACATGGGCCCGCGGGTGATCGTGGTGCCAGACCAGATCATCGACTACACGCACGGCCGCCATACCAGCTTCTGCGACGTGGAAGGCGCCGAGGTGAAGCACATCGATTTCAGCGAGCCGTACACCGCCTCGCTGCGTCGCGAGCTGCTGGCAGCGGCCGCCAAGGCCGGCATCGCGGTGATCGACGGCGGCTGCTATGGCGCGACCCAGGGCCCGCGGCTGGAGACCCGCGCCGAGATCGCCCGCATGAAGCGCGACGGCTGCGACCTGGTAGGCATGACCGGCATGCCCGAAGCCGCGCTGGCCCGCGAACTGGAGCTGGATTACGCCTGCCTTGCGCTGGTGGCCAATTTCGCCGCGGGCTGCGGCGACGAGGCGGAGATCAGCATCGAGGAAATCTTCGCCCACCTGGCAGCGGCCACCGCCGAAGTGCCGCGACTGCTCGGCGCCATGCTCGCAGACTGAGGCACAGCCTGCCGTTGTGGCCGCCAGGGGCGCGTTCAGCATATTGCGCTCGCCCCATAAAGATGCCGATACTTTGGGCCGTGCCAGGGGCGGCCGACCAAGGGGATAGGGGGTCAGCACGCATCCGTTGGTGCATCCATCCTTAAGCTTCAGAGGTTGCCGCAATGCGTTTCGGTACGGTCAAGTGGTTCAACGACGCCAAGGGTTTCGGTTTCATCGCACCCGAGGACGGTGGGGAGGACGTTTTCGTCCATTTTTCGGCGATCAATTCCAAGGGCTTCCGCAGCCTGCAGGAAGGCCAGCGCGTGCAGTTCGAAGTCACCCAGGGCCCCAAGGGCGCCCAGGCTTCCGGCGTGGAAATCGCGGCCTGATCGTTCGCTCTACGAGCAGACGTTGCAGAGAAACCCCGTGCTTCGCAGCACGGGGTTTTTTTATCTGCCTTTGCTGAGATTTTTTCCGCGGGTGGCGCTGCCTCCACGACATCGTCTGGTTGAACACTCGTCCTTTGTCCGCCCGCAGCGCAAGCCGGGCAGGACGGCCGCGCGTGAAACGACGGATGGCCCGAACTCGGTCCAGCCTGGCTTCGGACCTGCGGCGCGCGTGTGGTCGCTCGGCCCATCCAGCGGGAATGGCGTTCGCCACACAAGGCACTACACCCCGCCAATGCAGGTGCGGCAGCGCGCTCATCACGAGCGATCTGATCACCACGCGCATGACGGTCGAGGCTGCTTGGCCCGGTGCCCCATGCATTGGGAGAGCGCGCTCTTTCGACGGCATGCACGGTCCCGTCATCTGCCCGTGACGGGGCGTTTAAGTCCCGACCACCACCATCAGCACTCACCGCGAGTGCGCATCGTGCACCCGCCGGCCTCATCTCCCGACGTGTGCAGCCCATGAGCCCATCGAGCAAGACCCTCAACAAGATCAACGAGGCGGATCCATTTGCCATGCACTACTGGTCGCGGCAGTTCCGGCTCTCCGAGCGGGAGCTGCGCAAGGCGATCAGCGAGGTGGGCAACAGTCCCCAGGCCGTGCGTCAGTACGCCAGACAGGCGACGGCGCAGCCGCGCGACAGCATGCAGCGGCACAATGGATGAGCCGACCCTGCCAACACGCCGGCGCTCGCGCCGGGATGCCCAGGCCGCTGCCGGCCCCGCCGCCGAGGGTGCATCCACTGCACCCGAGATTCCCGAGATCCCCCGCATCTATCGTCTGCCAGGCGTGATCGCCGGCGATGAGCGCGACGTCGCTCCCTGGCTCGAGCACGCGGCGGCCATGGGCTTCACCCACGTGCTGGCGACGCTCCCCCACGGCGAGCTTGCCAGCGACACCGCCGCGTCGGCGGTGCAGGGTTTCGCCGCCCGCTGCCGCGAGCACCAGCTGGCCCTGCTGGTGGATATCGACGTTCATCCGATGGCGGCGGACGCACGCCTGCGTCAGGAACACCCAGAGTGGTTCCAGGGGGTGATCGACAGCGACAGCCTGCCCGACCCGCGGCGCGCGCCCGATGAATCGGGTGCGCGCTGGCGCCTGCACGATCCGGCGGCAGCCGCCGCGGCAGCGCAGTGGTGGACGGATCGGCTGGTCGAACTGGCCCGCGCCGGCGTGCGCGGCTTTCGCGTGCTGGCGCCGGCGTCGGCACCCGCCGACTGGTGGCACGATCTGCTTGGCCAGGTGCGCGCTCAGGCCACCGGGCCGCTGCTGTTCGCGGCATGGACCCAGGGCCTCGCGCCCGAGCAGTTGGCGCCGCTGGCGCAGGCGCGCTTCGACTACACCTTCTGCTCGTTCGAGTGGTGGGACTTCCGCTCGCCGTGGCTGCGCGAGGAGCTTGAACGCCTGCGCGCCGTGGCTCCGCCCCTGGCCTGCGTGGCGCCGATTGACGGTGCGGCACAAGTCGCCCGGGGCGAGCAGGATCAACGTGAGCATGCGGGCCGCCGCGCGCTGTGGTTCGCCGCCAGCTGCGCGGCCGGCTGGGTGATGCCGGCCGGCTTCGAGTGGGACCAGCCCGGCGCGACACAGGGCCGGACCCCGGACGCCATGGCCGCACAGTCGGTCGTGGACCTGGTGCCGGAAGTGGGCAGGGTAAACACGTGGCTGCACTCGGCGCCCGCGGCCCTGCGGCAGGCGCCAGTGCTGCATCTGGGGCGCGACTGGACAGCATTGCTCTGCCGCTCCGGCGACGTGGCGCAGCTGCTGCTGGCGAACGCGGCGCTGGAGCGCGAGACACCGGTGGACATCGCGGGCATCGACGGCGGCATCGTGCGCGACTTCGGCCCGTGGCGAGACCTGCGCACGGACGCCGAACTCGCGCCGCGACAGTTGGAGGCCGGCGCCGTGATGCTGCTGCATGCCACCCGGGCGCAACCGGCCAACCCGCGCGCCTCGGCGAGTGCCCAACGCCAGCGCCTGAGCGATGCGACGGTGGCCGCGCGCATCGCCATCGAAAACGTGAGCCCCTGTGTGGACGGCGGGCGCTTTGCGGTGAAGCGGGTCGTGGGAGATCGCGTGGTGGTCGAAGCGGACGTGTTCATGGACGGCCACGACGAACTGGCTGCCGTGCTGCGCTGGCGTGCGCTGGGTGACAAGCAGTGGCAGGAGCAGCGGATGGCGCCCCAGGGCAACGACCGCTACCGGGGAGAGTTCACGCCGTTCCGGATCGGGCCGCACGAATACGTGGTGCAGGCCTGGCGCGATGCGTTCGCTACCTACCAGCACGAGATCCACGTCAAGCACGACGCGGGCCTGGATATCGGGCTCGAGCTGGAAGAGGGCAGGTTGCTGGTGGAGTCCACCGCGGCGGGCGCACCGCCGAAGTTGCGCAAGCCGCTGCGGGCGCTGCTGACGCAGCTGGAGAACGCGGCTGACGATGAGGCGCGCTATCGCCAGCTGATCGCCGATGCCAGCGTGCAGGCGATGGCGGCGGCCGATCCGCGGCCGTTTGCGGTGGAAAGTCCGCTGCTGCGGCTGGAGGTGGATCGCCGCGCGGCGATGTTTGCCAGCTGGTATGAGTTGTTTCCCCGCTCGGAAACCGACGACCCCGCCCGCCACGGCACCCTGCGCGACGTGATCAAGCGCCTGCCGGCGATCCAGGCGATGGGCTTCGACGTGCTGTACTTCCCGCCGATCCACCCGATCGGGACGGCTTTTCGCAAGGGTCCCAACAACACGCTCACGCCCGGGCCGGACGACCCGGGCAGCCCGTACGCGGTCGGTTCGCCCGAGGGCGGCCACGATGCGATCCATCCCCAGCTCGGCACGCTGGAGGATTTCCGCGCGCTGCGCGACGCGGCCCATGCGCACGGCCTGGAGCTGGCGCTGGACTTCGCCATCCAGTGCTCGCCGGACCACCCGTGGCTGCGCGAGCACCCGGAGTGGTTCGACTGGCGTCCGGACGGCAGCCTGCGCTACGCGGAAAACCCGCCGAAGAAATACCAGGACATCGTCAACGTCGACTTCTATGCCGACGGCGCGGTGCCCTCGCTGTGGCAGGCGCTGTGCGACGTGGTGCTGTTCTGGGCGGGCGAGGGCGTGCGCACGTTCCGCGTCGACAACCCGCACACCAAGCCGTACCCGTTCTGGGAATGGATGATCGCGCGGGTGCGCGAGAGTTACCCCGACGCCTTGTTCCTGGCCGAGGCGTTCACCCGGCCACGGCCGATGTACCGGCTGGCCAAGGCCGGCTTCAACCAGTCCTACACCTACTTCACCTGGCGCCACACGCAGCGCGAGTTCGTCGAGTACCTCACCGAGCTGACCCAGGAGGCGCCGAAGGATTTCTACCGGCCGAACTTCTTCGTCAACACGCCGGACATCAACCCGTATTTCCTGCAGCGTTCGGGGCGCACCGGCTTCCTCATCCGGGCCGCGCTCGCCACCACGCTGTCCGGTTTGTGGGGCATGTATTCGGGCTTCGAGCTGTGCGAGGCGCTGCCGGTGCCGGGCAAGGAGGAGTACCTCGATTCGGAGAAGTACGAGATCCGCCCGCGTGACTTCAGCCAGCCCGGCAACATCGTGGCGGAGATCACCCGCCTGAACATGATCCGGCGCCAGCACCCCGCGCTGCAGAGTCACTTGGGCGTGCGGTTCCTGCCGTGCTCGAGCGAGCAGGTGCTGTGCTTCGAGAAATTCTTCCCCGCCGGCGATCCGGCCCAGGCCGACGATCGGGTGCTGGTGGCCATCAGCCTCGATCCGCACGGCGACCAGCGCGCCACGCTCACGCTGCCGCTGCACGCCTGGGGCCTGCCGCACGATGCCTCGCTGATCGCCGAGGACCTGCTGCACGGCGGCAGCGCCACCTGGCAGGGACCGTCGCGCGAGGTCTGGCTGGGGCAGGCGCTGCCTTACGCGATCTGGCATCTGAGGACACACTCATGAGTACCCCACCGTTGCTGCCGGCGAACTACGCCCGGAGCCGTAGTGTCCGTCTCGCGCCGGCGACCTCGGCTGCTGCCGGTAGCGCGTCATGAATCGCCGCGAGAAATTTCCGGGCGCGCCGTCGTTCACCGACGATCCGCTCTGGTACAAGGACGCGGTCATCTACCAGGTCCACGTAAAGTCATTCTTCGACGCCAACAACGATGGCGTCGGCGACTTCCAGGGCCTGATCGAGAAGCTCGACTACATCACCGAGCTGGGCGTGAACACGCTGTGGCTGCTGCCGTTCTACCCCAGCCCGCGCCGTGACGACGGCTACGACATCTCCGGCTACAAGGACGTGCACCCGGACTACGGCACGCTCGCCGACGCCAAGCGCTTCATCGCCGCCGCCCACGCCCGCGGGCTGCGCGTGATCACCGAGCTGGTGATCAACCACACCTCCGACCAGCACCCGTGGTTCCAGCGCGCACGGCGCGCCAAGAAGGGCTCGTCCGCGCGCAACTTCTACGTGTGGTCGGACACCGACCAGGCCTACAGCGGCACGCGCATCATCTTTCTCGACACCGAAAAGTCCAACTGGACCTGGGACGCCGAGGCCGGCCAGTACTTCTGGCATCGGTTCTTCTCGCACCAGCCCGACCTCAATTTCGACAACCCCGCGGTGATCAAGGCGGTGCTGGGGGTGATGCGGTTCTGGCTGGACATCGGCGTGGACGGCCTGCGGCTGGACGCGGTGCCGTACCTGATCGAGCGCGAGGGCACCAACAACGAGAACCTCGCCGAAACCCACGACATCCTCAAGCTGATCCGCAAGGAGATCGACGAGCACTACCCCGATCGCATGCTGCTGGCCGAGGCCAACCAGTGGCCGGAAGACACCCAGGATTATTTCGGCGGCGGCGACGAATGCCACATGGCGTTCCACTTTCCGCTGATGCCGCGGATGTACATGGCGATCGCGCGCGAAGACCGCTTCCCGATCACCGACATCATGCGGCAGACGCCGGAGATCCCCGAGAACTGCCAGTGGGCGATCTTCCTGCGCAACCACGACGAGCTGACGCTGGAGATGGTCACCGACGCCGAGCGCGACTACCTATGGCAGACCTACGCCAGCGACAAGCGCGCGCGCATCAACCTGGGGATACGCCGCCGCCTCGCGCCGCTGCTGGAGCGCGACCTGCGCCGCATCGAGCTGATGAACTCGCTGCTGCTGACCATGCCCGGCACGCCGGTGCTGTACTACGGCGACGAGCTGGGCATGGGTGACAACATCCACCTGGGTGACCGCGACGGCGTGCGCACGCCCATGCAGTGGTCGATGGATCGCAACGGCGGCTTCTCCAAGGCCGACCCGGCCAAGCTGGTGCTGCCGCCGATCATGGATCCGCTGTACGGCTTCCAGGCGGTCAACGTGGAGGCGCAATCGCGCGATCCGCACTCGCAGCTCAACTGGAGCCGCCGCATGCTGGCGGTGCGCAAGCGCTACCGCGCGTTCGGACGCGGCACGCTGAAGTTCCTCTACCCGGGCAACCGCAAGGTGCTGGCGTACCTGCGCGAGTACGGCGACGAACAGGTGCTGTGCGTGGCCAACGTGTCGCGCTCGATGCAGGCGGTGGAGCTGGACCTGAGCGCGTTCGACGGTTTCGTGCCGGTGGAGATCTACGGCGGCACCTCGTTCCCGCCGATCGGCCAGTTGCCGTACCTGCTGACGCTGCCGCCGTACGGTTTCTACGCGTTCCAGCTGTGCGCCAACGCCCAGATGCCGTCCTGGCACGAGGAGCCGGCCGAGGCGATGCCGGACTACGAGACGCTGGTGCTGCGCGGGCCGCTCGCCGACGGGCCAGTGATGGCGCATCACAAGCACGCGCTCGAGTACGACGTGCTGCCCACCTACCTGGGCATGCGCCGCTGGTTCGGCGCCAAGGATCGCGGCATCGCCTCGATCAGCATCATGTACAGCCAGCCGTGGCCCGACCAGGGCGACGACCTGGTGGTGTCGGAAATCGAGACCGCCCTCAACGATGGCGGCAGCGAGCGCTACTGCCTGCCGCTGGGCATCTTCTGGGAAGACGAAAACCCGCCGCCGCGCGCGCGGCAGCTGGCGCTGGCGCGGGTGCGCCGCGGCCGCCGCGTGGGCTACCTCACCGACGGCTTCGTGCTCGACTCGTTCATCTCCGGCCTGCTGCGCGGCCTGCGCGAGAAGGTGGAGCTGCCGCTGCGCCGCGGCGGGATGATCCAGTTCAGCGGCACGCCGGCACTGGAGGGCATCGAGTTTCCCACCGAGCTGGAAAACCGCTGGCTGTCCGCCGAGCAGTCCAACAGCTCGGTGATCGTGCACGAGCGCGGCATGCTCAAGCTGTTCCGGCACATTTCGCACGGCATCAATCCCGAGCTGGAGATGGGCCGGCACCTGAGCCGGGTCGGCTATGCGCACACCCCGCCGCTGCTGGGCGAGGTGCTGCACGTGGGTGCCGACGGCATTCCCTCGGCGCTGGCGGTGATGCAGGGGTTCGTGCGCAACCAGGGCGATGCCTGGCGCTGGACCCTCAACTACCTGCGCCGCAGCTACGACGAGTACGGCCATGCATCCGACGACGACGCCCGTGCGGAAATCGTGGCTGGCTACGACAGCTTCGCCGCCGCCGTCGGCACCCGGCTGGGGCAGCTGCACGCGGTGCTCGCGCGGCCCAGCGACGATCCCGCGTTCCAGCCGCAGCCGGCCACCGACGCAGACGGCAGGGCCTGGGCAGCACACGCCCGCGAGCAGCTCGACCAGGCGCTGGCCGCGCTCGATGGCCTGGCCGAGCCGGACGATCAGCTCCGCGCCGATCGACAGGCGCTGCTCGCCCGGCACGAGTCGTTGCACCAGCGCATCGACCGGCTCTCCGAACGGGCCGCCGGCACGCTGCGCACGCGCTCGCACGGTGACTTCCACTTAGGCCAGATCCTGGTGGTGAAGGGCGATGCGTGGCTGATCGATTTCGAGGGCGAGCCGGCGCGGCCGCTGGAAGAGCGCCGCCAGAAGGGCTCGCCGCTGCGCGACGTGGCGGGGTTGCTGCGTTCGCTCGACTACGCCGCCGCCGTGGCCCAGCGCGGCGAGGACGGCGTGGCGCCGGTGGAGGACGAGCACTACCACGCGTATCTGGAGGCATTCCGCCAGCGCGCGGGCGAGGTGTTCCTGCGCGCCTATGTTGACGTGCTCGACCATGCGCAGCCGCGCTGGGTCGGCGAAGAAGCCCTCAAGCCCCTGCTGGAGCTTTTCCTGCTGGAGAAAGCCGCTTACGAAATCGCCTACGAGGCGGCCAACCGCCCCGGCTGGGTCGCGGTACCGCTGCGCGGGCTGCTTGCGCTGGCACAGGCCGACGACGGCGCCGACGTGGCGCCGTCACCCAACCCCCGCGGGAGGCGCGCATGAGCGACAGCGAGCTGATGGATCCCCACGCCGCGCTGGCCGACGAGGCCGCGCGCGCACTGATCGAGGGCCGCCACGGCGATCCCTTCGCCGAGCTGGGGCCGCACCCGGCCGGCGCCGGCCTGCGCCGCATCTGCACGCTGCAGCCGGGCGCGCAGGCGGTGGAGGTCATCGACACCCACGGCAGCGTGCTGGCCCGGCTGCAGCAGCAGCGCGACGGGCTGTTCACCGGGCTGGCCGAAGGCGAAGGCCGCTACCGCCTGCGCGTGCACTGGCCACAGGCGGTGCAGGAGCTGGTCGATCCGTACGCCTTCGGCACGCTGCTGGCCGACGAAGACCTGGCCCAGCTCGCCGGCGGCCACCACCCCAAGCTGTACCGGGTGCTGGGCGCGCAGCCGATGAAAGTGGACGAGGTCGCCGGCGTGCGCTTCGCCGTGTGGGCACCGAATGCGCGGCGCGTGAGCGTGATCGGCGACTTCAACCAGTGGGACGGGCGGCGCCACCCGATGCGCCTGCGCGCCCCGGCCGGTGTGTGGGAGTTGTTCGTGCCGGGCCTGGCGCCGGGCGCGCACTACAAGTTCGAGATCCTGGGCGCCGACTACGTGGTGCGGCAGAAGGCCGACCCGGTGGCGCTGGCGACCGAGGCGCCGCCGTCGACCGCCTCGGTGGTGGCCGATCCGGCCGCGTTCGGCTGGACCGACCAGCAATGGATGCGCGAGCGCGGCCGACGGCAGGCGCTCGACGCGCCGCTGTCGATCTACGAACTGCACGCCGGCTCGTGGCTGCGCGACGGGCACGGCGACAACCTCGACTGGGACGCGCTGGGCGAGCGGCTGATCCCGTACGTCAGCGGCATGGGCTTTACCCATCTGGAGCTGCTGCCCATCTCCGAGCATCCCTTTGGCGGTTCGTGGGGCTACCAGCCGCTGGGGCAGTTCGCGCCCACGGCGCGGTTTGGTCCGCCGGCCGCGTTCGCGCGCTTCGTCGACCGCTGCCACGAGGCCGGCATCGGCGTGATCGTGGACTGGGTGCCGGCGCATTTCCCCACCGATGCGCACGGGCTGGTGCAGTTCGACGGCACCGCGCTGTACGAGCACGCCGATCCGCGCGAGGGTTTCCACCAGGACTGGAACACGCTGATCTACAACCTCGGCCGCAACGAGGTGGCCGGCTTTTTGGTTGCCAGCGCGCTGGCGTGGCTGGAGCGCTTCCACGTCGACGGCCTGCGGGTGGATGCGGTGGCTTCGATGCTCTACCGCGACTACAGCCGCAAGCACGGCGAGTGGGTGCCCAACGTGCACGGCGGGCGCGAGAATCTCGAGTCGATCGCCTTCCTGCGCCGCTTCAACGCGGCAGTGCACGAGCGCCATCCGGACGTGCTCACCATCGCCGAGGAATCCACCGCGTGGCCCGGCGTGACCCGCCCGACCAGCGAGGGCGGCCTGGGCTTCGATTACAAGTGGAACATGGGCTGGATGCACGACACGCTGCAGTACATGTCGCGCGATCCGATCCACCGCCGCTGGCACCACCACGAGATGACGTTCTCGATGGTCTACGCGTATTCGGAGCATTTCGTGCTGCCGCTGTCGCATGACGAGGTGGTGCACGGCAAGCGGTCGCTGCTCGGACGCATGCCCGGCGACGACTGGCAGCAGCTGGCGAACCTGCGCGCGTACTTCGGTTTCATGTGGGCGCACCCGGGCAAGAAGCTGCTGTTCAACGGCGGCGAGCTGGCGCAGCCGACCGAATGGAACCACGACACCCAGCTGCCGTGGGAGCTGCTGGACAACCCGCGCCACCGTGGCATGCAGCAGCTGGTGCGCGACCTCAACCGGCTCTACGCCGCCGAGCCCGCGCTGCACGCCAGCGACATCGACCCCGCCGGTTTCCACTGGGCGGTGGGCGACGACGCCGAGCACAGCGTGCTTGCCTGGTGGCGCTACGCCGGCGGTGCGCCGCCTGCGCTGGTGGTGTGCAACCTCACGCCGGCGCCATTGCCGCACTACCGCATCGGCGTGCCGCGCGAGGGCCGCTGGCAGGTGCGCCTCAACACCGACGCCAGCGAGTACGGCGGCTCGGGTGCGGGTGACGCCGTGGTGCACAGCGAACCCTTGCCGCTGCATCAGCAGGCGCACTCGGTGGGGTTGTCGTTGCCGCCGCTGGCGACGGTGATCCTGATCGCCGACCGCTGATCGATGGCGTACACCCCCGACCGGATCCAGCCGGGCCAGCCGTATCCGCTGGGCGCCACCTGCGACGGCATCGGCACCAACTTCGCGGTGTTCTCGGCGCACGCCACGCGCATGGAGCTGTGCCTGTTCGACCCGACCGGCCGGCGCCAGCTGGCGTGCTACGACCTGCCCGAATACACCGACCAGGTGTGGCACGGGTACCTGCCGCGGGTCACCGCGGGGCAGCTGTACGGCTACCGGGCGCACGGCCCGTACGAGCCCGAGCAGGGGCACCGCTTCAACCCGCACAAGCTGCTGATCGACCCGTACGCGCGGCAGCTCGCGGGGCAGACGCGCTGGTCCGACGCGCTGCACGGCTACCGCATGTCTTCGCCGCGGGCGGATCTGTCGTTCGACCGCCGCGACAGCGCCGCCGCCGTTCCCAAGTCGGTGGTGGTGGAGCCGATGGAGCCGTTGCTCCACCAGCCCCGGCCGCGCACCCCGTGGTCGCGCACGGTGATCTACGAGACCCACCTCAAGGGGCTCACCCAGAAACTGCCGCAGCTGCGCCCGCACGAGGCCGGCACCTTCATGGCGCTGGCCGATCCGCGGGTGATCGAGCACCTGGTCAAGCTCGGCGTCACCGCGGTCGAGCTGCTGCCGGTGCATGCGTTCGTGCAGGACCGCCGGCTGGCGCAGATGAAGCTGCGCAACTACTGGGGCTACAACACGCTGGCGTTCTTTGCACCGGAACCGGATTACCTGGTGCGCGGCGCACTCAGCGAAGTGCGTGCCGCCGTGCGCGCGCTGCACGACGCCGGCATCGAGGTGATTCTGGACGTGGTCTACAACCACACCGGCGAAGGCAACCAGATGGGCCCGACGCTGTGCTTCCGCGGTATCGACAACGCGAGCTACTACCGACTGCAGGAAGACCCGCGCTATTACTGCGACGACACCGGCACCGGCAACAGCCTGAACCTCGCGCATCCGCGCGTGCTGCAGATGGTGATGGATTCGCTGCGCTACTGGGCCGGCGAGATGCAGGTCGACGGCTTTCGCTTCGACCTCGCGACCACCCTTGCCAGGGGCGTGAACGGGTTCGATCCGCACTGCAGTTTCCTGGATGCGCTCGCGCAGGACCCGATGCTGGCGCGGGTGAAGCTGATCGCCGAACCCTGGGACGTGGGGCCCGGCGGCTACCAGCTCGGCCGCTTCGGCGCCGCCTGGTCGGAATGGAACGACCGCTACCGCGACAGCGCGCGCCGCTTCTGGCGCGGCGACGCGGGTGCGCTGCCGGAGCTGGCGACGCGCATCACCGGCTCCGCCGACCTGTTCGACCACGACGGCCGCAGCCCGCGCGCCAGCGTGAATTTCATCACCGCCCACGACGGGTTCACCTTGCAGGATCTCGTTTCCTACGAGCACAAGCACAACGAGGCGAACCAGGAGGACAACCGCGACGGCCGCGACGATGCGCTGAGCGCGAACTACGGCGCCGAAGGCGAAACCCGCGACCCCGGCATCCTCGAATTACGCCGGCGGCAGCGGCGGAACCTGCTCGCGACCTTGCTGTTGTCGCAAGGCACGCCGATGCTGCTCGCCGGCGACGAATTCGGCCGTACCCAGCACGGCAACAACAATGCCTATGCGCAGGACAACGAAACCAGTTGGGTGGATTGGGAAGCGATCGACGAGGCGGCCGACGACGACATCCGCTTCGTCCGCCGCCTGATCCGCCTGCGCCGCAACCATCCGGCGCTGCGCTGGCCGCGCTTCATGCACGGGTGGGCTCAGTGCGAAAAGAGCATCAAGGACATCACCTGGCTCGCCTCCGAGGGCGGCGAGATGAACACCGGCCACTGGAGCGACCCTGAACGCCGCAGCGTGGGGCTGCTGCTGAACGGGCGTGCCGACATCCGCGTCGGAACCCTGCCGCT
>NZ_DASSAB010000021.1:0-11219 GCF_035685805.1 Dyella sp.
CGCGCCATCCCAACGCCACCACGGTCGCGGAGGAATCCACCGCCTTCCCGATGGTGTCGCGGCCGGTCGATTGGGGCGGGCTCGGCTTCGGCTACAAGTGGAACATGGGCTGGATGCACGACACCCTTGAGTACATCTCGAAGGAGCCGATCCACCGCCGCCACCACCACGGCAATATCCTGTTCGGCCTGTACTACGCGTTCTCGGAGAATTTCGTGCTGCCGCTGTCGCATGACGAAGTCGTGCACGGCAAACGCTCGATCCTCGGCCGCATGCCGGGCGACGAATGGCAGCGCTTTGCGAATTTGCGCGCCTACTACGGCTTCATGTTCGGCCATCCCGGCAAGAAGCTGATGTTCATGGGCTGCGAGTTCGGCCAGGACTCGGAATGGAATCACGACCACAGCCTGCCATGGCATCTGCTGGAGCGGCCAAACCATCTCGGCGTGCAGCGGCTCGTTCGCGATCTCAACAAGCTCTATCGGACCACGCCGGCGCTGCATCAGCTCGATTGCGACCACGCGGGTTTCGAGTGGCTCGTCGCCGACGACACCAACCGCAGTGTGTTCGCCTGGCTGCGAAAGGGCAGCGACCCGAACGCCCGCTGCGTCGTCGCCGTCAACTTTACGCCCGAGGTCCGGCGCAACTACCGCGTCCGCGTGCCGTTCGCCGGCCAATGGCGCGAAGTGCTGAACACCGACGCTGCCCATTATGGCGGCAGCAACACAGGGAACGCAGGGCTTGTGTCCGCTGTTGTGACACCCGAAAGCCCGGAGTTGCATCTTGTCCTTCCACCGCTTGCTGCCGTCTATCTCGTTCCTGAGGCCTGACCGGCGCATCTCGTCCGGCGCGCCGCACCCGCTCGGCGCGACCTGGGACGGGCGCGGCACAAACTTCGCGCTATTCTCCGCCAGCGCCGAGAAGGTAGAGCTTTGCCTGTTCGACAAAAGCGGGCGAAACGAGATCGACCGCGTCGTCATGCCGGAGCGGACCGAGGACATTTGGCACGTCTACCTGCCCTACGCGCAGCCCGGCCAACTTTACGGCTATCGCGTCCACGGACCCTACGATCCCGAGGCCGGCCACAGGTTCAATCACCACAAGCTCCTGATCGATCCTTACTCCAAGCGTCTCGGCGGACAGTTCTCTTGGACCGACGCGCATCTGGCCTACCGCGTCGGACACAAGCGCGAGGACCTATCGTTCGACCGCCGCGACAACGCGCGTTACACATGGAAGTCGGTGGTGGTCGACCAGGCCTACACCTGGAGCGACGACCGGCATCCGAAGGTGCCGTGGGAGGACACCATCATTTACGAGGCGCACGTCAAAGGACTGACGCAACTGCGCGACGACATCCCGAAGGAGTTGCGCGGGACCTACCGCGGACTCGCCGCCCCCGCAATGATCGAGCATTTGCAGAAGCTCGGCGTCACCGCGATCGAGCTTCTGCCGATCCATTCGTTCGTCGATGAGCGCCACCTGATCGAGCACGGCCTGAAGAACTATTGGGGCTACAACACATTGAGCTTTTTTGCGCCAGAGCAGCGTTACTCTTCCGACAATATTCAGAATGCATTCCGCTCCACGGTGGCGGAACTGCACAGTGCCGGCATCGAGGTGATTCTGGACGTGGTCTACAACCACACCTGCGAGGGCAGCGAGCTCGGCACCACCATGTCGTTCCGCGGCCTGGACAACGCCAGCTACTACCGGCTGCTGCCGGACAACCCGCGCCACTGCATCGACGACACCGGCTGCGGCAACACCGTCAACACGGCGCACCCGCGGGTGATCCAGCTGGTGATGGACTCGCTGCGTTACTGGGTGGAGGTGTTCGGGGTGGACGGCTTCCGTTTCGACCTCGGCGTGGCGCTGGGCCGCGAAGCGCATGGCTACGACCCGAACTGCGGGCTGTTCGACGCGTTGCGGCAGGACCCCACGCTGTCGCAGGTCAAGCTGATCTCCGAGCCGTGGGATCTCGGCCCCGGCGGCTATCAGGTGGGCAATCATCCGGCGCCCTTCGCCGAGTGGAACGGCAAGTTCCGCGACGACGTGCGGCGTTTCTGGAAAGGCGACAGCGCCATGCGCGGGCTGCTGGCGCGCCGGTTGATGGGCTCGGCCGAAATGTTCGACCGCGACGGCCGCCGGCCGTGGGCCTCGGTCAACTTCGTCACCGCGCACGACGGCTTTACCCTGCACGACCTGGTCAGCTACGCGCACAAGCACAACCAGGCCAATGGCGAGGACAACCGCGACGGCGCGGACGACAACCACAGCGACAACCACGGCCACGAAGGGCCGACCGACGACGCCGCCATCCACGACGCGCGCGAGCGCAGCAAGCGGGCGATGCTGGCCACGCTGGCTTTTTCCCACGGCACGCCGATGCTGCTTGGCGGCGACGAATTCGGCCGCACCCAGCGCGGCAACAACAACGCCTACTGCCAGGACAACGCGGTGTCGTGGTTCGACTGGCGCCAGCTGCGCTCCGAAGCGGGGCGGGCGCAGACCGAATACCTGGCGCGGCTGATCCACCTGCGCCAGCAGCACCCCACGCTGCACTCGGCGCGGTTCGTCCACGGCGAGGCCGAGGTGCTGCCCGGCATTCCCACCGTGAGCTGGTTCGACGAGCGCGGCAAGCTGCTGACCCAGGCCGACTGGCACGACCACGAGGCACGATTGCTGGTGCTGCGCCGCGCTGTGGGCCTGGGGCGCCGTGCGGATGTCAGCCTGCTGCTGGTCAACGGCACCCGCGAGCCGCATCGCTTCGTGCTGCCCGCGCCGGCGCTGAGCTGGTGCCTGCAGATCGACAGCGCCCACCCGCAGGCGCCGCCGGGCATGGTGACCGATCGCAGCGTGGAAGTGGACGGCCCCGCGGTGATGCTGCTGACCAGCGCACCACCGCTCCATGCCTGAGCGCGGCGCTGCTCAAGCCCGACGCCTGCAGTGGCCGGAGTGAGCAGCATCGCGACTGAAGTCGCTTCCGAGAGTCTCCGCACCCACGGGCTCTTGCGGATAGCGGCCACAAACGAGCCACCACGTTCGTCCGATCACACCAGTAGGAGCCCGCTCGCGGGCGATGCTCTCAGCTTTGAATGTGGATCAGGAATGAAAGCATCGCCGGCGAGCGGGCTCCTGCGTTGGGCGACCGACACAGCGGGTCCGCGTCAGCGGCGATGCTGCGGCGGTCGGCGCGAACAGCGTCGCGACTGGGGTCGCTCCCAAGAGTCAGCGCGCCCACTGGCTCTTGCGGATAGCGGCCACAAACGCGCGCTAGATTCGTCCAATCACAGCCACCGGTAGGAGCCCACTCGCGGGGGATGCTCTCAGCTTTGGATGTGGATCAGGAACAAGAGCATCGCCCGCGAGCGGGCTCCTACCTTGTCCGTCGAACACAGCGGGTCCGCTTCAGTGCCGATGCCTGCGGCGGTCGGCGCGGACAGCGTCGCGAGGGGGGCGCTCACGCAGGAGCGGCGCATGGATGAGCCGTCGCGGAAGGGGCTTCAGCCCCCTCAGTCTCAGCGCGCGCGGGTGGCCAGCGGCAGCAGCCCGGCCGGGGTCACGGCCACGATGCGTTCGCTTGGCCGCGGCGGCTCCTCGTACAGGCCGGTGAGGCGGCCGAATGCGGGCAGCAGCGCCACCGAGCGACCAAAGCGGAACGCCGGCAGGCGATGCTTGCGCCAGCCGTCGCGCACGTTCACGCCCGGATGCACGTGACCGGCCAGCAGGTAGTGGCCGGGGTAGCGCGTGGGCTCGTGGCCGAGCGCGAGCGGCCCCTCGCACAGCACCTCGTCGATCCGCTCGAAGCCGAGGATGCCGGCGTCCATGTGCCGGTCGTGGTTGCCCACCACCAGGCTCATCGCCAGCGCCGCATGCCGTTCGCGCCAGCGCTGCACGTCGGCCACCCACGGCGTGTCGTGGTGCGCACGGCCGTGCACCAGGTCGCCCAGCACCACCAGCCGCTGCGGCTGGTAATGGGCAATCAGGCGGTCGATGCGCTGCAGGTCGTCCAGCGTCTGTCCGGTCGGCAGCGCCACGCCCGCGCGGCGCAGCACGGCGCCCTTGCCGAAGTGCACGTCGGCCAGCAGCAGCCAGCGCAGGCGCGGCCAGAACACGGCGCGCTCGCCGTGCAGCTGCAGCGTCTCGCCGGCCACCTCGATACCAAACTCCATCATCGGTCGGCGGCCTTTTCCAGTTGCGCGAGCATGCGCTCGACGCGGCTCTTCCAGTCGTCCGCGTGCACGCCGCCGCGCAGGCGCTCCACCCACAGCGGAAACGCCAGCGGGGTGAGCCGCGGCGGTTCCACGTAGCGCAGCGGACCGCGCGCGGCCTGCAGCAGGGCATCGCGCAGGCGGGCGTAGTCGAGCTGCTGGTCGAGCACTTCGCGCTCGGCCTGCCACAGCAGCGGATGCTCCGGATCGTGCTGGCGCAGCACGTCGAACAGCAGCCCGCTAGATACCTGCAGCTGGCGCATGGTCTTGCTCTGGCCGGGGTAGCCGTTGAATACCAGCCCGGCCACCCGCGCCACCTCGCGAAACTGCCGCTTGGCCAGTTCGGCCAGGTTGATGCTGGCGCGAATGTCGCGACGCAGGCCCCACGGATGCAGCAGCTGGCGCATTGCCTCGCTGTCCAGCGGCGGCAGCTTGCGCGCGGTGATCGCCAGGCCGTAGTCGTTCACCGCGTAGCCGTAGTCGGCCGGCACACGCTGGGCGAGGCGATAGGCGAGCACGGCGGCCAGCCCCTCGTGCGCCAGCCGCCCGGCAAACGGATACACGAACAGGTAATCGCCCTCGCGCGTGTGCGTGCGTTCCACCAGCAGCTCGCTCGCCTGCGGCACGTGCGACTGGCTGCGCTGGATCGCCAGCAGCGGGCGCAGCGCCTTCATCTCTGCCTCGCCGGCGTCGCCATCGGCGAGCACGCGGCGCAGTTCGCCGGACAGCTCGCCGGAAAGCGGCATGCGCCCGCCCATCCAGCGCGGCACGCCGCCCTGGCGGTTGTCGGCCTGGCGCACGTAGGCGGTCATGTCGCGCACCCGCACCAGCTGCAGGTGGCGCCCGGCAAACAGGAACCGGTCGCCCGGGCGCAGGCGCGCCACGAAGCTCTCTTCCACTGCGCCCAGCCGCGCGCCTTTCATGTAGCGCACCTGCACGCTGCCGTCGGAGGTGATGGTGCCGATCGACAGGCGGTGCAGCCGCGCCACGCGCCGGCTTTCCACCCGGCACAGGCCGTCCGCGTCGCGCACCAGCTTGTGGTACTCGGGGTAGCCGGCCAGCGCGGTGCCACCGTGTTCGAGATAGTCGAGCACGGCGTCGAACTGGGCCCGCGGCAGCTGCGCATAGGCGCGCGTGGTGGCGACCTCCGCATACGCCTGGTCGGCGTGGAAGCCGCCGCCGAGCGCGCGGGTGAGCAGGTGTTGCGCCAGCACGTCGAGGCAGCCGCGCAGCGGGTGGCGCGGTTCGAGGTGATCGGCCGCCAGCGCGCGCCGGGCCGCGGCGATCTCGGCCAGCTCCAGCAGATGCGTGGGCACGCACAGGATGCTCGAGGGCGCGCCCGGCGCATGCCCGCTGCGGCCGGCGCGCTGCAGCAGCCGCGCCACGCCCTTGGGGCTGCCGATCTGGATCACCCGGTCCACGGTGGAAAAATCCACGCCCAAGTCCAGGCTGGAGGTGGCCACCACGCAGCGCAGCGCGCCGGTGCGCAGGCCTTCCTCGGCGGCCAGGCGCAGCTTGGGATCGATCGAGCCGTGGTGCACCGCCAGCGTCTCCGGCGCCTCCGGCCACACCGCGGCCAGCGCTTCGTGCCACAGCTCCGCCTGCGAACGCGTGTTGGCGAACACCAACGCGGTGCGCACCTCCAGCACCGCCTGCACCACGCGGCCGAGCTGCTTCAGTCCCAGGTGACCGACCCAGGGAAAACGCTCGCCGGGGCCGGGCAGGGCGGTGTCGATACGGGTGCGCTTGCGTGCGGCGCTGCCGATCAGTACGCCGTCGCCGCACAGCGCGTGCAGCGCTTCGTCCAGATTACCCAGCGTGGCCGACAGGCCCCAGACGCGGCTGTCCGGCTGCAGCGTGCGCAGCCGCGCCAGCCCCAGCTGCAGCAGCGTGCCGCGCTTGCTGGCAATCAGCTCGTGCCACTCGTCCACCACCACGCCACGCAGGTTGGCGAAGCGCGTGGCGACATCGGGATAACTCAGCAGCAGGGCCAGGCTTTCCGGCGTGGTCACCAGCAACTCGCAGTCGCCGCGACGCAGCCGCGCGCGCTCGGCGCTGGAGCTGTCGCCGGTACGGCGCAGCACGCGCCAGGGCAGGCCCATCGCCTCCACCGCGGCGGCGAGGTGGCCGGTGGTGTCGGTGGCGAGCGAGCGCAGCGGGGTGATCCACAGCAGCTGCAGCCCCTTGGCCGGATGCAGCAAGCCGTCGATCAGCGGGCCGCCGACCGCGGCCAGCGTCTTGCCGGTGCCGGTGGGCGCGTGGATCAGCCCGTTGCGGCCTTCGCCCCAGGCTTTCCACGCGGCCCGCTGGAACGGCGCGGGCTTGCGGCCCTGCGCGGCGAACCAGTCGCGCAGGCGGGCCTCAGCCCGTCGCCAGGCGGCGGAGGTCGTCGAGGTGGTCGGCATCGCGTGGAGCCTTGTCGGTGCGCCAGCGCGCGATGCGGGGAAAGCGCACGGCCACCCCGGATTTGTGCCGCCCGGACAGCTGCACCGCCTCGAACGCCAGCTCGAACACGTGCACCGCCTCCACCGCGCGCACGGGGCCGAAACGCTCGGTGGTGTGGGCGCGGATCCAGCGATCGAGCCGGGCGATCTCGGCGTCGTCCAGGCCCGAGTACGCCTTGGCCACGGTCACCAGCTCGCCCTCGTGCCACACGCCGAAGCTGTAGTCGGTGAACAGGCCGGAGCGGCGGCCGTGGCCGGGCTGCGCGTACAGCAGCACCGCGTCGATGGTGTGCGGATCGACCTTCCACTTCCACCAGTCGCCGCGCTTGCGGCCCACCCGGTACGGCGAGTCGAGGCGCTTGAGCATCAGCCCTTCGGTCTGCCGCTCACGCGAGCTTTCGCGCTCAGTGGCGAGCGCCTCCCAGCTGTCGCTGAGCAGGGCGGGGGAGAGCATCAGCGCGTCGTCGGCGCCGCCCAGCATGCCGGCGAGCAGCGCGCGGCGCGCGTGCAACGGCCGCTCGCGCAGGTCGTCGCCGGCGTACTCCATCAGGTCGTACGCCATGAAGCGCACCGGCGTGCCGGCCAGCAACTTCGCGCCGGGTTTGAGCTTGCCGATGCGCTTCTGCAGCGCGGTGAACGGCAGCGGCTTGGCTGCCTCCTCGTCCCACGCCAGCAGTTCGCCGTCGAGCACGCCATCCACCGGCAGCGAGGCGGCGGCGCGTTCGATCTCGGGGAAGCGCCCGTCCAGCCGCTCCTCGCCGCGCGACCACAGCCCGGCGTGACCGTCGCGCCACATCAGCTGCGCGCGGATGCCGTCCCACTTCCACTCGGCCAGCCAGTCGCGCGCATCGCCCAGCGCGTCGACATCGTTCTCCAGCGGCGAGGCGAGAAAGAACGGGTACGGCCGATCGGCGAGGTGTTCGTCTTCGCCCACGGGCGCGGCCAGCGCCGCCAGTGCCGCGGCGGTGGGTTTCCAGTTGCCGCTCATGCGGTGGGCGATCAGGTCGGTCGGCTGGCCGGACCACGCTGCCAGCGCCTGCACCACCAGACGGTGCGACACGCCCACGCGCAGCGAGCCGGTGATCAGCTTGTTGAGCAGGAAGACCTGCTCCGGTTTCAGCGCGCGCCACCACGCCTGCAGCGTGGCGATGCGCTCGGCGCTCTCCAGTTTTGCGAGTGCCGGCAGGCGCTGTTCCAGCCATGCGTGCAGCGGCACCTCGCCCAGCGAGCCGTCGCCCGGCGGCAGCATCAGCGCGATGGTTTCGGCCAGGTCGCCCACGTGCTGGTAGCTCTCGTCGATCAGCCAGTCGGCGTAGCCGGTGGCCTCGCCCAGCGCCTGGCGCAGCTCGGTGGACGTGGCCAGCCGACGCAGCTTGGCGCCGCCCAGAACATGCACCGCCCACGCCGCATCGGCGCCGGGCGCCTCGCGCAGGTAGGCGGCGATCGCCTCGCGCTTGGCCAGCGTGGAGGCGGTGCGGTCCAGCTCCGCATAGAGTTCGGCAAACCGGCGCATCAGCCGCCGCTCTCGCTGTCGCGCTCGCGCAGCAGGCGCAGCGGCTGGGCGTCGTGGCCGAGATCGCGCAGGTGGCGGATCAGCGTCTCGCCGTCGCCGTGGGTCACGTAGATACGGCTGGCGCCGCTCTGCTGCACGCTCTGCAGCAGGCCCGGCCAGTCCGCGTGGTCGGACACCACGAAACCGCGGTCGTAACCGCGCCGGCGCCGGCTGCCGCGTATCTGCATCCAGCCGGAGGCGAACCCGGTGGAGGCCTTGCCGAAGCGCTTCATCCACGGCGAGCCGGCCGCCGACGGCGGCGCCAGGATCAACTCGCCGGCGAAATCGCGCCCGCGCGCAGACTCGCTCACCGGCTCGGTCGGCACCATCGCCACGCCCGCCTCGCGGTACTGCTCCACCAGCCGCAGCATCGCGCCGTGCAGGTGCACCGTGCGCCCGGTGCGCGAGGCCAGTTCCGCCAGGATGCGCTGCGCCTTGCCCAGCGCGTAGCAGAACAGCACCGCCGGCACGCCGCGCCGCACGCAGTCGTCCCACCATGCCAGCAGCTCGTCGATCACCTCGCTCATCGGCGGCCAGCGGTACACCGGCAGGCCAAAGGTGGACTCGGTAACGAACACATCGCACGGCACCGGCTCGAACGGCACGCAGGTGGGGTCCGGGTCGCGCTTGTAGTCGCCCGACACCACCACCACGCGGCCATCCAGCTCCATGCGCACCTGCGCCGACCCAAGCACGTGCCCGGCCGGATGCAGCGACACCGTCACCGGGCCCATGCGGAAGGGCTCGCCGTAGTCGTGCGCATCGATCGTCGAGCCCGCACCCAGCCGCTCGCGCATCAGCCCCAGCCCGGCGGACGCCACGTCGTAATGGCCGCTGCCGGAGCGCGCGTGGTCGCCGTGCGCGTGCGTCACTACCGCCCGCGCCACGGGGAACATGGGGTCGATAAAGAAGTCGCCGGCCGGCACGTAAAGGCCTTCGGGGCGTGGCTGGAGCAGGGGCTCATTCATGGCCGGCCATCGTAGCCAGCCAATCGTGCAGGGGGAGCAAAAACGCCCGGCGAAGCGTCGTGAAACGCGTGGCATAGCGCCGCATCGGCAGTAGAGTCGAACGCTTCGTTGCCGCCGCCACCCGTACCGATCATCCGTGACCGACCCCGCGCCCCGCCCGTTGCTCTACAGCTACCGCCGCTGCCCCTACGCGATGCGCGCCCGCATGGCGCTGCTGCAGGCCGGTCGCCCGTTCGACGTGGTCGAGATCGGCCTGCGCGACAAACCCGCCGCCATGCTCGCCATCTCACCCAAAGGCACCGTGCCGGTACTGCAACTACCCGATGGCCAGGTGCTGGAAGAAAGCTGGGACATCATGCGTTGGGCCTGGGCCGGGCACGACCCGGACGGGTGGTGGAGCAGGGGGCAGACGGAGGACAACCTCGCGCTGGTTCGCGTCAACGACGGCGAGTTCAAGCGGCATCTGGATCGGTACAAGTATCCGGATCGCTATCCGAGCGAGCTGCTGCCGCGGGAGGCGCATCGTTCGGCGGCCGTCAGCTGCTTGCTAGTGCCCCTGGAGGCGAGGCTGCAACGGCAGCCGTACCTGGGTGGCGTGAATCCATGCGCTAGCGATCTGGCAATCTTTCCGTTCGTGCGTCAGCTTGCAGGCGTGGAGCCGGCGTGGTTTGCCGAGCTGCAGATGCCGGCGCTCAAGGCGTGGCTGCAAGGCTGGCTCGCCAGCGGCTTGTTCGCTGTGTGCATGACCAAGCTCGTACCGCATGCGAAGCAGCCGTCTCCTGCTGAAAGGCGAACCTGACCCTGTTCTACTCCGCCTCGCGGTCCCAAAACCCGCCCTGTTACACCCCCAATTCCGCCTGCGTAACTCATACACCCCCACATCCGCCACATAACACGGGGCCTTGATCCGCGTAGATCGCCAGGGGAGTTGCGTAACCCCCGAAAGGGCCTGGGAATTCATCGCTTGTTAGCGGCATCGGGCGCCATGCATACTCGGTGCAACACCCCAGATGTGGGGTCTACTAAGCGTTAGGGGCTTAGGTGTCGGTAGAAGCGACCACAATCATTACGCTGAGGATCTTCGGTGACTCCCTTGTACCGGACGAGGTGACTGCGCTCCTCGGTGTCGAACCGACCCATGCCCACGCCAAAGGCGATCGCCACATCGGCAAGGATGGGCGCGAGTTCGCGAAACGTCGCGTCGGCATGTGGCAGCTCCGCGCAGAAGAATCTGCGGGCACTTTCGAGTCACGTGTTTTGGGCTTGCTCGCCTGCCTCCCCAGGTCTGAGGCCGCTTGGAGCGCAATCACACAGAACCTAGAGGTGGACCTGTCCGTCGGGTACTTCATGGAGCGAACCAATGAAGAGCTTTTGGTCACAACGAAGGTTCTTAGCGCGCTGGCGTCTCGAGGTATCGAACTGCTGCTAGACATATATGACCCAGTAGGCGGCGCCGAGGCATGCGCCCCTAACAACTCGTCCAAGCGGACGCGCTGACGCGCGCCGCTTAACTCCAGCGTTAGGCCTTATGCGACCCACACACGAGCAATCCAATGCTTTTCTAGCTCACCAGCCTGTAGCGGGTGTGTCTTTTGAGCACAATGCGTGTGTTCAGGTGGTAGGTGGCGAACATGCCGGTGACTCGGGATCTCTGGTAAGTGTCGAGGAGCTAGGAGATGACCCCGTCTACTTGGTCGAGTTGGGGTCCAATCAAGATGCTCTTGTCCCGCAATCATTCTTGCGCTTGGTTGCGGCCTAACATTTCGTTCAAGGCGGACGGCTTCGCCGCCGCTTAACTCCAGCGTTAGACAACAGGAGAGACAATATGGAAGTTGCAGCGAAGAGCTATCTGCCTGGCGTGCTTAGCGGCATTCTGGTCAGCTATGTCTCGGTCTACTCAATCGCAGTGTGTGCCGCAATTGCCATGCCTCGTTGGTTTCCCATTGCGCTATGGCAGGTGGTCGTCGTATTCGGGCTTGGCGCCTTTATGCCTACGCTCGTAATCTACCTCTTCACTTTGCTCGTCATGCGACCGGACCAT
>NZ_DASSAB010000022.1:0-8913 GCF_035685805.1 Dyella sp.
TCACCCTGGCCGAGCTGAAGACCCTGCGCGCGCGCGAACGCCTGCCGCAGTTGCGCGGCACCGCGCACGACGGCCAGTTGCCGATCGCCACGCTGGAGGAAGTGATCGAGCTTGCCGCCGCCGAATCCGCCGCCTGCGGACGGCTCATCGGCATCGTGCCGGAGATCAAGCACGGCACCCATTTCCGCGCGCTCGGCCTGCCGCTGGAAGACCTGCTGCTGGCCACGCTCGCCGGGCATGCGCACACGCGCACGGCGACGGTGGAGATCCAGTCCTTCGAGATCGGCAACCTGCGCTACCTGCGCGAACGGCTCGGCACCGCGCACCCGAACATCCGCTTGCTGCAACTGCTCGACGTGCCGCCGGCGCAGCCGTACGACGTGGTGGCCGCCGGCGGCACGCTGGATTACGCGCGGATGATGACCGCGGACGGCTTGCGCGAGGTCGCCGGTTACGCCGACGCGATCGGCCCGGAGCTGCGCGCGGTCATCCCGTGGAACGCCGATGGCCGCCTCGATCCGCCGACGCGCCTGGTGCATGACGCGCACGCGGTCGGGCTGGAAGTGCATCCGTGGACGTTCCGCCCGGAGAACACCTTCCTCGCCCCGGTGTTCCGCCGCGGCGACGATCCGCACGCGCGCCACCGCGCCGGCCTGGTCGCGCAGATCGGCGCCTACCTCGACGCCGGCATCGATGCGTTCTTCACCGACGATCCGGCCAGCGGGCGGCAGGCGGTCGACGCGCTCGTGCAGGCCGCGCAGGGCGAAAGCTCGCTATGATCGCGTCGTCGCCACGACGCCCGTCGCCCATGTCCATTGTCGCCAGCACGTCTCCCGCGTTTCGCCGCGCCCTCGCGCCGATGGTGGCGTGCGCTGCGCTCGCCGCCATGCTCGGCGGCGCGTTCGGCGAAGGCGCCGACGCGTGGCAATGGCTGCACTGGATAGCCAAGCCGCTGGCCACCGTGCTGGTGATCGTCGCGGCGCTGGCGTGGCCGCCGATCACGTCGCGCTATCGGCGCCGGATCGTGGTCGGGTTGATCTGTTCGCTGCTCGGCGACGTGTTGCTGATGTGGCCGGCGGATCTGTTCGTGGCCGGCCTGGTGGCCTTTCTCATCGGCCATCTCTACTTCATCAGCGGCTTTCTCGGCGACAGCCGCCTGGGCACGCGCCCGCTGGCCTGGCTCGGCTGCCTGCTGCTGGCGGCGCTGAACCTGGCGTGGCTTTGGCCGTCCATACCGCCGGCGCTGCGCGGCGCGGTGGTGGTCTATGCGCTGGTGCTGGCGGCGATGGCGGCGCAGGCACTGGCGCGCGCCTGGGTACACGCCGGCGACGTGCTGGCGCGGCCGGCGCGGCGTGCGGCGATCGGCGGAGCGCTGTTCATGCTCGGCGACAGCCTGCTGGCCTGGGACCGCTTCCACGGCGCGCTGCCGCTGGCCGCGGTGTGGGTGCTCGGCAGCTACTACGCGGCGGTGTGGTTCATCGCCCGCTCGGTGGCGCGGGACGATGGCATGGCGGGCGTGACGCAGGCATCGACGGCATGAATACCTCCGAGCTCATCATCACCTGGGCGACGCCGTTCTTCTTCGCGCTGATCGCGCTGGAGTTCATCGTCGCGCGCGTGCGCGGCCAGCGCGTCTATCGCGGCAACGACACCGTCAACAGCATCGGCCTGGGCGTGATGTCGCAGATCGCCGGGGTGTTCACCAAGCTGCTCACGCTGGGCATCTATGCGTGGTGCGTCGAGCACCTGGCGCTGTTCGCGCTGCCGGCGCACAGCCTGTGGGTGTGGATCAGCGCGCTGCTGCTGTACGACCTGCTCTATTACTGGCTGCACCGGATGGGGCACGAGGTGAACATCCTGTGGGCGGCGCACGTGGTGCACCACCAGAGCGAGCAGTACAACCTCTCCACCGCGCTGCGCCAGACCAGTACTGGTGGCCTGCTCGGCTGGATCTTCTACCTGCCGATGGCGCTGCTCGGCTATCCGCTGGAAGTGTTCGTGGCGGTGGCGCTGATCGACCTGCTATACCAGTTCTGGGTGCACACCGAGCAGGTCGGCAAGCTCGGCTGGTTCGATCGCGTGTTCTGCTCGCCCTCCAACCACCGCGCGCACCACGCAGTGAACGATCGCTACCTGGACAAGAACTACGGCGGCATCCTGATTCTCTGGGACCGCCTGTTCGGCACCTTCGTGGAAGAGGACGAACGCGACCCGCCGGTCTACGGCACGCGCTCGCCGCTGCGCAGTCTCAACCCGCTGTGGGCCAACGCGGAGGTGTACTGGTCGACCTGGCAGGACGCCCGCCGCGCCGCGCGCTGGCGCGACCGGCTGCAGATCTGGCTGCGTCCGCCGGGCTGGCGGCCTGCCGACGTGGCGGCGCGTTATCCCAAGGCGCCGTTCGAGCTGGCGCGCGAGCGTTTCGATCCGCCCCTGCCACCGCGCGTGGCGCTGTACTGCCTGGTGCAGTTCGCGCTGCTGCTGGGCATGACCACGCACTTCCTCGCCCTTGCCGCCCGCACCGACTGGACCACGCTGCTCGCCCACGCCGCCATGCTGGCCGGCAGCCTCTGGGTGCTGGGCAGGCTGATGGAGGGCCGCCCCGGCGCACGCTCGCTGGAGGCCCTGCGCGTGGTGCTGCTGGCAGCTTTGCCGCTGCTGCTCGGGCGGTGGTTTGGCGTTGCGTCGCTGGATCCGCGCCTAGGCCTGGCCCTGGCCGCGGTCTTTGGCCTCAGCGCACTGTGCCTGCCGTGGCTTGGCCAGGCTGTGCAGGCGTCCCCCGCCAGCGATCGGCCGCTGCGGGCCTGATCCGCGTCGTGTTTTCGTTTGGACGTATGGACGTCCAAACGACGGCGGATGTTAGCGGAATGTAAAGAACCGCCGCGCACCGGTTGCTATGATCCGTGGCTGCGTTCGCTGTTTCCAAGGGGATACTCGATGGGATTTCTCGCAAAAATGTTCCGCCACAAATCTGTGGAGCAGTTGCAGACCGAGGCTGGGGCCAGCAAGGATTTCCGCCGCACCATGGGCGTGTGGCAGCTCACCGCGATCGGCGTGGGCGCCATCGTCGGCGTGGGCGTGTTCGTGCTGGCGCCGAACGAGGCCGCACTCAACGCCGGCCCGGCGATCATCCTGAGCTTCATCGTTGCCGGCATCGGCAGCGCCTGCGCCGCACTGGCCTACGCCGAGTTTGCCGGCATGATTCCGGTCACCGGCAGCGCCTACACCTACGGCTACGCGGTGCTGGGTGAACTGCCCGCGTGGATCATCGGCTGGGACCTGCTGGTCGAATACGCCCTCATCGTCGGCGTGGTCGCGGCCGGTACCTCCAACTACCTGCAATCGCTGATCACCCAGCTCACCGGCTGGCATCTGCCGGTGGCGCTGTCGGGCGCCTACGATCCGGCGCATCCGGACAGCGGCCGGGTGGTCAACATCATCGCGGTGATCGTGGCGCTGGGCATGGCGGCGATCCAGACCATGCGCACCGAGATCGGCGCGCGCTTCAACACCGTGGTGGTGGCGATGAAGGTGCTGGGCGTGGCGGTGGTGATCGGCGTGGGCGCGTTCTTCATCAACACCGAAAACTGGCACCCGTTCATTCCGAAATTGGTGCATGACGCGACCGCCACCGGCGGTACCCGCTACGGCATGGATGGCGTGCTGGCGGCGGCGAGCATCGTGTTCTTCGCGGTGTTCGGTTACGACACCTTGACCACCGCGGCGGAAGAATCGAAGAACCCGCAGCGCGACCTGCCGCTGGCGGTGATCTCCTCGCTGGCCGTGGCGATTGGCATGTACCTGGCCATCTCGCTGGTGCTCACCGGCATGGTTCCCTACAACGGCTGCATGGATCCGACCGAAACGGCCGGCCAGTGCACCCAGATGATCCTCGCCAGCGATGCCCCGGTGAGCGCCGTGTTTGCGGCCCGCAACCTGCACTGGGTCAGCGGCATCATCGATGTGGCGGCGGTGTGTGGCATCGCCAGCGTGGTGTTCGCCTTCATGCTCGGCGCGGCGCGCATCTGGTTTGCGCTGGCGCGTGACGGCCTGCTGCCGAAGTGGTTCGCCAAGAGCCATCCGAAGTACGGCACGCCGTATCGCCCGACCCTGCTGCTGGGCGTGTTCACCGCCGCGGCCGCGGGTTTCCTGCCGATCCGCGAGCTGGCCGAGCTGGTGAACATCGGCACGTTGTCGGCGTTCATCGTGATCTGTGCGTCGGTGCTGATCCTTCGCATCAAGCAGCCGCATCTGGAACGCCGTTTCCGCACCCCGGCGCTGTGGCTGCTCGCGCCGCTGGGCATCGTGTTCTCGCTGTTCCTGATCATCGGCTGGCCGTGGGTGACCGATGGCCGCTTCCACATGATCGGCGGCCTGGACATGGTCACGGTGTGGCGCTTCGTGATCTGGATGGCCATCGGCCTGGCGATCTACTTCGCCTACGGCATCCGCCACAGCGAGCAGGCCAAGCCGCAGCCCTGACACGCGCCGCGGCACAAGCCGACGCCCGCGCCACCGCACCGGTGACGCGGGCGTCTTGCTGTCCGGCCCGGCCTATTGCTGCAACGGCATCGCCGCGCTGTGCTGGCGCGACGGCGTGGCGGCAGCGACCCCCGCCGCGGGCGCAGGCATGCAGGCGGCCTGCAGCGAACTCTGCTCCAACGGCGTGCGCACCGCCTGCGCCGTGTCGACCACGGCATGGCGCTGCATGGTCCTGCCGATGACCTGCTCGCTGGCAAACGCGCGGCTGCCGTCGGCACTGAGCACCACCGAGTCGATCCGCGTCATGCCCTGCGCCTTGCAGGCCGCCACAAGCGCGCCGGACACGTTGGCGGTGCGATGGTCCGGCTGGCGTCCGTGCGCGGCATCGATCCGGCGCATCCGCTGCCAGGCCTGCTGGAACATCGGATGGTCAGGATGTTCGGCCTGATCCAGGCGTGACGTACGCGCCAGCGCGTCACGCACCGCGTCATGTGCGCGGGTGCTGGCCGCGGCGTCCACCGTCCGCTGCGCAAGGGCGCCGGTGTCGTGCCAGGTGCGCGCTGCCCACGCCGTGCCGTCGCGGAACGTCGTGCCGGCGTCGTGGAGTCCCTGCGACATCCACGCGCTGGCTCGGTGCACCAGCGATCCGGCGGCGTCGACCTCGGCCGCCATCCGCAGGACGGTCATCTCGCCCATCACGCCGGCGGCCTTCGCACCGTAGTGCGTCGCGCTCGATGCCAGCGGCGCGGCCGCTTGCATGGGTGTCGCGGTATTCGCGGCCTCGTCGGTGACCCGATGCCATGCCACTGCCGTCTTCACCAGCGCAAGCGACGTGGCGCTGGTGGCATCCCGGGCCGCGTCACCGCTGGCGCTGATCCGTGCCGCCGCGGCCTCCGTCTGGTGCCGTGCGGCTTTTCCCGCCCACTGAGTCATGTCGCCGATGGCGTCCATGCGCGGCTTCAGGTCGCTGGCGCCGGTCACGTACTCGAGGCTGCGTACGGCCAGCTTGTATCGCGTCACGTCCACCGCGTCACCGAGCTGCGCGCCCAGATAGGCCTTGTTGGCCAGCGGATCGCGATTGTTCAGCAGATCGTGCAACGCGACGCGTGAGGTCAGCACGTCGTGGCGGAAGTGCTCGAAGGCGGGGCGGTATTGCTCGTAGCGCGCTTCGTTGGCCGCCGTGAGGATGCTCTCGCCCTTGCTAGCTTCTGGCGCGAAGTTGGTGATGAAGTGGGCGCTGATCTGCCCGGTGATCATGGGGTTGGGCGGATGGCGCGGATCGGGCGTGTCCAGATATCGCCCCGCCCTGAGGGCTGCCACATCCTGCTTGGTGGCGTAGCCCACGACCGTGCCGTAGTGACGGCTCGCGGCGCTGACGATGTCGGTGGCTTTGACGTGGTTGATGAACGGCGGAGCGTCCTGCGGCTGGCCTTCCGGCACGCCGTAAGCAAGGCCCACTGAGCCGTAGCCGTTGAAAGCTTCGCCGGGCAGCTTGTAGCGGTAAGCGATGACTTCGGCGTGGGTTCCGCCGAGCGAATGGCCCGTGACACTGATCTGGATCGGAAGTCCTGTACTGAGGGTCTCGGAACGCGCTGTGCCCGCTACCCGACGAAAGAATTTATCGGCGTCTCCGAGCTGATTATTTACGAGGCGTTTGACCATGCCAGCGTCGGTAACGGCATCGCGCCCCCAGTCAGTGCCCAGTTCCGTGCCGCGGAAGGATATTTCGATATCTCCGGTTGTGGCTGAGCGCAAGGCGACGCCCTGGAATCCAGACGAAGTGCTGTCCACGGCGTCCAGCACCAGATAACTTCGGCCTCCGATGATCACCTGCTGACCGATCCTGTCTGCGTAGCGGTCGTAAGCACCCTCAGCGATGTAAGCGTCCTGTAAAGAGTCCATCCTCAGGCCCCCACCGGTTTTGCAACCACCCTGATGGCAAAGAACTCCTGTGGTTTCTCACGGACCTCCTGGAGGTGATCAGTGGGCCATGGCATAGCGATCCAATGCTCAGGGTCGTTCTTGTAGAAGGCGTCGCGGAAAAAGCTGCTGCCCTCGGACCCCGCTTCTACCTGCTCAAGACCAAGTCCCGCGCCATAACCGGCTTTCCCGATGCGCACGTGGACATTCAAGGCGTTCAGTCTCCAATGGCAGACGCCAAGCCCGGCGTAGTTTCCATCCAGCAGCGGGTCCAGATAGGCGGTGCCCTTGTAGACACCCGGACCGGTCTGTCGCAGCTCGAACGCAGGCGAAGGATGTGGATAGGGCCGCGCACCGCTCAGCGGCTCTCGCGGCAAGCACTCCGGGTTTGCGATGTCCATGAGGAGGTTGCCGGACACCGCGTCGATCGGACCCGGCACATTTTCGAGCTGCACCGTGATCTCGTACGCCTGCTTCGGATGCGGGTTCTGCTTGATATCGGAGTCGTCCATGGTTCGGCTGCAGGCGGTGAGGGAGAGCAGGGTGAGGGCGGCGGCAACGGGTAGTCGCGGCATGGGCGGTCCTTGTCCTCGGGCACGAGCGGGCACGCTATCACGCACCTGCACGGTCTTCTGTCGGCGCCGGCCGCTTTCCGCAGCGTCGCAGTTCACAGGGCGCACGATGCGCTGTCGTAACGCGCCTGCGCCGAGGCGCGCGTGCTGCGCGGTCATCGCAACCGCGCCCATGGTCGAGCTCGTGACCTATGGCAGGGGGAGGGGTCGTGACCTTCGGCCTACCATCGAGCGCTTGGTCCACGTTGAGCCCGCGCCACAGGACGTGATGGGTGAGCGATGTGGTCGCTGCCGGGGGAGCGCAGGCGTAATGCTCCCGGCCTTTGTCCGGAGTGTGTCCTGTGCCTCGTGTGTCACCCCTGCTTGCCGCCCTCGTTCTCGCCCTTGCGCTGCCCGCCGCACGCGCCGCCGCGGATGACGCTGCGCCGGTCGATAAGCCCTACCCGGGTACGCTCACGCTGGCGGTGGACCTTACCGACGCGCCGAAGAAGATTTTCCGCGTGGCCGAGACCATTCCGGTGGCGCAGCCCGGGCCGCTCACGCTGTACTACCCCAAGTGGATTCCGGGCGAGCATGCGCCGTCCGGTCCGATCCAGAACGTGGCGGGGCTGGTGATCCGCGCCAACGGCAAGCCGCTGGCGTGGCGCCGTGATCTGCGCGAGATGTACGCCATTCATGTCGAGGTGCCGGCCGGCGTGAGCCATCTCGATCTCTCGTTCCAATTCCTGTCGCCGGGCGATGGCGGCCAGTTCGGTGCCAGCGCCTCGTCCACGGCGAAACTGGTGGACCTGGAGTTCAACCAGGTGGCGTTCTATCCCGGTGGGTACTGGTCGCGCCAGATCACCGTCGCACCCCGGGTCACGCTGCCGGCGGCGTGGCAGTTCGGCACCGCGCTGCCGGTGGCCACGCAGTCGGGCAAGGTCACGCAATTCAAGCCGGTGCCGTTCGACCAGCTGGTGGATTCGCCGCTGGTGGCCGGCGTGCACTTCAACCGTGTCGACCTCGCTCCCGGTGCCAGCGTGCCGGTGCATCTGAACGTGGTGGGCGACGGCGCCGACGACGTGAAGCTCACCGACAAGCAGCTCGCCGGCGAGCGCGCCGTGGTGCAGCAGACCAACAAGCTGTTCGGCGCGCATCACTACGCGCACTACGATTTTCTGCTCACGCTGTCGGACCACACCGGGCATTTCGGGCTGGAGCATCACCAGTCCAGCGATGACCGGCTGCCGGCGAATTTCTTCACCGACGACACCATGCACACGCTGGCGGCCAGCCTGATGCCGCACGAGTTCGTGCACTCGTGGAACGGCAAGTTCCGTCGTCCGGCCGACCTCTGGACGCCGACCTTCGACACGCCCATGCAGGACGACCTGCTGTGGGTGTACGAAGGCCTCACCGACTACTGGTGCGGCGTGATCACCACGCGCGCGGGCCTGTGGGACGCTTCGCAGTATCGCGATTCGCTCGCCTCGATCGCCGCGGCGATGGCCCACCGCAGCGGCCGCGCCTGGCGCTCGCTGCAGGACACCGCCGACGCCGCGCCGCTCACCTATTTCGGCGGTGGCGGCTGGATCAACTTCCGCCGCGGCACCGACTTCTACCCCGAAGGCCAGCTGCTGTGGCTGGACGTGGACGCGCGCATCCGCGAGCTCAGCGGCAACAAGCGCTCGCTGGATGATTTCGCGCGTGCGTTCTACGGCATGGACAACGGCAGCTACGTCACCAAGACCTATACGTTCGACGACGTGGTGCACACGCTCAACCAGGTGCAGAAAAACGACTGGGCCACCTTCCTGCATGACCGGCTCGACTACACCGGCAGCGAGCTGCCCGAGCACGGCATCGAGCGCAGCGGCTGGAAGCTGGTCTACACCGACACCCCCAACGCCATGGACAAGGCGATGGAAAAGGTGCGCCACGGCGTAAACCTGGCCTACTCGCT
>NZ_DASSAB010000023.1:0-84439 GCF_035685805.1 Dyella sp.
ACACCGCAGCCTTGAATGCCGGACGCGGGTCGCGGCCAGGCTTTTCCAATTCGCGCAGGATGTCGGTCACCGTCGGCAAACCGAAGGTGTCGTCGACAAAACTCTGCGGCTTCAGCTGGCGCACCACGTCGGCATTGCCGATCAGGCCCTTGATGTCGCTCTTGGTGGCCTCGAGAATCCGCCGCACCACCGGATAGGCCTCGGGGTGCACGCCCGAGGTGTCGAGCGGATCTTCACCATTGGTGATGCGCAGGAAGCCGGCACACTGCTCGAACGCCTTCGGGCCGAGCCGCGGCACATCCTTCAGCGCCTTGCGCGACTTGAACGGGCCGTTGGCATCGCGATGCTGTACGATGCTCTGCGCCAACCCCTGCCCGATGCCGGAGACGCGCGCGAGCAGCGGGACGGACGCGGTGTTGGCATCGACGCCGACCGCGTTCACGCAGTCTTCCACCACGGCATCGAGCGAGCGCGCCAGCTTGGCCTCGCCGAGATCGTGCTGATACTGGCCGACGCCGATCGCTTTCGGCTCGATCTTCACGAGCTCGGCGAGCGGATCCTGCAGCCGGCGCGCAATCGACACTGCACCGCGCAGGGTCACGTCGAGACCGGGCAGTTCCTCCGACGCAAAGGCCGAAGCTGAGTAGACCGACGCGCCGGCCTCGGAGACAACGATCTTGGTCATCTTGAGGTGGGGCAGCCGCTGCACCAGCTCGGTCGCAAGCTTGTCGGTCTCGCGCGAGGCGGTGCCGTTGCCGATCGCGATCAACTCGACACGATGCTCGATCGCGAGCTTGCCGAGCATAGCGAGCGCCTCGTCCCAGCGCCGCTGCGGCTCGTGCGGGAAGATCGCCGTCGTCGCCAGCACCTTGCCGGTCGCATCGACGACGGCAACCTTGACGCCGGTGCGATAGCCTGGATCGAGCCCCATCGTGGCGCGGGCGCCGGCGGGCGCGGCGAGCAGGAGATCGCGCAGGTTGGAGGCGAACACGCGGACCGCCTCGGTCTCGGCTGCGGTCCAGAGACGCATGCGCAGGTCGATATTCAGATGAATCTGAATCTTGGTGCGCCACGCCCAGCGCACGGTCTCCGTCAGCCACTTGTCGCCCGGGCGGCCCTGGTTGGACACGCCAAAGCGCATCATGATCTTCATCTCGTAGGCACTGGGGACGCCGGCCGCCGGCTCCTGCGCCTCCGGCTTGATCGCGAGGTCGAGGATCTCTTCCTTCTCACCGCGGAACAGCGCCAGGATGCGGTGCGACGGCATCTTGGGCAGCGGCTGACTGTAATCGAAATAGTCCTTGAACTTCTCGCCTTCGGTCTTCTTGCCCTGACGCACGGTGGAGACGATGATGCCGTTGGTCCACATCTCCTCGCGCAGCGCGCCGATCAGATCGGCATCCTCGGCGAAGCGCTCGACCAGGATGGCGCGCGCGCCGTCGAGCGCGGCGGCGACATCGGCGACCTGCTTCTCGGCATCGACGAACGGCTCCGCGGCGACTTTCGGATCGTTCTGCGGCTGCGTCAGCAGCAATTCGGCGAGCGGCTCGAGCCCGGCCTCCTTGGCGATCTCCGCCTTGGTACGGCGCTTCGGCTTGTAGGGCAGATAGATGTCTTCCAGGCGGCCCTTGCTGTCGGCGGCCATGATCTGGGCTTCGAGCGCCGCGTCCAGCTTACCCTGCTCGCGGATCGAATCGAGGATCGCGGTGCGGCGCGCTTCGAGCTCGCGCAAGTAAGTCAGCCGCTCCTCCAGCGTGCGCAGCTGCGCGTCATCGAGTGCGCCGGTCAATTCCTTGCGGTATCGCGCGATGAACGGCACGGTGGCGCCGCCGTCGAGCAGGTCCACGGCGGCGCGCACCTGTTCGGCCTTGGCGGCGATGTCCTGGGCAATGCGTTGTTCGATGCTGAGCATGAGTGACGATGTGTTCCTTGCAACGGCGCCGCGCGCCGGGGTCGGTAAAACGGGGCCGCCGATCATAGCAAGCGCTCCGCGCCGCTCTCCGTCGCACACGAAAAGGGCGCCGCGGCTGACCGCGGCGCCCCGATCTGCGGCCCGCGCGACGTCAGGCGCTGAAGTTGCCCGAGGGTCCCGCGCCGCGTTCGGGTCGGGCGGCCTGTGCGCGGCCGTTGAGCACCAGCGCCTTGGCCAGCATGTCATGCAGGCCCTGCTTGCGCGGGGTGAACGCAACCACGAGGTAGCACAGGAACGGAATCAGGCTGGTCACGATGTTGAGCAGGCGGACCGCGTTGCGCGCTGCGCTGCGACCCATGCTGAGGCGATTTCCGTCGATGTCCGTCACCCGCAGGCTCAGCGCCATCTTGCCGGGCGTCGCCTGCCACGACGATGCCTCGAACAGTACGTAATAGACGAATCCGATGGCCAGCATGATCAGCGTCGCGGGACGGATGGCGGCAGCGTACTCGGCGGCAGCCACGGCTCCGGCCGAGCCGTTCTGTACCTGCTCCATGAGATGACGGAAGGCTTCTGCCGCACCCATCGAGATCGCGATCACCGACGAAGGCACCAGCAGGATCAGATAGTCGATCAACCAGGCGCCGAAGCGCTGCCAGAAGCCGGCGTAATCCTCGAGCGCCACGGCGCTTGCCTGCGGCAGCGGCTGTGCCGAGACCGGCGGCGGCGGTGGATACGACGCGTCCGGCGTGCGCTTCAGCTCTTCCGGGAACAGCGTGGCCAGGGGCTGCCAGTCGGCCAGACCCTCGTACCAGCCGAGGTCGTCGCCGCTGGCCTGGCCGTTGCGCAGCCACTGGCGTACCTCGGTCTCCTTGTACGGGCCGTGGCGTTCGCCGTCGCGGCCGATCCAGATATCCATGCCGGGTGATCCTCGTGCGTCAGGGCAAGGCGGCATGATGCCACGACGCCCGCGGCGCGTCGGGGTCAGGCGGCCCGGCGTTTCAGGTGCACCAGCAGCAGCGAGATGGCGGCCGGGGTGACGCCGCTGATGCGCGCCGCCTGCCCCAGCGTGGCCGGCTGCACGCGCTTGAGCTTGAGCAGCACTTCGGCGGACAGGCCGCGGACCTTGTCGTAGTCGAAGCCGGTCGGAATCGCGGTGTGCTCATGCCGGCGCGTGCGCTCGATCTCCTCGCGCTGGCGCTCCAGATAGCCGGCGTACTTGGTCTGCACTTCGACCTGGGCCGCGACGTCCGCGCGCTCCACCGCGGGACCGAGCCCGGGAACCGTGGCAAGGCGCGCGTAATCCAGCTCCGGCCGGCGCAGCAGGTCCAGGGCGTTGGTCTCGCGGCTCACCGCGATGCCGAGATGCTGTTCGATCGCCGCGCCCAGCGCGTTGGTTGGCGCGGCCCACAGGGTGCCGAGCCGCTGCGTCTCGCGCGCCACCGCGTCGCGCTTGGCGCGCAGGGCGTCGAAACGCTCGGCCGGCACCACCCCCAGCGCGTGGCCGGTCTCGGTGAGGCGAAGGTCGGCATTGTCCTCGCGCAGGTGCAGCCGGTATTCGGCGCGCGAGGTGAACATGCGGTACGGCTCGATGGTGCCGTTACTGGTGAGGTCGTCGATCAGCACGCCGATGTAGGCCTCGTCGCGACGCGGATACCACGGCGCCTTGCCCTGGGTGGCCAGGGCCGCATTGAGCCCGGCGATCAGGCCCTGCGCGCCGGCCTCCTCGTAGCCGGTGGTGCCGTTGATCTGTCCGGCGAAGTACAGCCCGCCGATCGCCTTGGTCTCCAGCCACGGGTGGAGGCCGCGCGGGTCGAAGTAGTCGTACTCGATGGCATAGCCCGGGCGGGTGATGTGCGCCTGCTCGAAGCCCCTGATCGACCGCACCAGTGCCAGCTGCACGTCGAACGGCAGCGAGGTGGAGATGCCGTTGGGGTAGATCTCGAAGGTGTCCAGCCCTTCCGGCTCGATGAACACCTGATGCGAGGCCTTGTCGGCAAAGCGCACCACCTTGTCCTCGATCGACGGGCAGTAGCGCGGGCCGGTGCCCTCGATCTGGCCGCTGTACAGCGGCGAGCGGTCCAGCGCGCCACGGATCAGCTCGTGGGTGTGCCCGGAGGTGTGGGTGATCCAGCAGCTGACCTGGCGCGGGTGCTCCGCGCGCGAACCGAGGTAGGAGAACACCGGTGCAGGATCGTCGCCGGGTTGTTCCTCCAGTGTGCTGAAGTCGATGCTGCGCAGATCGATGCGCGGCGGCGTACCGGTCTTCAGACGGTCGGCCGCCACCGGGAGCTCGCGCAGCCGCTGTGCCAGCGTGCTGGCGGGTGGGTCGCCGGCGCGGCCGCCGGCGTACTGCGCCGGGCCGATGTGGATCTTGCCGGCGAGGAAGGTGCCGGCGGTCAGCACCACAGACCGTGCGTGGAAGCTCAGCCCCATCTGCGTGACCACGCCGGTCACTCGGCCACCTTCAATGATCAGGTCGTCCACGGCCTGCTGGAACAGCTCGAGGTTGGGCTGTGTCTCGACCATCCGGCGGATCGCTGCCTTGTAGAGAGAGCGGTCGGCCTGGCAGCGGGTGGCGCGCACGGCCGGCCCTTTGGAAGCGTTGAGCGTGCGCCACTGGATGCCGGCGCCGTCGGCTGCGCGCGCCATGGCGCCGCCCAGCGCGTCGATCTCCTTCACCAGGTGGCCCTTGCCGATGCCACCGATGGCGGGGTTGCAGCTCATCTGGCCGATCGTCTCGATGTTGTGGCTGAGCAGCAGCGTGCGGGCGCCGCAGCGCGCGGAGGCCAGTGCCGCCTCGGTGCCAGCGTGGCCGCCGCCGATGACGATGACGTCGTAGTGTGTCGGGTGACGCATGGAACTGACCTGCTGGGTCCAAAAGTGGACGTGGTGGGTCGATATGGTACGTGCCTGTCCACTCGCGGCGGACGGCATCGCAAGATGGCACGAATCATGCAGATCCCATCCCGCACTTTTCACGGGCAGACGCTGCGCAGTACGTGCGCGCCGAGGCGGGACGACAGGGGTCCCACCGCGTGCCGGGGAAGGAAGCAATGACGGCGCCTACGGGCGCCGTCGCCCTTTCCGGATTGCACAAATGCAAAGCCCCGCGCCAGACGGCGCGGGGCTTTGCTTTTTTAGATCTGGCGTCCGGCGGTCTCAGGAACAGGGGGAATCCAGGATGACCGTGTTGCCGGACGCCAGAAACCGGAAAATCGGTGGGCTTCTGGAGCCAAACGTCAGCGACGTTGAGCCGAATGATCCTGCCGCTCGCGTGAACCCGGAGTGACTGAAACGGCTATTTGTGTCGACACGCGGCAGCAGCTGACGCGATGCGTCAGTTTTCAGCGCCGACACCCCAGCGAACCGTGATTCGCATCACATTGTTGGCATGGGCGATGCATTCCCCCCTGCAAGTCACACCACTGAGCAAAGGGGAGCTTCATGGAACTCAGCGTCAATCTGGAACCGGTGTATCAGCAGCACGATCTGTGGATGGAGATCGGTCGCGTGGAGATGGCCATGGAGCAGCTGGAGCGCCGCAACGAACGCGAGCGTACGACGCTGCGTCCGCGGCTCGAATCGCGTCGCCATCGCCTGCTCGAACAGCTGCAGCAGCTCAGCGCCTGACTTCAACGGACGCGGGTTCGACGTCGAGCTGCCGCTCCGTCGTACCGCGTCCGGCGATGCCGCTGCCCGCGCCATCGCCCGCCGTGCCACCGCGGCGGCTACTGGTGATCAGTGCTTCATGACGCCGGCAATGATTTCCGACAGGTTCCTCGACAGCCCGTCCCGCGCGGCCAGGCTGGCCAACGCCTGACGGGCGGCCTCGCGCCGCACGGGTTCGAGTCGCTGCCAGCCGTTGAACGCCGTGGCCAGCCGCGCGGCGATCTGCGGGTTGATCGCGTCAAGCGCCACCAGCCGTTCGGCGAGCGCGCGATAGCCTGCGCCGTCGGTCCGATGGAAGCCGCTGGGATTGCCGCTGGCGAACGTGCCCCACAGGGAGCGGGCGCGGTTGGGATTGGAGAGCGTGAAGGCCGGGTCGGTTTCCAGCTGGAGCACCGTCGCCAGCGCGTTGTCGCCGGGCACCTGGGCCTGCACGGCAAACCATTTGTCCAGCGCCAGCGGGTTGTCCGCGTGGCGGCGGCGGAAGTCGCCTGCTGCCGTGGCTGCCTCGGCGGCGTCACTGCGCAGCAGCACGCTCAGAGCTGCCAGCCGGTCGGTCATGCCCGCCGCCGCTTCGTACTGCGCCGCTGCCAGCGCCCGCGCCTGCGGCGCATCCACCAGCGACAACAGCTCGAGCACCCGCCGGTTCAGCCGGCGCCGCGCCTTTGCCTCGGCATCCAGCCGCAGCGGTGCGGCCATGGCAAGCGCCCGATGGCGTTGTGCCAGCGCGGTGGCGCCGATCACCTGCGCCAGATGCCGCTGCAGCGTCTGCCGCAGCGCGTGGATCTGCGCCGGGTCGACCTCGCGCTCGCGTTCGGCGAGCTCCACCTCGCCCGGCGGCGTCAGCAGATCCGCCAGCAGTGCGGCGTCCACGCTGGCGTCGCTGAACAACGCATGGAGCGCATCGCACCAGGCCTGCAGCGCGTCGTGACGTTGGTGGCGGCAATCGTCGAGCGCCCGGATCGCCAGCTGCTGGCCCGCCTCCCAGCGGTTGAAACCGTCCGGGTCGTGCGTGAGCAGCAGCGCGAGGTCGGCCGGCGCGTAGTCGTACTCCAGGATCACCGGAGCGGAAAATCCCCGCAGCAGCGACACCACCGGTGGCTGGGCGATGTCGTGGAACACCAGCTCGCGCTCGAGCGTATCCAGCACCACCACGGTTTCCGTGGCGACCGGGTGGCCGTCCAGCTGCAGCGGCAGCAGGTGCCCGTGGTGGTCGAACAGCGCCAGCTTCACGGGAATCGGCAGCGGGGTCTTCTCCGGCTGCCCGGGCGTGGCCGGGGTGTGCTGGCTCAGCGTGAGGGCGAAGGTGCGACGACCCGCGTCGTGGCGGCCATGCGCGGTGAGCCGCGGGGTACCTGCCTGGGCGTACCACGCCAGGTAAGGCATCAGGTCGGTGCCGTTGGCCTCGCCCAGCGCGCCGAGAAAATCCTCCAGCGTCGCGGCGCGACCGTCATTGCGCTCGAAGTACCGGTCCATGCCGCGACGGAAACCTTCCGGCCCGAGCTTGCCGGCGATCATGCGCACCAGCTCCGCCCCCTTCTCGTAGACGGTGGCGGTATAGAAATTGTTGATCTCGCGATACTCGGCCGGGCGTACCGGGTGCGCCAGCGGGCCGGCGTCTTCCGGGAACTGCGCGCGGCGCAGCAGCGCCACGTCCTCGATGCGCTTGAGCGCAGCGGAGTTCATGTCGGCGGAGAACTGCTGCTCGCGGAACACGGTGAGGCCTTCCTTCAGCGACAGCTGGAACCAGTCGCGGCAGGTGACGCGGTTGCCGCTCCAGTTGTGGAAATATTCGTGCGCCACCACTGCCTCCACCGCCTTGTATTCGTCGTCGGTGGTGGTGTCGGGGTCGGCCAGCAGGTACTTCGCGTTGAAGATGTTGAGGCCCTTGTTCTCCATCGCGCCCATGTTGAAGTCGTGCGTGGCGACCACGTGGAACACGTCCAGATCGTAGTGGCGGCCGTAGACCTGCTCGTCCCAGCGCATGCAGCGCTCCAGCGCATCCATGGCGTAGTGGCAGCTGTCGATGACGTTGGCCTCGGACCAGATCACCAGCTTCACCGCGCGCCCCTCGCCGGTGACGTAGTCGCGCTCGATCTTCTCCAGCCGTCCGGCGACCAGCGCGAACAGGTAGCTCGGCTTCGGGTGCGGATCGACGAAGCGCGCCCAGTGGCGGCCGTCGGGCAGCTCGCCGGCGCCGTCCGGGTTGCCACCGGCCAGCAGCACCGGGAAGCGCGTGCGGTCCGCGCGCAGCGTGACCGTGTAGCGCGCCAGCACGTCCGGGCGGTCGGGGAAATAGGTGATGTGGCGAAAGCCCTCCGCCTCGCACTGCGTGAGCAGGAAGCCGGCCTCGCGGCTGCCGGACAGATACAGCCCCTCCAGCGCGGTGTTGCTGGCTGGATGCACGCGCACGCGGGTGGCCAGCATGCTGCCGTCGCGCACGCCGTCCACTTCCAGCACGCCGTCGGCGACGCGCCATGCGGATCGTTCCAGCGGCTGGCCGTCCAGTGCGATCGTCAGCAACTCCAGCCCCTCGCCATCGAGCCGCAGCGGCGCGCCGGCATTGCCGCGCAGGTGCAGGCGCGCGGCGATCTCGGTGCTGTCGATGCCGAGATCCACCTCCAGCTCGACCGATTCCACCCGCCACGGCGGGGGAGCGTAGTCGTGCAGACGGATCGGAGCGGTGGGGTTGTCGTGGGGTCGTGACATGCGGGAAACGGGTGGCCGCTGGGGCCGGGCAGGCTACCATGGCAGGCCTTTGGGCCAGGTGCACGACGATGCCGTTGTTCGAGGTGCTGCGTGAGGCGTGGGGTGCGCACCCGCTGGTGGTGTTGCACGACACCGTGCGCGGCCGCCGCGTGCGGATCGCCCATCGCGGTGCCACCGTGCTGTCCCTCCAGGTGCGCCATGGCGGCCGCACGGTCGACCTGGCCGACGGCTACCGCGATGCCGCCGAACTGGAATCGCGGCCCAGCTCGCGCTTTGCCGTGATGACGCCGTTCGCCAACCGCATTGCCGACGCGCGCTATCGCTTCGACGGCGTCGATCACGACCTGCAGCCAGGGGTGACCGGACCCGACCGGACGGCGCGCCACGGCTTCGTGCGCGACGCCGACTTCGCGCTGCATGCGCTCGACGCGGACGACGACGGCGCGGAAGCAAGCTTCGGCACGGCAATTGCCGCAGACGCCCACGCCGGCTATCCCTTCGCCATCGCGCTGACCATCCGCTACCGGCTCGACGCGCGCGGGCTCGGTCTGGAGGTGACCATGCGCAACACCGGTGAGCATGTGGCGCCATGTTTCTTCGGCTGGCACCCGTATTTCCGCCTGGGCGACACGCCGATGACGAGCTGGGAGTTGCAGGTGCCGGCGCGCACCGTCGTCGCCACCGACGCGGATTACATTCCGCACGCCGGCGCGGCCGCCTTCGTTCCGATCGACCGCGAGCCGGCGCTCGACTTCCGCACCCCGCGCACGGTGGGCGCGCTGGAGCTCAACCACGCCTTCGCCGGGCTGGTGCCGGACGCGGACGGCCGCCTGCGCAGCCGTCTGCGCGACCCCGCCACCGGCCTGGGCCTGGCACTGTGGCAGGAGCGCGGCGTCATGCTGGCGTTCACTGCCGACACGGTGAGCCGCGACGTGCGCGGTTCGCTTGCGCTCGAGCCGATGGAAAGCGTGGCCAACGCCTTCAACCGGGACGATTGCGCGCAGGCGATCGCGCTCGCCCCCGACACAGAGCGCCGCTTCCGCTGCGGCGTGGAGTTCACTACCGCATGAGCCATCCGCACGCGCTCCCCACCGTCGCCGACATCCGCAACGCCGCGGCGCGCATCGCCCCGCACGCCGTGGTCACCCCGGTCTTGCGCAGCGAGGCGCTCGACGCCCTGGCCGGCGCGCAGCTGCACTTCAAGTGCGAGAACTTCCAGCGCGGCGGGGCGTTCAAGTTCCGCGGCGCGTGCAATGCCGTGTGGTCGCTGGACGACGCCGACGCCCGGCGCGGCGTGGTCACCCATTCGTCCGGCAACCACGGCAGCGCGCTGGCACTGGCTGCCGCCACGCGCGGCATCGCCGCCCATGTGGTGGTGCCCGACGGCGCGGTGCAGGCCAAGCTCGAGCTGATCGCCCGCGCCGGCGCGGTACTGCATCGCTGCGCGCCGACCCAGGCCGCGCGCGAGGCCACCGCCGCGCAGGTGCAGCGCGACACCGGCGCGGTGCTGGTGCATCCGTATACGGACGCGCGGGTGATGGCCGGGCAGGGCACGATCGCGCTGGAGCTGCTGGCGCAGGTGCCTGCGCTTGATGCCCTGATCACCCCGGTGGGCGGCGGCGGTCTCGCCTCCGGCGTCGCCATCGCGGCGCACGCGCTGCGGCCGGGGCTGCCGCTGTTCGCCGCCGAACCGGCCGGTGCCGACGACGCTGCCCGCTCGCTGGCCGCTGGCCGACGGGTCGAGGCGATGCAGCCGGACACCGTCTGCGACGGCCTGCGTGCGCTGGTCGGCGAGCCCAACCTGCAGGCCTTGCGCGAGCATGCGGTGACGGTGATCACCGTCACCGACGCGCAGACCATCGCCGCGATGCGGCTGATCTGGCGCGAGCTGCGGATCATCGTCGAGGTGTCCTGCGCCACCGTGCTGGCCGCGGTGCTGCAACAACGCGAGCGGTTCGCCGGGCGGCGGATCGGGCTGGTGATCACCGGCGGCAACGTCGACCTCGACGCGCTCCCGTGGGTCGTTTCACCGCGCTGACCCCGCCGCACGCGCCATAGCGGCGCCACCGCATTACGCGCGCGCCGGATGCATCCGGCGGCGTCGTCGCCGCGTATCACCCGCTGCCGAACCCGGAGCGTGTGCGCACCGATCTCGTTCGGCCCCGCCCGCTTCGTCCCCACGCGCGAACCCCCGGTTCGCCCGGGGCCGCGGGCGTCCCTGTCCCCCGAACCGACAAGGCGCATCCCGGCCATGCATCACTACAACCTTCTGCTCGTCCTGCTTTCGTACCTGGTGGCCGTGCTCGGCTCGTTCACTGCGCTGCAACTGATCGGCGGCCTGGGCCGGCGCCGCGCGGGCGCCGAGCGCACGCACACCATCGCCGGCGCTGCCGCGGTCATGGGCATGGGTGGCATCTGGGCGATGCACTTCATTGCCATGCTTGCCTGTCGCCTGCCTGGCCCGGTGACCTACGACATCGGTCTCACGGCGCTGTCGGCGCTGGTGGCGGTGGCGGCCTGCCTGGTCGGGCTGACCCTGGCCTCGCGCGAGCATCACTCGGCGATGACCCTGGTCACGTCCGGCAGCTACATGGGCATCGGCGTGGCCGCGATGCATTACCTGGGCATGTACGCGATGCGCCTGCCGGCGGCGGTGGGCTACGACGGCGCCACCGCGGCGCTGTCGGTGGTGGTGGCCATCGTGGCATCGATCGCCGCGTTGTGGATCGCGTTCAAGCAGCGCGGACCGCTGCAGACGCTGGTCGGCGCGCTGGTGATGGGCCTGGCCGTGTGCGGCATGCACTACACCGGCATGACGGCCGCCCATTTCGAGCCGAACGACCTGCCGGTACGCGCGGGCGGACTCGGCGGCGACTACCTCGGCGTGGTCGTGTTCGGCGCGGTGGTGCTGCTGCTGGCGGTGGTGCTGGCGCGGGCAATCGTGCGGCAGCGGCGGTTCGCGCTCGACGGCTGAGCATGGCGCGGGCATGGCCCCGTGCGGCGCGTTGCCGGGACGATGGGCCGGAGCAGGGGCTCAGCGCCGCCGCAGGCGCAGGCCGCTCACCGCCAGCAAGCCGAGCAGTACGAACACGATGCCCACGCCCTCCATCGGTGACGGCTGTTCGTGGGTGATGGCCCAGGCCAGCAGCACGGCCAGCACCGGCACGCCCAGGCTGGACAGGCTCGCCACCGCGGTCGACAGCCGCTGCAGCACGATCAGCCACAGCCACCACGCCAAGCTGGAGGCGAACACCACGCTGTAGACGAGCGCGCCAATCAGCGCGTGGTTCCAGACCATCGGCTTCTGCGGCACCGCCAGCGCCGCCACGCCCAGCGCCAGGCCACCGAACAGCATCTGCCAGGCGGTCAGGTTGAGCGGCGCCATCGCATGGCGCTGGAACAGCCGCTTGCTCAGCACGGTGCCGGCCGCCCAGGCCGCACCGCCCGCCAGCGCCAGCGCGGTGCTGAGCCCGCTGCCCAATCCACGCCACGGCTCAAGAATGAAGACCAGCCCCACCGCGGCGAGCCCGGTGCCCAGCCACTGCCGCCGGCTCGGCCGGTCCGCCAGCAACGGCCACGCCAGCAACACCGCCCAGAACGGCATGGTGTAGGCGAGCAGCGCCACGTGCCCTGCGCCCCCGTCGACCAGTGCCCATTGCTCCAGGCCCTGGAACGCGGCGGTCTGGCACAGGCCGATCAGCGCGGTGGCGGCCAGCGGCGGTGGGGTGATGCGCTGGCGCGTGACGGCCAGCGCCAGGAACAGCACGGCGGCGCCGAGCAGGTAGCGCAGCGCGGCAAAGTCGAACGGGCCGGCGTACGCCAGCGCCTGCTTCATCACCACCCAGCTGTAGGCCCACAACACCAGCGTGACGAGCAGGGCGGCGATGGCGCCGCGCCGGGAGGGTTCGGGGGACATGGCAACTGCAGCGACAGGGAATCGGCAAGTCTAGCGAAGCGCCCCACGCCTCGGTGGCCGCCGCCGGTGTCGCCAGCGGTGCGGCGCCCCGATACATTGCCAAGCCGCCGTTACCGGAGAAACCGATGCAACGTTGCCACTGGGCCGGGCAGGACCCGCTGATGTGCCAGTACCACGACCACGAGTGGGGCACGCCGCTGCACGACGACCGCGCGCTGTTCGAGTTCCTCTGCCTGGAGGGCGCTCAGGCCGGCCTGTCCTGGCGTACCGTGCTGGCCAAGCGCGCGCGCTATCGCGAGGTCTTCCACGATTTCGCCATTGACCGCGTCGCGGCGATGGGCGACGCCGAACTCGCGGCGTTGATGGGCGACCCGGGGATCATCCGCAACCGCCTGAAGATCGGTTCGGTGCGCGACAACGCGCGTGCGGCACAGCGGGTGATCGCCGAGCACGGCAGTCTCGATACGTATCTGTGGTCGTTCGTCGATGGCACGCCGATTCGCAACGGCTGGGCCGACCGCACCCAGGTGCCGGCCACCACCGAGCGCTCCGATCGGATGAGCAAAGCACTGAAGAAGCGCGGTTTCCGTTTCGTCGGCAGCACCATCTGCTACGCCTTCATGCAGGCCACCGGCATGGTCGACGACCACACGGCCGACTGCTTCCGCCACCGCGCGGCCTAACGCATTCACCACCGCTGGCGCGCGCGGCGAGCCGGCCGACGCGCGTCAGCGGCGGCGTGCGCAGGCGCGGTGCGCGGGGTGCGCGGGATCTTCGTGCAGCAGCCGGCGCGTGACGCCGTTGGTCCAACCGAAGCCGTCCTGCAGCGGGTACTCGCCCCCGTGGCCGCCGTGCGCACCGTCACGGTCGGGGGTCAGCACGTACTTCTCCACCAGCTTCGCCTCGCGCTGGTACAGGCTGCCCACGGTATCCAGCCAGCGCCGCACGATCTCGCGCGACAGTGCCTGCTCGCCGGCGCGCTCGAAGCCGCGGATGGCGATCCACTGCAGCGGCGCCCAGCCGTTGGGCCGGTCCCACTGCTCGGCGCTGCCCTGCTCGGTGGTGGCGAAGCCGCCCGGGGCCAGCAGGCGATCACGCGAGGTGGCGGCAACACGCGCGGCCTGCGCCGGGGTGGCGATGCCGACGAACAAGGGCGTCACGGTGGCGGCGGTGAGCCGCTCGCTGCGGCGCCCGTGGCGCCAGTTGTAGTCGAAGAAGGCCCCGGCCTGCTCGTCCCACATCAACGCGAGGATCGCCGCCCGCCGCGCGCTGGCGCGTGCCTCGAACGCCGCGCCGTCGGCGTGTTCGCCGCTGGCGCGGCTGAGCAGGGCGATCTGGCTCTCCAGCACGTGCAGGAAGCAGTTCAAGTCCACCGGCAGCAGATCGGTGGTGCGGATGCTGGCCAGGTTGCCCGGCGTGTCGCACCAGCGCGAACTGAAGTCCCAGCCGGAGGCGGCGGCGGCGCGCAGGTCCCGATAGACGTCGTTGGCAGGGCGCTCGCTGGCCGACGCGGTGCTCTCGTCTTCCAGGAACGCCTCCTCGCGCGGCGTGTCGCGGTCGTCCCAGTAGCGGTTGAGCACGCTGCCGTCGGGCAGCCGCACGCAGTGACGGTGCGCGTCGCCGGGACGCAGCGCATCGGCGCCGCCCATCCACCAGGTGTACTCGCGGCGCAGCTGCGGCAGGTACTTGATGGCCTGGCACACGCCCCGCTCCTCGAACAGTGACACCATCAGCGCGAACACCGGCGGCTGCGAGCGACTGAGGTAGTAGCTGCGGTTGCCGTTGGGCACATGGCCGTAGACGTCGATCAGCCAGGCGAAGTTGTCCGCCATGTCGCGCAGCAGGTCGTGCCGCCCGCTCTCGGCCAGGCCGAGCATGGTGAAGTAGGAGTCCCAGTAATACAGCTCGCGGAATCGCCCGCCCGGCACCACGTAGGGCTTCGGCAGCGGCAGCAGCGAACCGTTCGGCGGCAGCTCCTGCGGCTGGCGCGTGAGCACGCTCCAGAGCCCGTCGATATGGGCGCACAGCGACTGGTCCGGGTCGGAGACATAGTGCGTACGCGGCGCCTGCTCGACCAGAAAGTGCGCGTGGACAAACGCGGAAAGGTCGAAGCCTTCGGCCTCGCGTTCGCGCCGGTAGTTGTCCAGGATCTGCTGCGGCACCAGCCGCGGCACGCAGTCGACAAAGGTCTTGCTGTCGTCGAACACGCGCCCGCGCTGCACTGCCTCGAACAGCTCCTGGTAGCGGTTCGCGGGGGTGAGCGTGTCGGCCTTCGGCAGGGTCGCCACCCGCTCGGCGTGCGCGCGGTCGGGCGCGTGATCCGGGTTGGCAGGCCCGGTCGCGCGGTCGCCGGGGGCACGGGGGTCGGGGCGGAAAGTCATTGCTCGGCGTAGTTCCAGAGCAGGCCGCCGTCCACGTACAGCGTGCTGCCGGTGATGTAGCCGGCCTCGTCGCCGGCCAGGAACGCCACCGCGTTGGCGACGTCCTCCGGGCTGCCCAGGCGCTTGAGCGGAATGTTCGCCAGCAGCGATTTCATCAGCGCCGGGTCGCTCATCAAGGCGGCGTTGATCGGCGTCTTCACCGCGCCGGGCGCCACGTTGTTGACCGTGATGCCCAGCGGTGCCAGCTCCACGGCGAGATCGCGCATCAGCATCTTCAGGCCGCCCTTGCTCGCCGCGTAGCTGGCGAAGTGCGGAAACGGCAGCTCCTCGTGCACCGAGCTGATGTTGATCACGCTGCCGCCGCGCTGGGTCTCGCGCAGGTGGCGCACGAAGGCCTGGGTGGTGAAGAACACGCCGCGCAGGTTCACGTCCATCACCAGGTCGTAGTCGGCCTCGGTGACGTCCCAGAAATCCGCGCGCCGTTCCACGCCGGCGTTGTTGACCAGGATGTCCAGCTGCCCCATCGCGGCCACGGCCTGCTCCACCACGCGGCGGTCGGCGCGCGCGTCGGCGATGTCGCCGGCGATCACGCAGCCGTCGCTGCCGGCCTCGCGCACCAGCGCCAGGGTGGCCCTGGCGCTGGCGTCGTCTTCGCGGTCTTCCACCACCACACGCACGCCTTCGCGCGCCAGCCGTACCGCGATCGCCCGTCCGATGCCCTGGCCGCTGCCGGTGACCATGGCCACCTTGCCCTGCAGTTTCATCGTCGCTCCTTCGCCCGGAACTGAAGCGGATGAGTCTGCCGTGATCGGCGTGAACGCGGCGCAAGACGCCTCAGCGGCGGCGTGAACCGCGCAGGCTGTCGACCGAGAAGCTGGCAATCTCGCCGCCGTCGCGGCTGCGCCGCGACTGCCCCGGCGGCGGGCCCCACGCATGCGCGGTGACCACTTCCCAGGTGGCGGGAATGCGCCCGTCCACGCGCATGCCCTCGTAGGCGGCGAGCATGCGCTGGTAGTGCGCCTTGCCGGTGAGGTGGCGTTCGCGCGCGGTATCGGCGTGGGTGGCGCCCAGGCCCTTCAATTCCTTCAGCAGCAGCTTCGGCTCGCTGTAGGTGAGCGTGTAGCGGTCTACATCCAGCACCGGGTCGCGCAGGCCCGCGGCGATCAGCGCGTCGCCCACGTCGTGCATGTCCAGGAAGCGGCTCACGTGCGATTGCTCATCCGCGCTGGCCCAGGCGGCGCGCAGTTCTTTCAGCGTGTCCGGGCCGAAGGTGGAGAACACCAGCAGGCCGCCGGGCTTGAGCACGCGCGCGCACTCGTTGAACAGCGCGGCGAGGTCGTCGATCCACTGGAAGCACAGGCTGGAATGCAGCACGTCCACGCTGTGGTCGGGGAAGGGCAGGTGGGTGGCCTCGGCGCACACGCGCTGGAACGGCTTCAACCACGCGCTGTGCTTCTTCGCCATCTGCAGCATGGGCAGCGCGAGGTCGACCGCGATCACCTCGGCCTTGGGGTAGCGCTTCTTCAGCAGCGCGGTGCCGCGGCCGGTGCCGGCGCCCACGTCGAGCACGCGGGCGGGCGATTCCAGATAGAAGTCCAGACGCTCCAGCAGCGACTGCTGCACCTCGCGCTGCAGCGCGTCGTGCTGCTCGTAGGTCTGCGCGGCGCGGGCGAAGTTGCGCTGCACGCGTGCGCGGTCGAGGTGGAACTCGCTCATCGGGCTTTCTCCAGCAGCGGCCGCAGCGCGTCGACGACGGCGTCGACGTGGCCCAGGAACGGTGCGTGGCCGGCGTGCGCGATCTCGTGGAAGTCGCCCTGCGCGCGCGCGGCGGACCAGCGCATCGCGTCGGGATGCACCAGCCGGTCGCGGCGGCCGGCGATCCAGGCGTTGGGCAGGCACAGCGTGACCAGCGTGTCGCGCCAGTCGGTGTTCTCCAGCAGCGCGATGCCCTCCTGCAGCACGCGCAGGTCCGGCTCGCCGTAGGCAAACACCAGCTCGCGCAGGTGGCGCAGCTCGGCGCGCGGATCGGCACTGCCCATCGCCTCCAGCGCCAGGAAGCGCTCCAGCGTGGCGTGGTAGTCCGTTTCCAGATCGGTGGCGAGCTGGCGCACCAGCGCGCCGTCGCTGCCGTGCGGCCAGTCTTCGCTGCGCACGAACTTCGGTGTGGCGCAGAGCATCGCCAGTGCGCGGGTGGGAATCGCCGCGTCGCGTGCCGCGGCCAGCGCCACCAGCCCGCCCATCGACCAGCCCAGCCACACCGCCGGTGGCACGCGTTCGGCGACGGCGTGCGCAATGGCGCTCGGCTCCAGCGGCAGGCCGCAGTCGCGCGAGCGGCCGTGGCCGGGCAGGTCTACCACGTACAGCGTGCATGGCTCGGCCAACGCCTCGACCAGCGGCGCGAACACGCCGCCGTGCATCGCCCATCCGTGCAGCAGCACGAGCGCGATGGGGCCGTGGCCGGCTTGCTCAATATGCAGGCTCACGGCCTCTCCTCCTCTCCCCCTCGGGGAGAGGATCGAGGTGAGGGGACGGGGCTGGCGGGGAGGCCGGTCGACGCCGGCGCGAGCGTGGGGTCCACCGCGCCGCGCTCGTCGAACACGAAGCAGTCGCCCTGCCAGTACGCGCCGCCGGTTTCCTCGAAGTATTTGAGGACACCGCCTTCGAGCTGGAACACGTGCTCCATGCCCAGCGCCTGCATGTGCAGCGCGGCCTTTTCGCAGCGGATGCCGCCGGTGCAGTACGACACCACGGTCTTGCCGGCGTAGCGGTCGCGGTCGGCAGCGATCGCGTCGGGGAACTCGGTGAAGCGGGTGAGACGGTAGTCCACCGCCTGCGGAAATTTGCCGGCGTCGGTTTCGTAATCGTTGCGGGTATCGAGCAGCACCACCTCGCGGCCGTCGTCGTCGTGGCCCTGGTCCAGCCAGCGCTTCAGCGTGGCGGCATCCACCGCGGGCGCGCGGCCCGCGGCCGGCTGGATCACCGGCTGGCGCATGGTGATGATTTCCTTCTTCAGTCGCACGCGCATGCGGCCGAACGGCACGTCGGCCGACAGCGACTCCTTCGCCTCCAGCCCGGCAAACCGGGAGTCCTCGCGCAGCCACTGCATGAACGCATCCACTGCTTCGCGCGGGCCGGCCAGAAACAGGTTGATGCCCTCCGGCGCCAGCAGGATCGTGCCCTTCAGGGCCAGCGCCTCGCAGCGCGCCAGCACGCGCTCGCGCAGCGCGGGCAGGTCGTCCAGGCTGACGAAGCGGTAGGCGGAGAGATTGACGATCGACATGGGGAAGGTCGCGGCGCGGAGCCGCCAATTATAGCGGGCGGTCCGGATCAGCCGGCCGATCAGCCGGCGGCGGGTAGCCGCAGCGCGGTCAGTGCGTCGAGCAGGCGATCGACGTGTTCCTCCTCGTGCGCCGCGCTCAGCGTGATGCGCAGCCGCGCCTGGCCGGCGGGCACGGTCGGCGGGCGAATCGCCGTGACCAGCAGGCCCTGCGTTTCCAGCCGCAGGGCGGCGGTCAGCGCCGTATCGGCATCGCCCAGCAGCAGTGGCTGGATCGGCGTGTCCGAGCGCATCAGCGGCAGGCCGAGTTCGCCGGCGCCGCGGCGGAAGCGGGCGATGAGGGCGGCGAGTTTCTCGCGTCGCGCGTCGTCTTCACGGGCGATCTGCACCGCCGCCAGCGCGGCGGCGGCCAGCGCGGGCGGCATCGCCGTGGAGTACACGAACGGCCGGGCGAACTGGGTCAGCCCCTCGATCAGCGCGGCGGAGCCGGCCACGAACGCCCCGGCGCAACCGAGCGCCTTGCCCAGCGTGGCCATCAACACCGGCACCTCGCGCGTCGAGAGACCGGCGGCCGTCACGCTGCCGGCGCCGCGCGCGCCCAGCACGCCCAGGCCGTGCGCATCGTCGACCATCAGCGTGGCGCCTTCGCTCGCAGCGAGCGCTGCCAGATCGCGCAGCGGGGCCAAGTCACCGTCCATGCTGAACACGCCGTCGGTGGCAAGCAGGGCGGGCGCCTGCGGACGGCTGCGCAGCTGGCGCGCGGCGCCGTCCACGTCGGCGTGCGGATAGCGCTTGAGCTCGGCGCCGGCCAGCTGTACGCCGTCGATGAGGCAGGCGTGGTTGAGCTTGTCCTGCACGCAGACCGCGCCCTCGACGCCGCCGAGCAGCGCCTGCAGCGCGCCCAGATTGGCTGCGTAGCCGGTGGAGAACAGCAGCGCGCGCTCGCGGCCGGTCCAGTCGGCCAGCGCCTCCTCCAGCATCGCGTGCTCGCGGCGATGACCGCACACCAGGTGTGCCGACGTGCCGCCCACGCCCTCGTCGTCAGCCACGCGCTTGAACGCGGCGATCAGCTGCGGGTGCTGGGCGAGCCCGAGATAGTCGTTGCTGCAGAAGCCGAGCAGGCGACGGCCGTCGATCTCCAGCCACGGGCCTTCGACGTGGTCGACGGTGCGCACGCGGCGCAGCAGCGAAGCGTGTTCGCGCTCGGCGGCGCGACCCGCGAGATGCGCGAGCAGGTTCGTGCGCCCTGTTCGCTCTCCGACGGCCGGGGCGGGCTCACGGGCCTGGCCGAGCGGATGGGTTGGCTTTGGATCGTTCATGGCGTCGCGGCAAAGAGCGGCGCTCCCGCGTCAGCCGTTCGCCCCGGGCAGCGCGCGGGGGAGCGGATGATCGTGGGATGCGCGCCGGGAATCAGGCGGCGCAGCCGCAGCCCTGGCCGCAGCTGGCCGCTTCGGTTTCCAGAATGTCGGCGTGCACGGTGCCGGATTCTTCCACCACCTCCAGCGCGTGCAGGTCGAGCCGGCGGAACAGCGCGCGGTCGTGCTCCACGTCGGGGTTGCCGGTGGTCAGCAGCTTCTCGCCGTAGAAGATCGAGTTGGCGCCGGCGAAGAAGCACAGCGCCTGCACCGCATCGTCCATCTGCTGGCGGCCGGCCGACAGCCGCACCATCGAGGCCGGCATCAGCAACCGGGCCACGGCGATGGTGCGCACGAACTCGAACGGGTCCAGCGCCTCGGTGCCGTGCAGCGGCGTGCCTTCCACCTGCACCAGCTGGTTGATCGGCACCGACTGCGGGTGTTCGGGCAGGTTGGCCAGCGTCTGCAGCAGGCCGGCGCGCTGGCCGCGCGTCTCGCCCATGCCCACGATGCCGCCGCAGCAGGTCTTCAGGCCTACCTCGCGCACGTGCTCGAGCGTGTCGAGGCGATCCTGGTACTCGCGCGTGTGGATCACTTCGCCGTAGAACTCCGGCGCGGTGTCGAGATTGTGGTTGTAGTAGTCCAGCCCGGCCTGCTTCAGCGTGGCGGCCTGCTCGCCGCTGAGCATGCCCAGCGTGGCGCAGGTCTCAAGGCCCAGACCTTTCACCGCCGAGACGATCTCGGCGACCTTGGCCACGTCGCGGTCCTTCGGGCTGCGCCACGCCGCGCCCATGCAGAAGCGGCTGGCGCCAGCGGCCTTGGCGGCCTGTGCGCGGGCGAGCACGGCGTCCACGCTCATCAGTTTCTCGGCCTGCACGCCGGTCGAATAGCGCGCGGCCTGCGGGCAGTAGGCGCAGTCCTCGGGGCAGCCGCCGGTCTTGATCGAGAGCAGGGTCGACACCTGCACCGCGTTGGGATCGTGGTGCGCGCGGTGCACGCTGTGCGCGCGGTGAAGCAGTTCGTTGAACGGCAGCGCGAACAGCGCGGCGACTTCCTCGCGCGTCCAGTCGTGGCGCAGGGCGGGTGCGGTCATGCGGGAGCTCCTCCAGACAGGGCGCGAGTGTGGGAGCGCCTTCCCCGGGCTGTCAACTTGATCGACGCAGGCCCGGTTGACGATCCGTAGCGGTCGGTTCGCTACCATTGGGCTTCTTTGACGGGAGACGTTCCATGAGCGCAGGACAGGGCAGCAGCGGCAACGTCATCGCTGCGGTGTGCAGCTTTTTCATCCCCGGGCTGGGCCAGCTGGTGCAGGGCCGGCTGCTGATGGCGATCGTCATGTTCGTGCTGGCGGCGGTGCTGTGGTGGTTCCTGCTCGGCTGGATCATCCATCTGTGGTCGATCCTCGACGCGGCGCTGTTCAAGCCGAAGCACTGAGCGAGCAGGCATGCGCACGGACGCGCTCCTCAAACCCCTGCAGGCCTTGCAGCAATGGCTGCTTCCGCCGTGCTGCCTGCTGTGCGGCGCGGCCGGCGACCAGGGGCTGGACCTGTGCCGTGCCTGCGCCGACGAACTGCCGCGCAACCGTTCGTGCTGCGCCCGCTGCGCGCTGCCGCTGGCGCTGCCGGCCGCGCTGTGCGGACGCTGCCAGCGCAAGCCGCCGCCGTGGGACGCAACGTGGGCGCCGTTCCGCTACGGCTGGCCGCTGGACCGGCTGGAGTCCCGCTTCAAGTTCTCTCGCGAGCTGGCCGCCGGCCGCACGCTGCAGGCGCTGTGGCAGCGCGAGCCGCGCCGCCTCGCGCTGCCCGAGCTGATCGTGCCGGTGCCGCTGCATCGGGCGCGGCTGCGCCAGCGCGGCTACAACCAGGCGCTGGAGCTGGCGCGGCCGCTGGCCCGCGCGCTTGGTGTGCCGCTGCGGCACGACCTGCTGCTGCGCGCCCGCGCCACCGCCGCACAGAGCGAGCTGGATGCCGTCTCGCGCCGCCGCAACGTGCGTGGCGCGTTCTCCGTGCGCGCGGGGGTGGCGCTGCCAGCACACGTGGCGGTGCTCGACGACGTGATGACCACCGGCGCCACGCTGGCCGAGTGCTCGCGCGTGCTCAAGCGCTCCGGCGTGAAGCGGGTGGACGTGTGGGCGTTGGCGCGGGCGCCGGCATCCCGTCGGTAGCGCTCAGCCGCTGCGCCGCATCCACCAGAACGCCACCGCGGCCAGCGCCAGCAGCCAGAGCAGCACGATGGCCACCGCCGCGGCGCGGCTGGCCACCGGCCCGCTTCGCACCGCCCGGCGCATGGCGTCGCGCAGCAGGCTACGCGGCGCCAGCCGCAGGATCAGCGCCAGCCCGAGCGGAACGATCAACAGGTCGTCCAGATAGCCCAGCACGGGAATGACATCCGGGATCAGGTCGATCGGGCTGAGCGCATAGGCGGCAATGGCCATCGCCAGCAGCCGCAGCCCGCGCGGCAGGCGCCGGTCGCGCGCCAGGAAGTACACGGTGAGCGCCTGTCGCCGCAGCCGCCGTGCCCACCGCCGCAGCGCCGCGATCACCGCAACGCCAGCGCCAGCACGAGCCCGGCCCACAGGGTGAGGCCGAGCCAGTTGTTGTGGCGGAAGGCGGCCAGGCAGGCATCGCGGTCCCGACTGCGGATGCGCCACAGCTGGTAGCCGAACAGCGCCGCGCTACCGGCCAGCGCCAGCCAGTAAGGCCAGCCGAGCGCGGCGCGCTGACCGACGAACAGCATGGTCAGCTCGAAGGTGGCCATCAGGATCGCCAGGATCGGCAGGTCCGCATCGCCGAACAAAATCGCGGTGGACTTGGCGCCGGCGCGGATGTCTTCGTCGCGGTCGACCATGGCGTACTCGGTGTCGTAGATCACCGACCACAGGATGTTGCCCAGGAACAGCAGCCAGCCCAGCGGTGGCACGTGGTTCGTCACGGCGGCGAACGCCATCGGGATCGCCCAGCCGAACGCCGCGCCCAGCACCACCTGCGGCATGTAGGTGTAGCGCTTGGTGAACGGATACAGCGCCGCCAGCGCGGCGCCAGCGAACGACAGCTTGATCGTCAGCGCGTTGGTGAACAGCACCAGCACGAAGGCGAACGCCAGCAGCGCGCCGAACACCCCCAGCGCCTCGCGCGGCGTCACCCGCCCGCTGGCGATCGGCCGCCCCGCGGTGCGCGCCACCTGCGGGTCGAGCTTGCGGTCGGCGTAGTCGTTGATGGCGCAGCCCGCCGCGCGCATGGCGAACACGCCCAGGGTGAAGATGATCAGCGTCGACCACGGCGGGAAGTCGCCGGCGGCGAGCCATAGCGCCCACCAGGTCGGCCACAGCAGCAGCAAGGCGCCCACCGGCCGGTCCATGCGCGTGAGCACCAGGTAGTCGTGCGCCTTCTCCCGCAGCTGCGGCGGCAGCGGGGCAAGCAGCCGGTCCAGCACGCGGGTGGCGCGGTGCGATGCGTCGGCCGGGCGTGCCGGCTTGCGGGTGCCGGCCGGCCGCGGCCGGCCAGGCGTCGGCGCGGGCGGCGATTTCGCCGGGCGGCGGGGGCGTTTGCGCGGGGTCGGGGCCATGACCGGAAGTCTAGCCTGAGCGTGCAGTCGCATAGGCGACCTGCTGCGCAGCGCGCATGCGCTGCGCTCAAGTCGCCGCCCGGTCGGCCGTTATCCCCGCAAGGCCCGTTGCGCCATGGCCCACCGTTTCCACGGTGCCGGCGCAACCGGGTGGGGAGCGCCATGTCCACCGAAACTGCCCAAGCCGCCGATGATTTGCCGCCGCTGTTCGCGGAGCTGTCGGCGTGGGCCGGCAACGACGGCGCGCCGCAGTTGCGCGTGCTGGACTCGGTGGCGCAGTTCACCCACCACCGCGACATCGACGCGCTCGACCACAGCCTCACGCTGTCGCTGGCGGAGCTGGCCGACGCGCACGTGGTGACGCTCTACAAGCGCAGCGGCGGACGCGGCGACCCGGTGGAGGGCCTGGTGCGCTGCGCGCGCGACGAGCACGACCGGTACAGCGTGGTTTCGCTGCAGCCAGCCAGCGATGACACCGCCCAGATGCTGCTGCGCCAGGGTGACCGCGATGGTGGCTGCGTGCGCTTGCGCGACGGCAACCACGGCATGCTGGTGCCGATCCGCCGCGAGGGGCGCGTGATGGGCGCGCTGATGCTCGAGGGCGAGCATCCGATGGACGGCCTGCGCGCGCTGGTGGAAGGGTTCGCCCGCATCTACGCCAACTACATCGCGCTGCTGGACGAAAGCGAGCGCGACAAGCTCACCGGGCTCTACAACCGGCGCACCTTCGAGCGCCACATGCAGCGCCAGACCAAGCGTCTCGACGACGGCGACGCCGAGCAGCCGAGCACGCCGCGCTGGCTGGCGATGCTGGACATCGACCATTTCAAGCGCATCAACGACACCTGGGGACACCTGTACGGCGACGAGGTGATCCTGGTGATCGCCCAGCAGATGCGCGCCAGCTTCCGCCAGAACGATGCACTGTTCCGCTTCGGTGGCGAAGAGTTCCTGGTGCTGCTGGAGGCCGATGACGAAGCCACGGCAGGGATTGCGCTGGAGCGCTTTCGCAGCCGCGTGCAGGCGCACGTCTTCCCGCAGATCGGCCAGGTCACGGTGAGCGTGGGCTATGCCGCCGTGGGCGAGCACGACTATCCCGCCACGGTGATCGACCGCGCCGACAAGGCGCTGTATTACGCCAAGAACCACGGTCGCAACAAGGTCTTCGGCTACGAGGATCTGCGCACCCGCGGCGCACTGGACGACAGCAAGGCCGCCGGCAGCGTCGACCTGTTCTAGGCCGGCTGCTCCGGTCCACTCGTTCCAGGCGACTGGTCCCTGTCGACTTGCCCCTTCGCTCGTTCTGACGAAGCCGTTTCAGCCGGATATGTTCCGCCCGGCGTGCTCCAGCGGAACCGGCCCCGGCGCACGTGCTTCAGCCGCTCGTTCCCACTCGACCGACAGCCATCGACTTGGGCCGGTGCGGTCCGCGGTGGGCCGAAGGCGCGCCTCAGCGTGCCGTTGGCGCCTGCGACGACGCGATTGCATCCGTGCCATGGGCACCGGTCAACCTCATGGGCGGGCCGGCTGGATCGGATCGTCTCGCTCTTCCAGCGGCTCCGGGTCGGCATCGCGCTCGGGGTGTGCGTGGCCCGGGTTCTGCACCTCCGGCAGCGGCGGCGACTTGCCGGGTTCGGCGAACGGCGGCTGGGGCTGGGCAGGATTGATCGGCATGGGATGCTCCGGTGCAGGGAAGGCTCCCGAGGCTGCACGCGCACACGTAAACGCCCTGCGAGCGCCAGGTGAGCGTCGCGCTGCGGCGGCCAGACGCGCAGGCGTGCCTCAGCCTGTGCGCAGCCCCTGTCGCGCGGGCGCCGTCGGCGCGCAGAGCAGCAGCCGGTAGGCCGGGTTCCCGCTCTCGTCGCAGTACGGATAGCCGAGCGCGGCGAGGAAGCGTGCGAATGTTGCCCGTTCGCCGGGCGGCACCTGCAGGCCGACCAGGATGTGGCCGTGGTCGGCGCCCTGGTTGCGGTAGTGGAACAGGCTCACGTTCCAGTCCGGATGCAGCTGCGCCAGGAAGCGCGTGAGCGCGCCGGGGCGCTCGGGAAAGTCGAAGCGGTACAGCAGCTCGTCGTGCGCCAGCGGCGAGCGGCCGCCGACCATGTGGCGCAGGTGCAGCTTGGCCAGCTCGTCGTCGCTGAGGTCGAGCACGCCGAAGCCCTGCGCCTCGAACGCGCGGGCCAGCGCGCGGCTCTCCGCCCGCCCGCCGGTGCGGATGCCCACGAACAGGTGGGCTTGCCGCACGTCGCCGATGCGGTAGTTGAACTCGGTGAGGCTGTGCCGGCCCAGCGCCTCGCAGAAGCGGCGGAAGCTGCCGCGCTCTTCGGGAATCGTCACGGCGAATAGCGCCTCGCGCTGCTCGCCCACCTCGGCGCGCTCGGCGACGAAACTCAGCCGATCGAAATTCATGTTGGCGCCGGAGCAGATCGCCACCAGCGTCTCGTTCTGCAGGCCGTGCGCGGCGGCGTACTGCTTCAGCCCGGCCAGCGCCAGCGCGCCGGAGGGTTCGGGCACGCTGCGGGTGTCGTTGAACATGTCCTTGATCGCGGCGCAGATCGCGTCGGTATCCACGCGGATCATGCCGTCCACGTGTTGTCGGCAGATCGCGAACGTCTGCTCGCCCACCTGCTTCACCGCGGTGCCGTCGGCGAACAGGCCGACCTCGTCGAGCAGCACGCGCTCGTCCGCCGCCAGCGACTGCGCCATCGCGTCGGCGGCCGCGCTCTGCACGCCGATCACCTTCACCTGTGGCCGCACCGCCTTGACGAACGCCGCCACGCCGGCGAGCAGGCCGCCGCCGCCCACCGGTACGAAGATCGCGTGCAGCGGCCCGGCGTGCTGGCGCAGGATCTCCATGCCCACGGTGCCCTGGCCGGCGATCACGTCCAGGTCGTCGAATGGATGCACCAGGGTGTAGCCGTGCGCGGCCTGCAGTGCGGCCGCGGCGGCCTGGGCGTCGCTGTAGGAATCGCCGGCCAGCACCAAGTCCACCGCGTCGCCGCCGATCGTGCGCACCGCGTCCACCTTCACCTGCGGCGCGGTCTGCGGCATCACGATCACCGCGCGGATGCCCAGCCGTGCCGCGGCCAGCGCCACGCCTTGGGCGTGGTTGCCGGCCGAGGCGGTGATCACGCCGCGTGCGCGGGCGGCGGCATCCAACTGCACCATCTTGTTGTAGGCGCCGCGCAGCTTGAACGAGAACACCGGCTGGTTGTCCTCGCGCTTGAGCAGCACCGTGTTGCCGAGCCGGCGCGACAGCGCGGGCACCGGATCGAGCTCGGTTTCGCGCGCCACCTCGTAGACGCGCGCGGTGAGCACGCGGCGCAGCAGGTCGAGCCCGTCGTCGCTCATCGCGCTCACGCGCCCGCCGCCGGATCCGATGGCACCGCCACGGGCGCGGGCAATTCCACCGCCTCGATCACGTCCACCAGCTTGCGCGCCTGCTTGAGGATCTGCTCGATCGATTCGTCGCCACCGTGGGTGACCACGACCAGGCGCGACACCTCAATGTCGGTGGTCGGCGCCACGTTGAGCGAGTCGATGTTGTAGCCGCGCGAGGAGAACAGCCCCGCCACGCGCACCAGCGCACCGGATTCGTTCTGCAGGAGGATCGAGAGGGTGTGTTTCATGGGATTCCGTGAAGCGTTTGTTGCCCGTGGTCCGAGGTGGGTAGGCGGCAGGTTGGGTCTTGGCAGCGGGTTGCGTCGTGCAGTGAGGAGTCACTGGGATCTCGGCTTTCGCCGCGATGACGGAAATGCGAGCCCGTGATGCGGCTGCGGATCGGTTGCCCGGCCAGCCAGAAACCTCAAGCCGTCATCCCGGCGAAAGCCGGAAGCGCTGTTCAACGGCGAATGCCGGTCATCCAGCGTCTCTGCTTCATACGAGGCAAGCCGCTAGAACATGTCCGCCGGCGCGCCATCGGCCGCCTCCGGCGGCGTGCGCGAAGCGATGTGTTCGCCGGTGATCATCTGTGCGTAGGTCATGCCGGGGCCGACCATCGGGTAGACGCCCGCGTCCGGATCGATGATCACCTCGAGGAAGGCCGGGCCTTCGAAGGCGAGGAAGTCGGCGATCACCCGCTCGATCTCCGGCGGCTGCTCCAGCCGCTGCGCCCAGGCGAAGCCGTCGGCCTGCGCGGCCTTGACGAAGTCCTTGGTGTGCAGGGTCTTGTCCGACGAGGCGAAGCGGCTCTCGAAGAACAGCTTCTGCCACTGCCGCACCATGCCGTCGCCAGCGTTGTTGAACACCACCACCTTCAGCGGCAGGCCGTAGGTGGTGACGGTCTCCAGCTCGCCGAAGTTCATGCGGATGCTGGCGTCGCCGTCGAGGTCGATCACCAGCGCGTCCGGTCGCGCGAACTGCGCGCCGATCGCCGCCGGCAGACCGAAGCCCATCGTGCCCATCGAGCCGGAGGTGAGCCACTGGCGCGGTCCGCGGAAGTCGAAGTACTGCGCCGCCCACATCTGGTGCTGGCCCACGCCGGTGGAAATGATCGCGCGGCCGTCGGTGATGCGGTTGATCGCCTCGATCACCGCATACGGCTGGATCATCGCGCTGGCGCGGTCGTAGTTCATTGCATGCACGCGCTTGAGGTCGGCCACGTGCCGGTGCCATGAGGCGTAGCGGCCGTCGGACTGCGGGCGAAAGCCCTGCGCCTTGCCGTAGCGGCGCAGCCGGTCCAGCGTGCGCACCAGTGGACCGCAGTGGTGCCACTGCACCGCCTTCACCTTGCCGATCTCGGCCGGGTCGATATCGACCTGGGCGATGAAGCGCGCGCGCGGCGCGAACTTGCCCGGCACGCCGGCCACGCGGTCGTCGAAGCGCGCGCCCAGCGCCAGCACAAAGTCGCAATCCTCCACCGCGTAGTTGGCGTAGGCGGTGCCGTGCATGCCCAGCATGTGCAGGGCCAGTGGCGCGGTGGTGTCGACTGCGCCGATGCCCATCAGGGTGGTGGTGACCGGCAGGCCGAACGCATCGACAAACGCGCGCAGCGCCTCGGCCGCTTCCGCCGCGACGACGCCGCCGCCGGCGTAGATCAGTGGCCGCTTCGCCTGGCTTAGCGCGGCGAAGAAGGCGGCGCAGTCGGCGTCGGTGAGATGCGCCTGTTCCACCGCGCGCATCCGCGCCCGGTAGCCGGGAATCGCCAGCTGTCCTTCGCCCTGGAAGGTCAGCGCGGCGTTCTGCACGTCCTTGGGGATGTCCAGCACCACCGGGCCGGGACGCCCGCTGCGGGCCAGTTCGAACGCGGTGCGCAGGGTGGGTTCGAGCTTCGCCGGATCGGTGACCAGGAACACGTGCTTGGCGCAGCCGCTCATGATGCTGCTGATCGGCGCCTCTTGAAACGCGTCGCTGCCGATCGCCGCGGTGGGCACCTGGCCGCAGATCACCACCAGCGGGATCGAGTCGGCCATCGAGTCGCGCACCGGCGTCACCGTGTTGGTGGCGCCCGGGCCGGAGGTGACCACCGCCACGCCGACCTTGCCGGAGGCGCGCGCATAGCCGGCGGCCATGAAGCCCGCCCCCTGCTCGTTGGCCGGCACGATCAGCGGCATCGCGTCGCGACCGTCCTCGCGCGGGTGCTCGGCGTTGTAGCGGAACACCGCGTCGTACACCGGCAGGATGGCGCCGCCGGAGTAGCCGAACAGCACGTCCGCACCCTCGTCGGCGAGTACCTGCACCACGATCTCGGCACCGGTCATCGGGGTGCCGGCGAGCGGGTGCACGCCGGGCGGCGGCAGGATCGGCGCGGGATCGGACTTCACGGTCTGCAGGTTCACGGGACGGTTCCTCAAGCGTTGCGTTCGGTCCGGCCGCGCGCGGATCACGCGCGGCCGGCGGGTCGGCGACTTCAGCCGACCTTCTTCAGCGGTTCACCGGCGGCGGCGGCCGGCTGGGCGGTGCCGGTCTGCAGCCACGGCATGCGGGCGCGCAGCCTGGCGCCAACCTGCTCGATCGGGTGGTCGAGGTCGGCCTGCTTGATGCGCTTGTAGTTGGGCAGGCCGGCCTTGTATTCCTCGGTCCAGTTCTTCGCGAAGGTGCCGTCCTGGATGTCGGTCAGCACGTCCTTCATGCGCGCCTTCACGCCGGCGTCGATCACCCGCGGGCCGCTGACGTAGTCGCCGTACTGCGCGGTCTCGGAGACGAACTGCAGCATCTTGGTGAGGCCGCCTTCGTAGAACAGGTCGACGATCAGCTTCAGCTCGTGCATCACCTCGTAGTAGGCGATCTCCGGCTGGTAGCCGGCTTCCACCAGGGTCTCGAAGCCGGCCTTCACCAGGTCGCTGGCGCCACCGCACAGCACGGCCTGCTCGCCGAACAGATCGGTCTCGGTCTCTTCCTTGAAGTCGGTCTTGATCAACAGCGCGCGGCCGCCGCCGATGCCGTCGGCGTAGGCGTGCGCCTTGGCCTCGGCCTGGCCGCTGACGTCCTGGTACACCGCCCAGATGCTCGGCACGCCACGGCCGCGCTCGTACTCGGTGCGCACCAGCGCGCCCGGGCCCTTCGGCGCCACCAAGATCACGTCGATGTCCTTGCGCGGGGTGATCTGGCCGAAGTGCACGTTGAAGCCGTGCGCGAACAAGAGCGCCGCGCCGGGCTTGATGTTCGGCTCGATCGATTCGGTGTACAGCGTCGGCTGCACCATGTCGGGCGTCAGCACGGCGACCAGGTCGGCGCCCTTCACCGCTTCGGCGGGCTCCACCACGGTGAAGCCCTCGGCCTTGGCCTTGTGCCAGGTCGGGCCGTTCGGACGCAGGCCCACGACCATGTCGAGGCCGGAGTCGCGCAGGTTCAGCGCATGGGCGCGGCCCTGGCTGCCGTAGCCGAGCACGGCGATGCGGCCCTTGGCGAGGAGGTTTTCTTTGTTGGTGCTCATGCGGTGACTCCTTGGGTGTGTTCTGCGGATGCTTTGGCCGTCTGGACGGCCGAAACGTAGGGGGTGTCGGCGCGGGTGGTGGCGCCGTCGGAAGCGGAGCCGACCAGCCGGGCGTACTTGGCCAGGGCGCCGTGGGTGACCTTCGGCGGCGGCGGCGTCCAGCCCGCGCGGCGAGCGTCGAGGTCGGCGGTGGTGCGCAGCTCGCGGCGGTCGCCGTCGATGACGATGCGGTCGCCGTCGCTCAGCAGGGCGATCGGGCCGCCGCGCACGGCTTCCGGCGCGATGTGGCCGACCATGAAGCCGTGGGTGGCGCCGGAGAAGCGGCCGTCGGTGATCAACGCCACGTCGTCGCCCAGGCCGCGACCGACCAGCGCCGCGGTGACGCCGAGCATCTCGCGCATGCCGGGGCCGCCGGCCGGGCCTTCGTTGCGGATCACGATGACGTCGCCCTTGGCGATGCCACCGGACTGCACGGCAGCGAACGCGGCCTCCTCGCTCTCGAACACGCGGGCCGGCCCTTCGAACTGGGTGCCGGTCTTGCCGGCCAGCTTGAGGATGCAGCCCTCGGGCGCAAGGTTGCCGTAGAGGATCGAGTAGCCGCCGCGCGGCTTCAGCGGCGCGCTCACCGGGAGGATCACGTCCTGGTTCTCGGCGCGCGGTGCAGCTGCGGCCTCGGCGAACAGCGTGCTGCCGGTGACGGTCGGCGTGTCGGCGAGCATGCCGGCGGCGATCAGCTCCTGCGCCACGCGGGCGGCGCCGCCGGCGCCGAACATCTCCACTGCGGTGTAGCGGCCGCCGGGCAGCAGGTCGGCGATCACCGGCGTGTGCACCGAGGCCGGTTCGAAATCTTCGATGCTCCATTCGACGCCGGCCTCGCGCGCGATCGCCAGCAAGTGCAGCACCGCGTTGGTGGAGCCGGCGGTGGCAGCGACCATACGCGCAGCGTTCTGGAACGCGCTGCGGCTGAGCAGGTCGCTTGGCCTGCGGTTGGCCTTCAGGCACTCCATCACCAGCTCGCCGCAGCGATAGGCCGCCTGCTTCTTCGCCGGATGGGTGGCCGGGATGTCGTTGAAGCCCACCGGCGACAGGCCCAGCGTGGTCAGCACCATCGCCATGGTGTTGGCGGTGAACTGGCCGCCGCAGGCGCCGGCGCCGGGGCAGGCGTCGCGTTCCACCGAGGTCAGCTCGGCGTCGTCGATCTTACCGGCGCCGTGCGCGCCGACCGCCTCGAACACCTGCTGGATGGTGATCGGGTGGTTGTCGTGATTGCCGTGGGCGATGGTGCCGCCGTACAGCGCCACGCCGGGAATGTTCAGCCGCGCCAGCGCCATCGCCGCGGCGGGGATGGTCTTGTCGCAGCCGCACAGCACCACCATCGCGTCGAGCGAATGGCCGTCCACGGCCAGCTCGATCGAGTCGGTGATCACCTCGCGGCTGACCAGTGAGGCGCGCATGCCGGGCGTGCCCATCGCCATGCCGTCGGTGATCGCGATGGTGTTGAACTCGATCGGCGTGCCGCCGGCGGCGCGCACCCCTTTGATCGCCGCGTCGGCCAGCTCGCGCAGGTTGAGGTTGCACGGGCTGACGTTGGTCCAGGTGTGCACCACCGCCACCAGCGGCCTGGCGATCGCCGCGTCGTCCAGCCCGGTGGCCCGCATCATCGCCCGCGCGGGCGCGCGGTCCGGGCCGGTTTTCATCACGTCACTGCGCATCACATGCTCCATCAGGACCAAGAGAAAGGCTTCCCCGCGCGCCCGGGACATGTCTGCGAGTACCGGGGAGGTGGGCAGCGCAGCGCGACGGGGGTCTGCCGGCGGGCGCGCGGGGCAAGCCAAACGGGGCCGGACTCAACCGCATGCGCGGCCTCCGGCGAAGAAGGCGTGGTGGATCGCCGCGTGCTCTTCCACCGCCATCAGCACGGCGTCGCGCACGGCATCGGTGCCGGCGTGGCCGCCGATGTCGCGGGTGCGCGGACCGTGTTCCAGCACTTGCGACACGGCCGCCTCCACGCACTGCGCCTCTTCCTCCAGGCCCAGCGAGTGGCGCAGCAGCAGCGCGGCGGAGAGGATCGCGCCGGTGGGGTTGGCTACGCCTTGCCCGGCGATGTCCGGCGCCGAACCGTGGATGGGTTCGTACAGGCCGCGCTTGCCTTCGCCCAGTGAGGCCGAGGGCAGCAGGCCCAGCGAGCCGGCCAGCGCGGCGGCTTCGTCGGTGAGGATGTCGCCGAACAGGTTCTCGGTGACCACCACGTCGTAGCGGCCCGGCTGGGTCAGCAGCAGCATCGCCATCGAGTCGACCAGCTGGTGCTCGACCTTCACGTCGCGGTATTCCGGCGCGATGCGCTGCACGACGTTGCGCCACAGGCGCGAGGTCTCCAGCACGTTCGCCTTGTCCACCGAGGTGAGGTGGTGGCGACGCTCGCGGGCCAGCGCGAAGGCGCGGCGCACCACGCGTTCGATCTCGGCCTCGGTGTACCTGCACTCGTCGGTGGCGGCGTCGGCCGTGCGCGTCTTGGCGCCGAAGTAGGCGCCGCCGGTGAGCTCGCGCACGAACAGCACGTCGACGTCCTTGAGCTTCTCGTTCTTCAGCGGCGACAGGCTGGCCAGCGCCGGGTGCACCTGCAGCGGGCGCAGGTTGGCGTACACGCCCAGCGCCGCGCGCAACGCCAGCAGCCCCTGCTCGGGGCGCACCTTGGCGTTCGGGTCGGACCACTTCGGGCCGCCCACCGCGCCCAGCAGCACCGCATCGGCCTTCTGGCATGCCTCCAGCGAGGCGGCCGGCAGCGGCTCGCCGGTGGCGTCGATGGCGCAGCCGCCGATCGCGTGTTCCTCGAAGGTGAATCGGTGGCCGTAGTGCTCGGCCACGGCCTCCAGCACGGCCACGGCCACGGCGGTGACCTCGGGACCGACGCCGTCGCCAGGCAGGGTGACGATATGCGCTTTCATGCGGCGTGTTCCTCGTGCTGGTGTTCGTAACGGGTGATGGCGTCGGCGTGCTGCAGCAGGAAGCCGAGCTGGTCGACGCCTTCGAGCAGGCAGTGGCGGGCGAAGGGTTCGAGCTGGAAGGTGATGCGGCCGCCGTCGGGCAGCGTGACGACCTGCTCGCGCACGTCGATGTGCAGCTCCACGCCGGGATGCTCGAGCAGCCAGCGGTGCTCGGGCTCGCTGACCATGATCGCCAGCAGGCCGTTCTTCAGCGCGTTGCTGCGGAAGATGTCCGCGATCTCGCTGCACAGCACCGCCTGGATGCCGTAATCCAGCAGCGCCCACGGCGCGTGCTCGCGCGAGGAGCCGCAGCCGAAGTTGCGCCCGGCGACCAGGATCGCGCAGCCGGTCGCTTCCGCCCGGTTCAGCGGGAAGGCGGGGTTGTCGCTGCCGTCGGCCTGATAGCGCCAGTCGTGGAAGCACAGCTTGCCCAGCCCTCCGCGGGTGGTGGTGGTGAGAAAGCGGGCCGGGATGATGCGGTCGGTGTCGATGTTCTCGTCCGCCAGCGCGGCGGTGCGCGAATGGATGTGGGTGACGGGCTTCATGCGGCCTGCTCCTGGCGGACGTACTCGCGCGGGTCGGCGATGCGCCCGGCCACCGCCGAGGCGGCCGCCGTGGCGGGGCTGGCCAGCACGGTGCGCGCGCCCTTGCCCTGGCGACCCTCGAAGTTGCGGTTGGAGGTGCTCACGACGAGCTGACCCGGCCGCGCCAGGTCGCCATTCATCGCGATGCACATCGAGCAGCCCGGCACGCGCCACTCGGCGCCGGCCGCGGCGAACACCTCGTGCAGGCCTTCGCGCTCGGCGTCGCGGCGCACCGCTTCGGAGCCGGGTACCACCAGCATGCGCACGCCGTCGGCGATGCGGCGGCCGCTCAGCACGCCGGCCGCTTCGCGCAGGTCGGACAGGCGCGAGTTGGTGCAGCTGCCCACGAACACTACGTCCACCGCCATGCCCTGCATCGCCTGGCCGGCGGTGGCGTGCATGTAATCCAGCGCGCGCTGTTCGACCGCGTTGCGTGCGGCCGGCACCGGCGCGTCCATGGCGATCGCCATGCCCGGATGGGTGCCGTAGGTGACGGTAGGTTTCACCGCCGCCGCGTCGATGCGCACCTCGCGGTCGTAGACGGCGCCGGCGTCGCTGTGCAGCTGCGTCCAGCGCGCCACGGCGGCGTCCCACGCGGCGCCCTGCGGCGCGTGCGGACGGCCTTTCAGCCAGGCGAAGGTGGTGTCATCCGGGGCGATCAGGCCGGCGCGCGCGCCCGCCTCGATCGACATGTTGCACACCGTCATGCGCTCTTCCATCGACAGCGCCGCGATCGCCGGACCGCGGTACTCGATGACGTGGCCGGTGCCGCCATCGACGCCGATCTGGCCGATGATGTGCAGGATCAGGTCCTTCGCGCCCACGCCCTTGGGCAGGGCGCCGTCGACGTGGATCGCCAGCGTCTTCGGCTTGCGCTGCAGCAGACACTGGGTCGCCATCACGTGGCCGACCTCGGTGGTGCCGATGCCGAACGCCAATGCTCCAAATGCACCATGCGTGGAGGTGTGGCTGTCGCCGCAGACGATGGTCATGCCCGGCTGGGTGGCGCCCAGTTCCGGGCCGATCACGTGCACGATGCCGCGGTCGGCGCTGTCCCAGCCGTGCAGGTGGATGCCGAATTCGCGGCAGTTCGCTTCCAGCTGCGCGACCTGCGCCTTGGCCTCGGCATTGGCGTAAGGGCGCTCGCCATCCGCGCCGGCGGGCAGGGTCGGCGTGGAGTGATCCAGCGTGGCCAGCATGCGGTCGGGGCGGCGGGGCTTGAGCCCGCGTTCGCGCAGCTCGGTGAACGCCTGCGGCGAGGTCACCTCGTGCACCAGATGCAGGTCGACGTAGAGCACGGCCGGGGTGTCGGTGCTCTCGGGCGCCACCACGTGGGCGTCCCAAATTTTTTCGAACAGGGTGCGTGGGCCACTCATGCCGAAGCCTCCATGGGGGCGGGCTGTTGATGAGGAGTCCGGCCATGGATGGCCGGTTCTTGATCTTTGCGGTCAGGGAAGACCGCACTAGTGACATCGACCGTCTCCAGCCAGCCCCAGCGATCGGCGGTGCGGCCGTCGAACAGGCCGAAGAAGGCGTCCTGCAGCGTGCGGGTGATCGGGCCGGGCTTGCCGGCACCGACCGCCTTGCGGTCCACCGAGCGCACCGGCGTGATCTCGGCGGCGGTGCCGGTCATGAAGATCTCGTCGGCGCTGTACAGGGCCTCGCGCGGCAGGTCGCGCTCTTCCACCACGAGGCCCAGGTCGCTGGCCAGCGTGATCACGCTGTCGCGGGTGATGCCGGCGAGGATGCCGGCGCTGGTCGGCGGGGTGAGCAGCTTGCCCTTCTTGACCAGGAACAGGTTCTCGCCCGCGCCCTCGCTGAGCAGACCGTTGTGGCCCAGCGCGATGCCTTCGTCGTAACCGCCGCGGCGCGCCTCGGCCGCGATCAGCTGGCTGGACAGGTAGTTGCCGCCGGCCTTGGCCCAGCTCGGCAAGGTGTTCGGCGCCGGGCGATGCCAGGACGACACGCACACGTCGGCGCCCTTCTCGCGGGCGTCGCCCAGATACGCGCCCCAGCTCATCGCCATGATCGCCACGTCCACCGGCGCACCGTCCTTGGGCAGCACGCCCAGCCCGCCGGCACCGCGGAACACGATCGGCCGCACGTAGGCCGAGCGCATCGCGTTGGCACGGATCAGCTCGCGGCAGGCTTCGTTGATGTCCTCCTCGCTGTAGCCGATGGCGATGTCGTACACGCGTGCGGACTCGAACAGCCGCGCGGTGTGATCGGCGAGGCGGAAGTACGCCGGGCCGGCGGGCGTGGCGTACACGCGTTCGCCCTCGAACACCGACGAGCCGTAGTGCAGCGCGTGCGTGGTGACATGGACGGTGGCGTCGGCCCACGGCACCAGGCGACCGTTGTGCCAGAGGAAGGGCGTGCTCATCGGGGGCTCCGGCATCGTTGGTTGCGGGGGGACGAGCGCATGGGGGCGTTCACAGGTGCGCCACGGCCGCGGTCTCGCGGACCGGCGCTTGGCGTTCGATGCGGTTGACGATGGCCAGCGCGGCGAGCGCGGTGGCTTCGACGATGTCGGTGCTGATGCCGTGGCCGCGCCAGTCGCGGCCGGCGTGGCGGGCGGTGAGCTTGGCCTGACCCTGGGCGTCGCCGCCCTCGCTCACCGCGCGCACGCTGAAGTCGGTCAGTTCCACCGCGTGGCCGGTGGCGCGCTCGATGGCGCGCAGCACGGCGTCGACCGGGCCGTCGCCGATCGCCGCTTCGCTGGCCTCGTGGCCGTCGTCGTGGGCCAGCTTCACCGAGGCGGAGGCGCTGCCCTGGTGCGTGCTGCTGTTGAGCTGAACGATGCGCCACGGCCCGGTGGCCTGCGGATCCTGGCCCAGCGCGAGGGCTTCCAGGTCCTCGTCGTGGATCTCGCGCTTCTTGTCGGCCAGCGTCTTGAAGCGGGCCAGGATGTCTTCCATCGCCGCCTCGTCCGGCGCGTGGCCCAGCGCTTCCAGCCGCTGGCGCAGCGCGGCGCGGCCGGAATGCTTGCCCAGCACCAGCTTCGTCTCGGCGATGCCCACGTCCTGCGGGCGCATGATTTCGTAGGTGCCGCGGTGCTTGAGCATGCCGTGCTGGTGGATGCCCGACTCGTGCGCGAAGGCGTTCTCGCCCACGATCGCCTTGTTGCGCGGCACCGCCTGGCCGGTGAGCTGGGTGAGCAGGCGCGAGGTGGGGTACAGCCGGCGCGTGTCGATGCGCGTGTCCACGCCGAAGTGCGGCGCGCGCACCTTCAGTGCCATTACGATCTCTTCCAGCGCCGCGTTGCCGGCGCGTTCGCCGATGCCGTTGATGGTGCACTCCACCTGGCGCGCGCCGGCGCTGATCGCGGCCATCGAGTTGGCCACCGCCATGCCCAGGTCGTCGTGGCAGTGGCTGGAGAAGATCACCTTCTCCGCGCCCTGCACGTGCGCGCGCAGGTAGGTGAACAGCTCGATCATTTCCGCCGGCGTGGTGTAGCCCACGGTGTCCGGCGCATTGAGCGTGGTGGCGCCGGCGGCGACCGCGGCGCTGAACACCTCGGCCAGGAAGTCGGGCTCGGTGCGAAGGGCGTCTTCGGCGGAGAACTCGACTTCGTGGCAGAGCTGCACGGCGCGCTCGACCGCCTTGATGGCGGCATCGACCACCTGCGCCTTGCTCATGCGCAGCTTGTGCTCGCGATGCAGCGGGCTGGTGGAGAGGAATACGTGGATGCGCGAGCGCTGCGCCTTTTCCAGCGCGCGGGCGGTGGTGTCGATGTCGCCGTCCTGGCAGCGCGCCAGGCCGCATACGGTGGTGGTTTTCAACGTGCGGGCGATCTCCGACACGGCGGCGAAATCGTCCGGCGAAGCCTGCGGGAAACCCGCTTCCAGCACGTCCACGCCCAGCGCTTCCAGCGCCTGCGCCATGCGCAGCTTGGCGCGGCGGTCCATCGAGAAACCCGGCGCCTGCTCGCCGTCGCGCAGGGTGGTGTCGAAGATGCGCACGCGGTCGGCGTCGTTCGGCTGGGCTACGGCTACGTCGGTATCGCGGTTCATCGGTATCTCCAGGAGGGGCGGAACGCAGGCCAAAAAAAACCCCGCGCCGTGGTCGGTGCGGGGTCTGGGGGGTCTCAGGTGTGTTTCTTTTGCCTGGACGCAGCCGCTAGCCCGCACCTCCGCTGGTAATGAGGAGTACGAGTACAAGAGCGAGAAGAAGGAGAGTGCCGCCGGCCAGCAGCGGGTCGCCGACCGTCGTGGGACGACGGCTCAGGGCAAGGCTGTGGTGGCTGTTGCGCTGCGACATGAATCCGACCTTAGGCCAGCCGAAAAGGGCGCGTCAACAGTTTCATGTGAATCGAAGCGATATTTCGCGTTCGGACGTCCAGATGTCCATATGAAAAATGGCGATGAGCCAATGGCCGTGCGGCCTCCCGGCGTGCCGATCAGGGAGCGGCGCCGCGTAGGTGCAGGGACAGGATGCGCAGGCGTATGGGTCGGAGGCCTGCCGATGGCTTCGCGACGGGGCTTTTCGACCACGACCCGGGATGAGTTGGCACGGGTGTCGACGTTCGCGTCTTGATGCGTTGACCGCTGCGCGCCCGTGACGGTCTGTGCGTGGAAGGCCCGTGTGCGACGATGCCAGCGCAAACGAGACCGGGCGCCCCAGGGCGCCCGGTGGATGGCGAATCGTGATCTGCGTTGCGCCATCCGCGGGGATGGCGCAACGCAGCAGGGGTTACAGCTCGGCGCGGAATTCCACGCCGATCACCCGCGGGTCATTCACGAAACCGGTGCGGTTGTTGAAGTCGATCGCACCGATCAGCGCGCGCTTGTCGGTGATGTTGCGGCCGTACAGGGCGATCTCGCGGCGGCCGTAATCCCAGTTGTAGCCCGCGCGCAGGCCACCCTCGAGCAGCGGCTTGCCCTTGAACTCGGCCGAGTCGTAGAGGAAGAAGTTCACCTGGCTGCGGTAGTTCCAGTCGGTGTAGACGAAGAACTCGCCGCTGTCGCCGTACGGGATGCCGTAGCGCGCGGTGAGCGTGCCGATCCACTTGGGCGAGTTGGGCAGCGCGTTGCCGTCGATCAGCGCGTTGCCGCTGGCATTGCGCGGATCGAGCACGGTGCACTGGGCGCCGCACACGGCTACCGCCAGGGTCGGGTCCTTCAGCTCGGTGTGGTTGTAGCTGCCGCCGGCGGTGAGCACGAAGTTCGGCGTGAGGTAGGCCTCCAGGTCGAACTCGGCGCCGTAGCCCTCGGTCTTCTTCGCGTTGATCAGGCGGGTGATGTTGATGTCGCCGCCCACCGCAGTGAGCTGCTGGTTGTGCATGGTGTAGCTGTACACGTCCGCGTTGAAGCGCACGTGGTTGTCCATGCCGGTGGACTTCACGCCCAGCTCGTAGGAGGTGATCGTCTCGGGCTTGGCCTGCGAGATGAAGTCCGAGAACAGCACGCGGCCCTGCACGCTGGGGGCGCGGAAGCCATTCGCCACGCGGGCGTAGACGTTGACGTTGGGGCTCACCGTCCAGGTGCCGGTGACGTCGCCGCTCCAGCGCGAGTCGTTCGGGTTGGCGGTGAGCGTGAGCGGCGGCGCACCGAACGGCGAGAGCAGGCGGTCGACGCGGAAGTCGCGCTTGTCGTGCGAGTAGCGCGCACCGGCACGCAGCTCGAAATCGTCGGCCAGCTGGTAGTTGACCGAGCCGAACAGCGCCCACGCCTTGGTGCGCTGGCTCTGGTTGGCGTAGCCGTCCAGCGCGTGGTCGTTGAAGGTGGCGTAGTCGAAGTTGCTGATCGCGATGTCTTCGTCGAAGTAGTAGGTGCCGACCTGCCAGTTCAGGCGATCCTGGCTGTTGCTGGCGAGGCGGAATTCCTGCGTGATCTGGCGATCGTGCGGCATTGCGTCGGCGGTCTCGGACGGGAACGGGATGAAGCCCGGGCCCATCGGCAGGTGGAACACCGCGCCGTAGCCGCCGTCGACGTCGCCCCGGCTGTAGGTCGTGGCGTGCTCCAGCCCGGTGATCGAGGTGAAGCTCATGTCGCCCAGGTTCCAGTCCAGGTGCAGGTTGCTGCCCCAGCTGAACAGGTGCTGCTTGTTGCCGCCGTCCTGCGCCACCTGGTCGCGCTCGAAACCCGGCTCGAATTCGTTGCTGCCCAGGGTGATCGCGTTGGCGCGGTTCACCGTGGCGGTGCCGTCGAGCCAGCGCGCGTGGCCGTTGATCAGGGCGCTGAAACCGCCCTCTTCGTACAACGCCTGCAGGCGCACGGCGCGGTCGTTATAGCCGCCCAGCGCGTCGTTCTTGCCGGTAAAGGTGTTGTCGATCCAGTTGTCGCGGTGCTGCGCCAGCGCCGACACGCGGCCGGACCAGTGCCCGCCCAGCGCGCCACCCAGCGCCGCTTCGGCGTTGGCGGTGCCCAGCGAGCCGTAGGAGACGCGGGCGTAGCCGGAGGTCTCCTGGCTCGGGCGCACCGACTCGAACTTGATCACACCGGCCGGCGAATTGCGGCCGAACAAGGTTCCCTGCGGGCCGCGCAGCACTTCCACCTGGGCCAGGTCGAACAGCGGGAAGCCCTTCAGGATCGGGTTCTCCTGCACGATGTCGTCGTACACCATCGACACCGGCTGCGAGGCGTTGAGGTCGAAGTCGCTGTTGCCCAGGCCGCGGATGTAGAAGCGCGGGAACTCGCGGCCGTAAGACGTTTCGGCGTACACGCTGGGGGCGCGCGAGGCCAGCTGCAGCACGCCGTCGCCGGCCTGGCCGAAGGCTTCGAGCTTCTCCGGCGTGAGCACGGTCAGCGACACCGGCACCTTCTGCAGGTTTTCCACCCGCTTGGAGGCAGTGACCTTCACCGTCTGCAGTTCGGTGGTCTTGACGTGCTCGTTGGCGGGCGCGGCGTCCTGCGCGTGGGCGGCGGTGAGGCCGAGTCCGATCAGGATGGAACAGGCAAGCGCCGCGCGACGCGGCGTGGAAGCAGTCGACATGGTGGAAATCCCCGGGGCGGTGGTTGGAAAAAGCGGCGGCTCTGCGGCCACATCCCGCGCATTTTCCTACGCCACCGCCCGCGGGCGACAGTGCCCCGCCGGATCAGCCGCCCGGCAGGGCTCGCAGTGCCTCGTCCAGCGCGGCCTCGGAAGCCGGCAGCGACGTGGCGTGGGCGGGGCGCGCCAGCATCGCCGCCAGCGCAGCCGGCACCGCGACCGGATGCCCGATCAGCGGCTCCACCACGCTCTCGAACTTGGCCGGATGAGCGGTGGCGACCACCGTCCAGTCGCTGCGGTCGCCGGCCGCGCGCAGCATGTCGAGCACGTGCACGGCGGTGGCGGTGTGCGGGCAGAACACCTCGCCCTGCGCGCGGGCGTGGCGGGCGAGGGTGGCGCGGATCGCCTCGTCGTCCACGCAGGTGGCAGGCAGCTCGCGGCGCAGGGTGGCGTCGTCGAACAGCCAGCGCAGGCGCTCGGCGTTGCTCGGTGCGCCCACGTCCATCGCGTTGGCAATCGTCGCCACGGCCTCGCGCGGTCGGTACTCGGCGCCGGCCAGGAACTCGGGCAGGGTGGCGTTGGCGTTGCAGGCCAGGTGCACGCGGCCGACCGGCAGGCCGAGCGCGCGCACCCACAGCGCGGCCAGCGCGTTGCCAAGGTTGCCGGTCGGCACGATGACGTGGCGCGGCTCGCCGCGCTCGCGCCACCAGGCCACTGCGGTATGCGCGTAGTAGCTCATCTGCGGCAGCAGGCGGCCGAGGCTGATGCTGTTGGCCGAGGACAGCGGCACCGCCGCCTGCAGCGCCGGATCGTTGAGCGCGGCTTTCACCATGCGCTGGCAGTCGTCGAAGCGGCCGGCCACGCGCAGCGCGGTGACGTTGCCACCGAAGCAGCCGAGCTGATGCGCCTGCCGCGGCGACACCTTGCCGTCCGGATACAGGATCACCACGCGCACGCCGGGCCTTCCGTGGAAGGCCGCGCCGACCGCGGCGCCGGTGTCGCCCGAAGTGGCGACCAGGATCGTCAGCGGTCGCGCATCGCGGCGCGGCAGCCGCGCCAGGCAGGCGGCGAGAAAGCGCGCACCGACGTCCTTGAACGCCGCGGTGGGGCCGTGGAACAGCTCCAGCACGTGCGCGCCGTCGGCCGGCAGCGCGCGATGCGGCACCGGGAAATCCAGCGCCTCGGCGCAGATCGCCGGCAGCGCGTCAGCCAGCGGGTCGCCGGCGAAGAACGGGGCGAGCAGGGTGGCGGCGGTGTCGGCGAGGGAACCGTTCGGGTCGAAGTGGTCGACATCGAGCCGCGGCATTGCCTCGGGCACGTAGAGGCCGCCGTCGGGGGCCAGGCCGGCGGCGATGGCGTCGCTCAGGCTTGCGGCCGGACTGCCGCCGCGGGTGCTGACGTAGCGCAGGGTGGCGCTCATGCGTGCCTCGCGCATGGGGTGATGCGATGTGCGTTGCCTGCTGCCGTGCGTCGCCAAGGCAGGTGATTCCCTGCAACGCGATGCTCTTCCGTGCCGTCATTCCTGCGAAAGCGGGAATCCATTTTCAAGGTGTGGCAGAGCACGATGGATGACCGGCATACGCCGTTGAGGAGCGCCTCCCGCTTGACCAGACGTTCGTCTGTTGAGAGCCGCGGGAATGACGGCGATGGGGGTTCGGGACAGGGGCGGAGTCCCACGCTGCGACCAGGCTTACCCGGCGAAGGAGCCGGCCTTCGCGCGGCGCGTCTGGATGCGGTCGTCGCGCCTGCTGCGCGGGAGGTCATCGACCCCGTCGCTAGGGCATCCAGCCCTCTCATTCATCGTCTCCGGCATCGACCACGCTGGCCGCCGGCCCGTCGACGGGCGCGACGAAGGCGTCGCTGTCCAGTCCGGCTTCGCCGAACGCCGCGCGCATCGAAACCGCGGCCTGCTCGGCCTCGGCGCGCTGCTCGTACCAGCCGAACACGCTGGGGCCAGCGCCGGAGATGCTGGCGCCCATGGCGCGGTGGTCCATCGCGGCCTGCTTCACGCGGGCAAAGTTCGGCACCAGCGGCGCACGGCGCGGTTCCACCAGCACGTCCTTGAGGCCTTCGCGCACCAGCGCGGCCTCGCCGCGGTAGCAGCCGGCCAGCACCAGGGCGAGGTTGGCGCTCTGCGTGACGAAGCTGCCCAGCGCGTAGTCGCCGGCCAGCGCCGCGCGCGCCTTGCGCGTCTCCAGCACGAAGTGCGGATGCACCAGCGCGCAGTGCCAAGTGGCCGGCACCGGGATGCGCACCAGCCGGTCGTGGGTGGCCAGCACCAGCCCGCCGAGCAGCATCGGGCCGATGTTGTCGCCATGGCGGCTGCCGCTGGCTACCGCCTCGCCGTCCAGCGCGAAGCCGTAGAGCGACTCGACCGGCAGCGGCTTTTCCAGCAGGGCGTTGGCGGCCACCAGCGCGGCCACGCAGGAGGCGGCCGAGCCGGCCATGCCCGAGCCCAGCGCGATGCCCTTGTGCAGGGTCAGCTCGAAGCCGTGCGCCAGGCCCAGCGCCTTGCGCAGCGACACCAGCGCCATGCCGGCGGTGTTGCGCATCGGGTCCAGCGGCAGCTCGGTGACCACGCCGTGGATCGCGGCGATGCGCACCACGGGTTCGTCGATGCGGCGCACCTCGGCGCGATCGCCGGCGCCGGCCATCGAGTGGCCGAGGATGTCGAAGCCGACGCCCACGTTGCCCACGCAGGCGGGGGCGAAGGCGTAGGCGTGCAGGGCGGAGTGCGGGGCGGTGGTCATGCGGTCTCGCAGTTGGGCGTTCATGCGCGCAGCTCCAGCGACTCGGCGATGCGCAGCAGGTCGGCGAAAATGCCGGCGGCGGTGACTTCGGGACCGGCACCCGGCCCCTGCACCAGCAGCGGATTATCGCAGTAGCGGCGGGTGGTGAACTGCACCACGTTGTCGGTGAGCCGCGAGTGGGCGAAGGCGTGTGCGGCCGGCAGCACGGCCAGCTTGACGCTGGCGCGGCCGCGGGCGTCGAGGTGGGCGACATGGCGCAGCACGCCTCCTTCGGCGCGCGCCGCCGCGAGGCGGGCGGCCAGGGGGGCGTCCAGCTCGTCCAGCCGCTGCATGAACTCCTCGCGCGAGAGCGTCGCGAGCGATGCCGGCACCAGGCTTTCCACCGCCACGTCGTCAAGCGACAGCGCCCAGCCGGCCTCACGGGCCAGGATCACCAGCTTGCGCGCCACGTCCATGCCGGACAGATCGTCGCGCGGGTCCGGCTCGGTGTAGCCCAGCGCATGCGCCTCGCGCACCAGCGCGGAAAACGGCTGCGCCCCGTCATGGCGATTGCACAGCCAGGCCAGCGTGCCGGAGAACATGCCTTCCACCGCGAGCAGTTCGTCGCCGGTATCGAGCAGGTCGCGCAGCGTCTGCACCACCGGCAGGCCGGCGCACACGGTGGCCTCGTAGCGGAAGCGCGCGCCGCTGGCGGCGCTGGCGTGGCGGATCGTATGCCAGCGCGCGAGCGCGCCGCTGCCGGCGAGCTTGTTTGGCGTTACCACGTGCAGCCCGTCGGCGAGCCAGTCGGCGTAACGCGAGGCCACCGTGTCGCTGGCGCTGCAGTCGATCAGCAGCGCGTCGCGCGGCTCGGCGCCACCGCGCACGTGGGCGGCGAAGGCGTCCAGATCGTTCGGACGCCACACCTGGGCGCCGCCGGCGCGGCCGTTGAGCTCGGCGTCATCGCAGTCCAGCCACATGCGCTTGCTGGCGACCACGCCGCACAGACGCAAGCGCACGCGGCCCTCGCGTTCCAGCCGGGGCTGCGCGGCGCGCAGCTGGCCGAGCACGGCGCTGCCCACGCGACCGGGACCGATCACTCCCACGGCGAGCTGGCGGCAACGCAGCGAGGAGGCCGCCGGCACGAACGCCGACGGCAACGGTTTGGGGTGTTCGAGCAGCTGGGGTGCGCAGGTATTCACGTAAGCCTCCGGATGAGGCCCGTGCTCTTCTGGCGGTATCGGTGTGCTGCAAGCCGGCCCGCCTCGTCGAGGGCGGGGCCGTTGCGTGATGGTGAAGCTAGTCGCGCACGGACACCCACCCCGACCGAGTGGTAATGGTCGTGGTGGTGGTCGTGTTCGTGACGCGGAAAAGGGTGTCGACGCAGCGCGCGCCAGCACAGGCCGCCACGCCGGGGAGGCGGACGCGGGGCAGGCTGGCAGGGGCGTTGTCGATCGACATGCCGCCGACGTTAGGGGCGATGTTGCGGCACGGTCAACAGGTGCATTTGCAACCATCGGCGCGATGTGACGCGTGTCGCGCCGCCCCGCGCGGCGCAGGCGACGCAGCAGTCCTCCCTGCGGCTGGAGCGGACCGACCGAGCTGCCGACCTCGACCGATGGTGTCACCTCGTGCGAACGCACGATGCGTCGTGCACTGCGCCTGGCGGGAGTGATCTCCAGCGTGCGGCTCCAGCCGTGCGCGCAGCAGGAAGTCCTGCCCGGACGCTCAGCGCTGGTAGTGGAAGCTGAGCAGGAAGTAGCGTCCCACGACGTCGTCGAATGCCGGGCTGTACGCCAGCGACGAGGGACCGTAATAGCGCGGCGCGTGGTCCAGCGCATTGTGCACGTTCAGGCCGATGCGCCAGTGGTCGAAGCCGCTGTAGTCGAGGTTGAGATCGAGCTGGGTGAACGCCGGCGTGCTGCAGTGGCCGGCCTCGCGCAGGCCGTCCGGGCAGGTCAGCCGGCTGTTGGCGCTGGCCCGGTAGCCGTAGTGCCCGGTGTAGCGCAGGTTGGCGGTGGTGACCCAGTCGCCGCGCGACCACTCCACGGACCCCAGCGCGGTGGCCTTGGGCTGGTCTGCGTAGCCGTCGTAAGGCTCCGGCGGTGCATCCGGCACGATCTGCCGGCGCAGCTTGGACAGCCAGTCCACGCCGAGGTTGAAGCTGAAGCTGCCCAGGCGCCGGGTGTCGAGCCGGTAGCGCACGTCCAGATCGAACGAGCGCACCATCGTCTTGCCCAGGTTCACCAGCTGCTGGTCGAACGCGTACAGCGCGCCTTGGGCGTCGCGGCGGAACAGCTCGGGAAAGGCGTCCGGATGATCCAGCGCATAGGACACCGGCAACGCGCGGATCTCGTGGCGGCGGTCGACCTGGTAGACATCCAGCGCGATGCCCAGCGCCGGCGTGGGCGCCAGCACCACGCCGAAGGTGAGGCTGCGCGAGCGCTCTGGCCGCAGCTCGGGGTTGCTCACGCTGTCCAGCCGCAGCGTGCACAGCGCATAGCCGCCGCCCACCGGCCGGCCGTTCACGCACGGCAGCAGCGCGCTGGGTACTTCCACCCGCACGCCGGTGGGCAGCAGCGCCTGCGGCCGATCGAGCTCGGGCAGGGTGGGCGCGCGATACCCGCGCGCCAGCGTGCCGCGGAAACTCACCTCGTCGCTGACGTCCCATTTCAGCCCGAGGCGCGGCGAGAACGCCCATCCGAAGCCGCCGCTGTGATCGGCGCGGGCGGCAACGTTGGCGGTGAATCCTTTTGCCAGCGGGGCTTCCATCTCCACGTAGGCCGCGGAGATCCAGCGATCGCCCCGGCGCACGTACGGGGGCTGGAACTGGAACACGTCGTTGGCAATCAGCAGCGGATCGGGCTGGTCGTCCAGCTGCTCGCGGTAGCCCTCGATGCCGGCTGCCAGGCCCAGCTCGCCCAGCGGCCACTGCGCCAATGGCCCGTCCGCGCGCAGGCTGAAGCCGCTCTGGCTGGTATGGCCGGTGCGCAGCAGTTGCGGCGACAGCGCGGCGAGCACGGCTGGACTGTTGCGGCCGCCGGGCTGGTAGCTGCCGTCGGAGAGCGCCTGATCCAGCACGCTGGAACGCAACAGGCCGCGCACGCGGTCGGTGCCGGCGTTGTGCTGGTCGTCCAGGCGCAGGTCCCATTGCCAGTCGCCGGGGTGGCCGCGCAGGCCGGCGCTGAGCTGGGTGCTGCGTGACTGGGTGGCGTCGCGGATAGGCCCGATGTCGGCGAAGGCATAGTTCACCACCCGCACGCTGCGCGGCGGACCCGGATCGAACAGCAACAGCTGCTCGGTCGCCGGTCCCGTCTGCTGGTGCTGGCGCACGCTGTTCCAGCGCAGCCCGGCGTAGGCCTCGAGTGAACCGACCGGGTGATCGACGTGCAACAGCAGCGAGCGGCTGTCCAGCTGCGTCTGCAGCGTGGTCGCCGGCCCGGTGGTGTTGGTGCACGGCCCGTCCAGGGTGAGCCGGGTGCAGCCGCCGTCGGTGTTGTCGTAGCCGATCTGGCCGCCGTCGAAATAGTAGGTGCCGTCGCCGCCGTCGCCGCCGTTGCGTGCCCATCGACGGTCGCGGCCGAGCAGCGGCGAACGCTCCAGGTAGTCGGCGCTCAGCAGCAGGTGGCCGCCGTGGCCGAAGGCGCTACCGAAGCTGCCCGTGACGCGCCGCTGCGATGCATCCCCGCGCGAGGAGATGCCGGCGTTGCCATCCAGCGCCACCCCCTGGAACTGCTTGCGCAGGATGATGTTGACCACGCCGGCCATCGCGTCGGAGCCGTAGATCGCGGACGCGCCGTCACGCAGCACTTCGATCCGCTCGACCAGCGCCAGCGGGATGCTCTCCAGGTCGTTGACCAGGCTGAACTCGCCCTGCGACAGCCCGTAACCGGCCATGCGCTGGCCGTCGACCAGAAACAGCGTGGCGGTGGCGCCGAGCCCGTGCAGGTCGACCGCCGCGGCGCCGGTTGCCCCGGACAGCCCGTTGGCCTGGTACAGCGCGCTGTCGCTCAGCGCCACCGGGGCATTGTTCACCCGCACGCCGGGCTGCGCGCGCAGCAACTCGAACAGAGTCTGGTAGCCGCTGTGCTCGATCTGGCGACGGTCGATCACGGTCAGTGGCGAGGCGGTCTCCATGGCCGTGCGGCGCAAGTGGGTGCCGGTCACTTCCACCGCCAGCAGCGGCACCGGCAGCGACTCCAGCGGCGCCGGCGGCAGCGCCCGCCCGGCCGCGCGGGTGGCGGGCGCCGCGGCGGCGGGAGCGATGCGGCGCAGCACGTAGGTGTCGGGCGTGACGACCTCGGCCTGCAAGCCGCTGCCACGCAGCACGATCGCCAACGCATCGGCCGGGGTGAAGTCCCCCTCCAGCGCGACGGCCCGCTGGCCGGCCGTGAGCTGCGGTGCGTAGAGCAGCTGCACGTTGCCCCGTGCAGCGAGCGCACGCAGCGTGTCATCCAGCTGGCCGGCCGGGATCGCGTAGTGGCGAGTCAGTCCGCGTGTGACCGCATGCGCGCACGACAACGTCAGCGCGAACGCCAGCGCGGCGGCAAACGGAATCAGGCGGCGACCGCGGACGGCGGCCGACGCAACGCGGCGGCCCGTCATCGTGGTCAGCGGGCCGCGGCGGCCGGCAGCAGGGTCAGCTCGTCCGGCCCGGTCCGCTGCACGCGCAACCGCCAGCCCTGGGCCAGTGCCTTGGCCAACGCCTGCTGGTCGCCGGCATGGAAGCTGCCACTGACCTTCAGTGCCGCCAGCGAGGGGTCGCCCAGCCGCAGCTGGGTGGTGGAATAGCGGTTCATCGACTCGAGCAGGTGGTCCAGTCGCCGCTCGCTGAAATCGAGCTGGCCACGCGGCCAGGCTTGCGCCTGGACCAGGTCGAGCGCGGTGACCGCGGCCGGGCGGCCGTCGGTGTCGATGTGCAACTGCTGGGCGGGCGCCAGTTCACTGCTCCAGGCCGGTGCACCGGCGCTGCCGGCGTGGCTGACCGCGACGCGGCCCTCGAGCAGCCCCACGGTGGTCCCCTGGGCGCTGCGGTCGACCTGGAACGTGGTGCCGACGTCGCGGATCAGGCTGCCGTCCACGCGCACCAGGAACGGCCGCTCCGGATCCGCCGCCACGGCGAACTGGGCCCGCCCGTTGCGCAGGATCACCTCGCGCTGGCGCGGACCGAAACGGGTCACCAGGCTGGACTGGGCGTCGAGCTGGACCCGGGTGCCATCGGCAAGCGTGATCGCCTGCGGCAGGCCGACCTGGGTGGCGTACGTGCGTTCGACGGGCGCGCCGTCGCGGACCATCCAGCCGACGCCCACCGCCACCAGCAGCGCCGCCGCCAGCCCGGCCGCCAGCCGCCAGCCGCGCTGCGGCCGTGCCTGCGGTCGGCGCGCCAGGTCGCGCCGGGCCGCGCGTGCCGCCGCCCGCAGCAGCGGGTCCGCCGCCAGCAGTCCCGCGTTGCGATGCAGGTATTCCACTTCGGCATAGGCCGCCGCGTGCTCCGGATCGGCCCCGCGCCAGCGCTCGAAGGCATCTTCGTCCACCGAACTGCGGGCCGGCGAATGCAGCCGCGCCAGCCATGCCTCCGCCGTGGTGGGCAGGTCGGCTGCGTGCGATTCCTTCGCCTGGCGTGTCATGTACGAGACTCCGACTGAAAGGCGCCGAGCCGCTCGCGCAGAAGGCGCAGGGCCCGGCTGATGTGTTTTTCCACTGCCTTGACGCTGATGCCGCAGTGGTCGGCGATTTCGATGTAGGTCATGCCTTCGATCCGGTTCAGCAGGTAGACCTGCCGGCAACGCGTGGGCAGCCGGAGCAGCGCGCGCTGCAGGGCCACCAGATCCTGCTCGGACGCCGTGCGCTGCTCGTGCGACGGTTCGGTCGAGTGCAGCTCGACCGCCTCCTCGTCCAGGCTCACGTGGTGCGCATCGAAGCGGGTCAGCGCGCGGCGGCTGCGGTCGTGCAGCGCGTTGACGGCGATCCGGTACAGCAGCGCCATCCAGGTGTCCGGCGCGTGCGCGCGATAGCGCATCAGTCGCGTCAGGCTCTCCTGTGCCAGGTCCTCTGCGTCGTCCGGCGAGCGGGTACGGCGCTGCAGGAAGCGCACCAGGGCCCCGCGCTGTTCCCGCACGAAGCCGTCGAATTCAGTTGGATTGCCTGCACCAGCAAGAAGCTGCTCGTGCTCGGCCGAGCCCAGGGCCATCGAACGGCACCGTGTATTGACCAGCGATAGTGCCGTCACGATATCGCATCAGCCCGGGGATGTGAGCATGTACCCCCTGTGCTTCCGCATCCGTGCGGAAGGCTCGGGCCGCGATCCATGCGCGGGGGGTGCGGTCGCGGCAAACGCCGCGTCCACTGCACTCAACGCGCGCGGCGCCAAACCCCCTACCTCGCGGTCAGGGCGACAGGTCGATGGTGTAGGTGGCGGTGCCGTCGCCGTGGTCGCTCAGCTGCTCGATGCCCTTCAACCCGGCCTCGCGCGCCAGCGCCTGCTTGCCGGCGGCGCCGGTGAACACCACGCGGCCGTGCGTGTGCAACGGCGCGAAGTGCCACGAGGTCGGTGCCAGGTCGCTCTGGTCCAGGCGCTGCTTGCGTTCGATCCAGCGGGCCAGGATCTCGCGCGCACCGTCGGGCGAGGACAGCACGATGTTGCTGCCGTCCAGCCCCGGGAAATGGCCGCCGCCACTGGCCCGGTAGTTGTTGGTGACGACGATGAACGGCTGCCCCGGGGTCACCGGCTTGCCGCGGTAGGCGAGCGACGTGATGCGCTCGCCCGCTGGCCGGGACAGGTCGATGGTGTAAGTCACGCCCTGGATCTGATCGAAGTTGTAGCCGACGTAGTGCGGGTTGATCAGCGCCTGCTCGCCGGGCTTGCTCGGGTCGATCCGGTTGAAGCGCCGCGCCGACTGCTCCAGCCACGCCTTCACGCCGGCGCCATCGGTCTTCACCGCCGCCAGCGTGTTGGGATAGAAGTACAGGTCGGCCGCACTGCGCAGGGTCAGCGGGCCCGGGGCCACGTCGGTGTAGTCATCGGGGCCGCCGAAGCCGGTGCGGAAGGCCGCGGCGGAGGAGAGCACCGGCACGTCGGCCAGCTCGGGGTGGCTCCTGGGCAGCTCGCGGCGCACGTAGTCGGCCTGCGCCGCGTTGATCGGCGCCAGCGCGGTCATGTTGCCCTCGTCGGCGAAGTAGCTGCTCATCCGCACGCTGCTGTGGCCGATCGGCGTGTTGACGTAGGCAATCGCCGCTTCGTGCACCTTGGCCACCAAGGGGGCGATCTGCGGATCGGGCGCCACGCAGCGCGGCTCATGTCCTTTCTCCGCTGCCTCGCAGATCGGCCGCACCTCGCTGTGGGTGTCGCTGGTGTCGACCACCCACTGGCCGTTCTGGCGGATCAGCGCCAGCTTGATCACGCCCAGATCCTTGCCGAAGAAGCCTCCCATCACCGCCGGCACGCCACGTACGAAGCCGCGCTTGGCGTCCACGTCGGGCATGTCGGCGTAGTGCGGGCCGGGGAACTCGGTATGCGAGTGGCCCAGCAGCAGCGCGCTGATGCCCGGCACGCCGGCCAGATGCCAGCCGCCGTTTTCCATGTCGGGGGTATACGGGTGGGCGTCCAGGCCACCGTGCAGCACCGCCACGATCAGGTCCGGATGCTGGGCCTGCAGCTGCGGCACGTATTTGCGTGCCGCTTCCACCACGCCGCTGACGGTGACCTTGCCGGCCAGCTTCTGCTTGTCCCACTGCAGGATCGGCGGCGGCGTGAAACCGATGATGCCGACCTTCAGCGGCACCTCGACCTTGCTGCCGTCGGGCGTGTACGCCTCGATCGTGCGCGTGACGACCGCCCACGGCTTGTAGATCGGCTGGCTGTCGCGCGCGCTGTAGACATTGGACAGTACCAGCGGGAAATGCGGCCCGGCGCAGCGTCGGGCTGCACCGCCGTCGACGTTCATCGGCGTGCCGGTGACCTGCGACAGGAACGGCAGGCCGTAATTGAACTCGTGGTTGCCGGCGGTGCCGCCGTCGTAGCCCACGGCGTCCATGGCGCGGTAGATCGCCAGCTCCTGGTCGCAGCCCACCGGCCTGGCCAGCGCCTGGTAGTCGGCCAGCACGCTGCCCTGGATGGTGTCGCCATCGTCGATCAGGAAGGTGTTGGGAAATTCCTTGCGCGCCTGCCGGATCAGCGTGACCGTGCGCTCGTAACCCAGCGTGGGATCAGCCTTGAGCTTGTAGTAGTCGTAGCCGAGGATGTTCGAGTGCAGGTCGGTGGTTTCGAGGATCGCCACGTCCGCGCGTGCACCGTCGGGTGCGGCAGCGGGCATCGTGGGACTGGTGACACAACCGGCGAGCACAGTGGCGGCGAGCAGGGGCAACAGCGGGCGGAGCGACATCGGGAGCGTCCAGCGGCAAACGGGCAGGGCCGGGAACGTAGCAGATCGACGGCGGCAAGGGCGGTGGCTGCGTTGTCCCGTCCTTTCTGGCGGCGGAAGCGCTTGACGCGAATCGCAACCATCTGTACTACTACGCACAGTACAGGCAGGACACGCGACCATGCCCCGCAGCCACGCCCTGATGCTCCAGATCGCCACCGGCGACCCGCGCCCGATCAGCAAGCAGATCGTCGACGGTGTCCGCATGAAGATCGCCACGGCAGAACTCAGCCCCGGAGACCAGTTGCCCAGCGTGCGCGGCTTGGCCCAGCAATTGACGATCAACCCCAACACCGTGGCCAAGGCCTACGCCGAGCTCACCAGCGAAGGCTGGCTGGAGTCGCGCCAAGGCCTGGGCCTGTTCGTCGCCACGCCACGCCAGCGACTGTCCAACGGCGAACGTGACCGGCGCATGGACGAGGCGATCCAAGCCTTCGTGCGAGAAGTGGCGGCGCTCGATTACCCGCCCGAGCGCGCGCTGGCGCGACTGGACCGCGCGCTCCAGGTGTTGTCCCGAAAAAGCGCCTGACCTGCCCGAGACGCCTTGAGTCATGAACAACCACGTCATCGAAACCCGCGCCCTGACCAAGCGCTACGGCGCCAAGCTCGCGCTCGACGCGCTGGACCTGTCCATCGCTGCCGGCCACATCCACGCCATCGTCGGCGCCAACGGCGCCGGCAAGTCCACGCTGTTCCGCATCCTGCTCGGCTTCCTGCCGCCGAGCAGCGGCAGCGCGCGTATCCTCGGCCGCGACAGCCAGCAGCTCACGCCGGAGGACCGCGGCCGCATCGGGTTCGTCAACGAGGAACACACGCTGCCGAACTGGATGCGCGTCTCGGCGGTGGCGGACATGCAGCGCCACCAGTACCCGCGCTGGAACCAGCGCGCCTATGACGAGGTCATCGGCCACTACCACGTGCTGCCGGAGCAGAAGATCGGCCAGCTCTCGCGTGGCGAGCGCGCCGGCTTCAACCTCGCGCTGACGCTGGCGCAGGGACCGGAGCTGCTGGTGCTGGACGAGCCGACGCTGGGCCTGGACGTGGTGGCCAAGCGCGCGTTCCTTGAATCGCTGATGTATTCGAGCGCGACTGAATCCTGCACGGTCATCTATTGCTCGCACCAGATGGAAGAGATCGAGCGCGTCGCCGAGAACCTGATCATCCTCGAGCGCGGGCGCCTGGCACACATGTCGGCGCCGGAAGAGTTCTGCGCGCGCGTCACCCACTGGGTCGCCGACATCCCGTTCGCCGGTCCGCCGCCGGCCGGCGTGCCGGGGCTGTTGCAGGTGCAGCGCATCGATGGCCTGCATCATTACCTGGTGCTCGACCAGGACGAGGATTTCGCGCAGTTCCTGCGCGGCGCCGGTGCGCGGACCGTGCAGTGCATGCCGGTGAGCCTGGATCGCGCAGTCAACGGCTTCCTGGCGAAGAACCACGCGATGCCGGCGGCGGCATGAGGAGGGGCGACATGCGTGACCTGTTCAAGGCGGAGTTGCTGCGTTTCCGCGGCTGGGCGCTCGGTGCGTTTGCGGTGCACCTGCTGGTGCTGCTGTTCTTCACCCGCCTGGTCGATCTGGCGCAGCAGCCGGTCTTCGTCTATCGCGTCGCCGGTGGCGTCGACGCGCTGGTCGGCGTGCTGCTGGGCCTGTACCAGGTGGGCAGCTACCGACGCCCGAACGTGTGGCTGAACCTGCTGCATCGCCCGCTTGCGCCGGGGCGCATCGCCACCGCGCTGCTCGGTGCCGGCATGGTGTGGTTGGCCGTCGCGGTGGCGCTGCCGGTGCTGCTCGCCGCCGCCTACCAGGCCGGACTCACCGCGCGCGTGGTCGACCTGCGCCACTGGCTGCTGCCGCTGGCCGCGTGGTCGCTGGCCGCCTGCGGTTACCTCGCCGGTGCCGGCTGCATGCTTGGCCGCCCGCGCAGCGCGATCGCCGCATTGGTGCTGCTGCTGGTGCCGGCGGCGAGCCAGGCCAGCGGCGCGTGGGCCTTGTTGATGCAGGCGTCCGCGCTCGCCTGGCTGGCCGCGATGGTGACGGTGTCGTTCAAGCCGGACCTGTCCGCGCCGCCGCGCAGCGTGCCTGCCACCGTGCTGCTGGCGCTGCCTCTGCAGGTGGCCGTCTACGTGGCGATCATCGTGGTGGTGCAGGTCGGCGCGCAGGTGATCTGGATGGTGCAGGGCACCCATCCGAACAATACCGAGACGCCGCCCAAGGGCGGGCAGAACGAAACCGAGCGCATGACTCCTGAGCAGCGCATGCTCACCGGTCTGGCGGTGAGCACCGCGCCCGAGGCGCCGCTGTGGCGCGAGCAGGTGGCCCTGTCGGACGTGGTGGCGATCGCCCCGGACCTGGACGTGGTGCCGGCGCGCGGGGCGCTCACCAACGCCGCGCCGGTCGATTTCGACGACCCGGCACGAGGCGTGCGCTGGACCTTCAGCCATGACCGCATGCGCCTGTCCGGCTACCGCATCGCCGGCGGCCGCACGGTCGGCACGCTCGGGGTGGGCGGCACCAACGCGGCGTTCCCGGCGCCGACGGTGGCCACCCGCGGCCTGCCCGGCCAGCCGAAGGAGGATCGCAGCCTGCTCGCCGGCAACATGCTCTACCACTACGTCAGCGAGACCGGCCAGGTGTTCCCGCGCATCCGGTTGCCGCACGGGGAATGGCTGCTCGGCACCGCGCCGGTCGGCGAGAACCTGGCCGCCCTGAGCAACCATGCGCTGTACTTCTTCGATGGGCGCGACGTGGTGGCGAGCGAAAACCTGCTCCGCCCACGCCAGCGCATGCCGATCCCGGGCGGGCCCGGCGGCCTGCACAACCTGGAGTTGATCGAGCTGGTCGACGGCTACCTGGTCTCCAACGCGTACACCAGCTACGACTACACCATGGCCGGCGCCGCGCCGTACCAGACCGTCACCTGGGTGCACGACGACGGGCGCGTCACGCTCGCTGCGCGCCGGCCGATCACGTTCGACTACCCGGCGTGGTTCCGCTACCAGTCGTGGTGGCCCTCGCCCGTCCTGTATGGATTGCGCCAGGGCGTGAGCAGCCTGTTCGCCGCGCCGGACCCGATGCAGGTCGCCAACCCGAAACCGCGACCGCGCAGCGTTCTGTGGCTGGCCGCCACGTTGATGCTCGCGTCGTTGCTGGCCGCGCTGTGGCTGATACGTCGACGAGCCCTGTCGTTGCCGGGGCAGGTCGCCTGGGTGGTCGCCTGCGGCGCGATCGGCCTGCCGGCGCTGGCCAGCCTCTGGCTGCTCTATTCGGCCTGCGAGCGCGCGCCGCGTACGCGCCTGGAGCCGGCCGCCGCGTAGCCCGCTGTTCTGTCTGGCCCGAAACCGCGCCCTTCCCACGATGCGCATCGAAGAAAGGGGAGAGGCCGGGGCAAGGGTCGCTCTTTGCCCTGCATTTACCCACGAAGCGTCCGACGCCCGAGGAGACGCTCATGCGACCGACCAACCCCCTTTTGCGCCTCCTGTGCGCGCTCGCATTCCTGCTGCCGGCGCTGCCTTGCCGCGCCGCCGACAGCGATGCGCTGCGGGCGGCGGTCGCCCTCGAAAGCGCCCGCCCGGCCGCACCTCACTTCCCGCGCGACGCCTTCCTGGTACGCAGCGCGACGCCTGCGGTGGCGTTGTCGCCCGATGGCCAACAGGTTGCCTACCTGCGCGAACAGGCCGGCCACCGCAGCCTGTGGGTGCTGGCGGCCGACGGCGGCGAACCGCGCCGCCTGCTCGGCGGTACCGACGCCAGGCAGATCGACTGGTCGCATGACAGCCGCTGGCTGCTGCTCGAATCGCCTGGCCAGCTGTTCGCCGTGGCGGCCGCCGGGCAGGGCGGCTCGAAACTGGTCGCCACGCTGGGCGGGCGGGAACAGCGCGAACTGCTGCGTATCGACCCGTCGCAACCGGCTGCCGTGCTACTGCGCGAGCGCGCGCCCGCCACGCTGGACACAGCCGAACGCTGGCGGTTGGTCCGGGTGGATCTGCAGGGGCACCGGACGCCGCTGCGCGAGGACCCCCGGCAACTGGTCGACGTGGCGCTCGAGGGCCGTGGCCGCACCGCGTTCGTCGAACGCGTGGAAGGCGCCGCACTGGTGTTCCACCGTGTCGACGCCACCGGCGACCTGCACGAGGTCCTGCGTTGCACCGGGCTGCATCGCTGCGCGCCGCTTCCGCTGACCGACGCACAGGGACGGCTGCTCCTGCGCAGCGACCGGGGCGACGGCCTGGAGGGTTTGCGCCGGCTGGAGCCTGAGGGCACGCTCACCACGCTGCACGAGGACCCGCGCGGCGAGGCCGACCTCGACACGCTCGCGCTCGATCCGGCTAACGGCAGGCCGCGCATCGCCAGCTACCGCAGCACCGTAGCGGCCAGCCATGCGCTCGACGGGCCGGCGCAGCGAGCCTTGAAAGAACTCCAGGCGCGTTATCCGGGGCGCAACCTGGAGATCGCCATCGGCGCCACGCATTGGCTCATCGAGGAACAGGCCAGCACCCTGCAGGGCGCGCGCTGGCACCTGTACGACGTGCGCAGCGGTGCGCTGCGCGACATCCTCGCCTTCGCGCCGGTGGGCGACCGCCAGGGCCGCCCCGCACAGTGGCTGCCCGAGGCGGCCATGCCGCGCAAGCTGCCGATCGAGTGGACTGCCTCCGATGGCATGCGCCTGCACGGTTTCGTGTGGCTGCCGCCGGGACTGGACCCGAGGCGCCTGCCGCTGGTGACGCTGGTGCACGGCGGACCGTGGAATGCATCTCGCCCGGATGAGTTCGGTGGCGGTTTCGTGCAGGCGCTGGTCGATCGTGGCTATGCCGTGTTCGAACCGAACTTCCGCGGCTCCACCGGGCTGGGGCGGTCATACTCGATGGCCGCGCAGGGCGATTTCGGCAACGGGCGCGTGCAGCAGGACATCGTCGAGGGCACGCGCTGGCTGCTCGCCCACGGCGTCGGGGATGCCGGGCGCGTGGGCATCGTCGGCGCGTCTTTCGGCGGCTACAGCACACTGCTGGGGGTCACCTTCCAGCCGCAGCTGTTCAAGGTCGGCGTGGCGATGGTGCCGCCGCCGGACTTCGCCTGGGTGCTCCAATGGGTCGGGCGCACCACCGAAGCGCTGGAGCTGGCGCGGTACGTTCCCTTCGATGCCTGGCTCGCCGCGCTCTCGCTCGATCCGCGCGACGCCGCCTCGATGGCGCGCCTGCACGCCCAATCGCCGCTGGCCCATGCGCGGCAGATGAATCGCCCGCTGCTGCTGTACGCCGGCGGCGAGGACCGGCGCGTGGCGATCCGTGGGGTGACCGGCTACGCCGCGCGGCTGAAGCAACTGGGCAAGGACGTGAGCCTGCTGGTCGACGCCGATGCCGGCCACTCCAATGCCGACCCGGTGGCGCGCGAAGCGCAGCTGTACCTCATTGTGCTGATGCTGCACAGGCACCTCGGCGGTGACGCCCCCGAGCCGCCTGATCCGGAGATGCGCCGGTACCTCGCACGCAGCCTGCGGATGGCCGGCAGCGATCTGCGCGCGGCAGGGCTCGGGGGTTTGCGACCTTAGAAAGACAAGCCCTTCCGGCCGCGCAATTGCCGGCCGGGAGCCGGGCTTCACGCCGCACGGCGTTCCCCGCCGATCCAGGTGTCGCGCACGCGCAGCGCATCGTCCAGTGCGACCAGGTCGGCCTGCTGCCCGGCATCGATGCGTCCGTGCGTGGCGGTGAGACCGAGCCAGTCGGCGGGATAGGCGCTGGCCATGCGCGAGGCTTCTTCCAGCGGCAGGCTGACCATGTGGACCAGGTTGCGCAGGCCGGTGGCCATGTCCAGCGCGGAGCCGGCCAGCACGCCGTCGTCGCTCTGGCAGATGCCGTCCTTCATTACGATGGTCTGGCCGTTGAGCGTGTAGTCGGGGCGATCCGAGCCCACCGGCGGCATCGCGTCGGTGACCAGCACGCACTTGCCGCGCGCCTTGGCCGCGATCGCCACGCGCAGGCTTACCGGATGCACGTGGTGGCCGTCGACGATAAGCCCGCACCAGCTTGTCGCATCGTCCAGCGCGGCACCGACCACGCCGGGTTCGCGACTGGTCAGCGGGGTCATCGCGTTGTAGAGATGGGTGAAGCCGCAGACGCCGGCATCGAGCGCGGCGCGGGTGGTGGCGTAGTCCGCGCCGGTGTGGCCGGCCACCACCAGCACGCCCGCGTCGGCGAGGCGGCGGATGGTCGCCGGCGGCACGCATTCGGGGGCCAGGGTGAGCATCACCTTGCCGCGGCGTGGCGCCGTGATCAGTGCGAGGTCTTCTTCGTCAAGCGGGCGGAACAGTGAGCTGTCGTGGATGCCCTTGCGCGCGCCGGCGAGGAACGGGCCTTCCAGATGGATGCCGAGGATGCCCGGCACGCCCGCCTCGATTGCCGCATCCACCGCCTCCAGCGCGCGGCGCATCGTCTCGCGCGTGTCGGTGATCAGCGTGGGGAGCATGCCGGTGGTGCCGAACCGGCGGTGCGCCGCGGCGATGCCGCGCAGCGTCTCTACCGTGGGCGCGTCGTTGAACAGCAGCCCGCCGCCGCCGTTGACCTGCACGTCGATGAAGCCGGGCAGCAGCAGCTGGCCGCCGAGGTCGTGCGCGGTGGCCTGCGCCACGCGCGGATCGTCTGCGGGGCAAACGGCCGCGATGCGCGCGCCGTCGACCAGCACGGCCAGCCCGTCATGCAGGCCGTGCTCGCCCATGACGCGTGCGTTGACGAGAGCGGTGAGCGAAGCAGACATCAGACCGTCTCCGTGACCTTGCGCAAATGCGGCGGAACGTCGGGATCGTAGCCGCGCGCCAGCGACAGTGCCGCGGCGGCCTTGTAGAAACTCTGCACCGCGAGCAGTGGTGCGGTGAGCGGCGAGATGCCCGAGGCCAGCGGCAGGCTGTCCTCGCCGCTCACCCCCGGTGCGGCCAGCAGCACCCGGGCGCCGCGGGCGCGGAACTCGCGTGCCACCGCCACGGTGTTGTCCATGGTGCCGTCGTCCTGGGCGAAGAACAGCACGGGGAAGCCCGCACCCACCAGCGCCATCGGCCCGTGCTTCACCTCCGCCGCGCTGAACGCCTCGGCGTGCAGCCCGCAGGTTTCCTTGAGCTTGAGCGCGGCCTCCAGCGCCGCGCCAAAGCCGAAGCCGCGGCCGACCACGAACAGGTTCTGCACGCTGGCGAAGCTTTCCACCATCGGCGACCAGTCGGCGTCCCAGCCGTCGCGCAGCTGCTGCGGCAGGGCGGCCAGCGTGGCGTCGAGCGCGCCGTCGCCGCGCCAGCTGGCGGTGAGCTGCAGCACGGCGGCGAGCGAGGCGAGGTAGCTCTTGGTGGCCGCCACGCTGTTCTCGGCGCCGGCGTGCAGCGGGATGCAGGTGTCGGCCATCGCCGCCAGCGGCGAGTCTTCCACGTTGACCAGGGCCAGCACGCGCGCGCCGGCGTCCTTCGCCGCCTGCGCCGCGCGCAGCAGGTCCGGGCTCTTGCCCGACTGGGAGATGGCCAAGAACAACGCGTCGCCCAGCGCCAGCGGCGCGTCGTAGATCGACGACACCGACGGCGAGGCCGAGGCGGTGATCAGGCCGAGCTGGGTCTCGAACACGTACTTGGCGTAGGCGGCGGCGTGATCGGAGCTGCCGCGCGCGCAGGTAACGATGAAGCGCGGCGGCTTCGCGCGCAGCTGCTCGCCGAGTGCGGCCAGCCGCGGCGCATTGAGGCTGAACTGGCGCTCGATCACCGCGGCGCTCTCGCCGGCTTCGCGGTACATCAGGGTGTTGCTGGCATCGTTCATTGCAGCTTCCGTCATCGGAACATCCATCATCGAAGCGTCCATCGTCGAAACATCAGGCGCGGGGGCGACGCGCGCGCGGGCGCGCCACGCTGACGGTGCAGCGCGGCAGGTGGGGTGGGCCAGCGGGGCGGTAAAGCTGAACGGTGCGGCGGGCGCTCAGCCGCGCTTGCGCGGGTTGGCGCCGCGCGGCGGCGCGGTGGAACCGCGCACCACCAGCTCGGGCACGAAACCCTCGTTCGCCGGTGGGGCGGTGTCGTCGCCACTCTCGGCATGCTGCAGCTCGGCCATCAGGCGCAGCGCGGCGTGCTGCGCGATTTCCCGGGTGGACTGGCGCGCGGTGGTCAGCGCCGGCCAGGCCTGCTTGGAGAAAGGGTTGTCCTCGAAGCCGGCAATGGAGAGATCCCACGGCACATCCAGCCCGGTCGAGCGCGCCGCGGCCAGCACGCCGGCGGCGATCTCGTCGTTGCTGCCGAAGATCGCGGTCGGCGGCTCCTTCAGCGCAAACAACTTGCGCGCACCGCGGAAACCGTCGTCGAACGCATAACGCCCGGGCAGCACCAGCTTCTTGTTCAGTGCGATGCCGTAGTCCTTCAGCGCGTCGGCGTAGCCCTGGTAGCGCTCGGGGCTGGAGCGGTGGTGCGGCTCGCCCCACAGGAAGCCGATCCGCGTGTGACCGAGCTGGATCAGATGCTCGGTGATCGCGTAGGCCGCATCGCGGTCGTCCACGTAGACGCAGGGATAGCCGTCCTGCGGGTCGTCGCGCGAGGCGATGATCCGCACGAAATGCACCCCGTGCTCCTTCAGCGTGGCGATCAGCTCCGGCTGCTCGGACATCGGCGGCGCCAGTACCAGCCCGGCCAGCCGCGCACGCTTGACCAGCGACACCAGCTCGTCGGCCAGGTGCGGCGAGCTGGCGTCGCACGGATGGATTTGCAACCCGAAGCCGCGCTCGCGGCAAGCGGAGAGCACGCCCTCCTGCAGGCTGATCACGTAGTGCGCGTTGGGGTTGTCGTACACCAGCCCGATCGCATACGAATGCGCCGCGCGCAGGCTGCGCGCCGACAGGTTGGGCCGGTAGCCCAGCGCCTCGACCGCGCGCTCCACCTTCTGCCGGGTGTCGGCGCGGACGGACGATTCCTGGTTGATCACCCGCGAGACCGTCTTCAGCGAGACGCCCGCGCGTTTGGCGACGTCCTTGATGGTGGCGTGACGCAACGCGGGGCACTCCTTCGGATGGGCGACGCATCGTAGCCCACCCGGACCGGCAGGGGGCGTCGGCGGGCGCGCTGCGAGGTCGCATGCGCGCGGCTCAGCCGGCCCGCAGGCCGACGCGGTGACCGCGCATGCCGTAGAACAGGATGTACAGGTAGCACGGCACCATCAGGCCGGCGAATACGGCCTGGAAATCGAAGTGCTGCTTGAGGTGCGCGAACAGCTGCGGCACCACTGCGCCGCCGGCGATCGCCATGATCAGCAGCGCCGAGCCGGCCTCGGTGTGGCTCCCCAGCCCCTTGATCGCCAGCGGAAAGATCGCCGGCCACATCATGGCGTTGGCAAAGCCCAGCGCGGCCACGAAACCCACCGACAGATAGCCGTCGGTGACGTACGCGCCCACGCTGAACAGCACGCCCAGCACCGCCGAAATCGCCAGGTAGCGTTGCTGCGTGAACACCCGCGGGATCAGCAACAGGCCCGCCACATAGCCCAGCAGCATCGCGCCGAGGGTCAGCGCGGTGAAGCGGCTGGTCCATTCCAGCGGCAGATTGAAACCGGCGCCGTAGGTGCCAATCGCGTCGCCCGCCATCACCTCCACGCCGACGTAGAGAAACAGGCACAGCACGCCCAGCCACAGGTGCGGAAAGCTGAAGATGCTGCCCTGCGCGTGGCCCACCGCCGCCTCGCTGTTGGCACCGGACGGCTTAATCTCCGGTAGCGACGAGCGCACCACCCACACCGCCAGCAGCACCAGCAGCGCGGCCATCACCAGGTAGGGCAGATGCACCTTGGCCGCGAACGCATCGAGCAGGCTCGTGCGTGCCTCCAGCGTCGCTGCCTCGCGCACCTGCTGGTCGATCTTGTCGATACCCTTGAGCACCAGTGCGCTGAACGTCAGCGGGGCCAGCACGCCAGCCAGCTTGTTGCAGATGCCCATGAAGGCGATGCGCTGCGCGCCGCTCTCGATCGGGCCGAGGATGGCGATGTACGGATTGGATGCCGTCTGCAGCAGCGACAGCCCGGCGCCGATCACGAACAGCCCGGCCAGCGCGCCGGCAAACACGCGCAGGCTGACGAACTGGCTGAACAGCACCGCGCCCACCGCCATCGCGAACAGCCCCAGCGCCATGCCCTTCTTCATGCCGGTGCGCTTGAGCAGCAGCGAGGCCGGCAGCGAAAACACCAGATACGAGATGTAGAACGCGAACGGCACCAGGAACGCGTAGGCGTCCGGCACCTGGAAGGCGAGCTTCACGAAGGTGATCAGCGGCCCGTTGAGCCAGGTCACGAAGCCGAAGATGAAGAACAGCACGCCGATCATGATCATCGGCCCGAGAGTGGAACGGCCCGCCATGGGCGACGCGTCGAGCGTGGTGGATGACATGCGGTAACTCCCCGGACCGGTCTGCGGACTGTGTTGTGTTGCCGGCGCCCGACGTGGTGCAGGCGGCCTCCCCGAAGTCGGCTTTATGGACGCGCAGGCATAACGTTGTCAATGCGGACCGCGCGACGTCGCCGGCATGGCTCGTCGCGCTGATCGATATCGCGCTCGCCCTCGGCGCGGGTTCTGTCGCAGCGCGACATCGCCTGCGGCACCTTGCATCGTGCGGCCATGACCGCTTGCCGCAAGCGCTGACACGGGGTTGACCCGGTCTGCTCGGCCAGCCCCGGCAGCGACCCTGCTGCAGCGCGGAAAGCGCCGCGGCAGGACCCATGCAACGGATGGTTGACAACGTTGTCATCCGCTGGACACACTCCGCCGTCAAAGGGGCACCGCCGCCAGTGGGCGCGGTTGGCATGGGTGAAGGGGACAGCAGCGTGGTGGAAGTGGCCGGACTCAGCGCAGTGACAACGCCCGCGGCATCGCCGCGGCCGTTTCTCGCTGCCGACGTGGGCGGTACCCACGCGCGCATCGGACTGGTCAGTCGCGAGGCCGGCACTGCCCGTCCGGTCAACGTGCATGCCTACCAGCGCTATGCCTGTGCCGAGTGGCCCAGCCTCACTGCGGTGCTGGAAGACTTCGTGGCGCACGTCGCCCCCGCCGCGCCGATCGAGCAGTGTGCGGTGGCCAGCGCCGGCTACGTGCTGGGCGACGCGATCGTCAACGACAACCTGCCGTGGCCGGTGTCGATCCGCGAGATCCGCGAGCGGCTCGGGCTGGCGCAACTGGCGGTGATCAACGACTTCGAGGCGGTGGCCTACGCCACCCAGTTCCTGACCGGTGCCGACACCCTGGGCGTGATCGACAATGCCGCGCCGGCCGCGGCCGGGCCGGTGCTGGTGATGGGGCCCGGCACCGGGCTGGGCTCGGCGGTGCTGCTGCCGGGCGCGCACGGCCCGAGCGTGCTGGCGACCGAGGCGGGACAGATCGCGCTGGCGCCGGGCAACGAGCGCGAGATCGCGATCCTGCGCGTGCTGGCGCGCGAGCGCTCGCACGTGTCGTTCGAACACGCGCTGTCCGGCCCCGGGCTGATCAACCTGTATCGCGCACTGTGCGAATTGAACGGTCGCGTCCCCGCGCTGAGCCTGCCGGCGGAGGTCACGCGCAGCGCGTTGGATCGTTCCGATCCGGCCGCGGTGGAAGCGCTGGACGTGTTCTGCGGCCTGCTGGGCAGCTTCGTCGGCGACCTGGTGCTGCTGTACGGCGCGCGTGGCGGCGTGTTTCTGGCCGGCGGCATCCTGCCGCAGATCCGCGAGCTGCTGCTGAAAAGCACCTTTGCCGAGCGCTTCTTCAACAAGGGCGTGATGCGCGCCTACCTGCAGCAGGTGCCGGTGCGCCTGATGGAGCACGGCCAGCATGGCGTGATCGGCGCGGCGGGGCTGTACCTGGATGGCCATTCGGTGGCCGTGTCGTGACCCGCGCGCACGCCCGCAACGATTCGATGTTCCCGAAACGCAACACCCACGCAGCTGTTGTTCCACACCACCGGGCATCTGCCCAGCAACTTCACCGGTCGCGGTAGCACGACACAACATCCGTTGCCGACTTGCCTCTGAGGGGAGGACACCATGTCACATCGCAAGACACTGTTAGCCGCGAGCATCGTCGCCAGCCTGTGCTTCGCCGGCACACTGCAGGCGCAGAACGCCACCCAGGACAACGCACCGCGCCGGGAGAAGCCCAAGGAACTGGCGACCATCACCGTCACCGGCATCCGCGACAGCGAGGCCGAGTCGCTGGCGCTGAAGAAGGACGCCGCCTCGCACGTGGAGATCGTCACCGCCGAGGACATCGGCAAGCTGCCGGCCAAGAACGTGGCCGACACGTTGCAGCGCCTGCCGGGCGTCAACATCAGCTCGTCCAGCGCCAGCGAAGGCGGCTTCGACGAGAGCGACCGGGTGAGCCTGCGCGGCACCAACCCCAGCCTCACCCAGACGCTGGTCAACGGACACAACATCGGCACCGGCGACTGGTTCGTGCTGAGCCAGGTGCAGACCGTGGGCCGCAGCGTCAGCTACAGCCTGCTGCCGTCGGAGGTGGTCAGCCAGGTGGTGGTGCACAAGACGTCCGAGGCGAGCATCGTCGAGGGCGGCGCGGCCGGCTCGGTCGACATCATCACGCGCAAGCCGCTGGAGTTCGCCAAGACCTACACCGCCGAGGCGTCCATCGGCGGCGTCTACGCCGACCTGCCCGGCACCACCAAGCCGCAGTTCAGCGGCCTGTTCAACTACAAGAACGACGCCAACACCATGGGCATCCTGGTGCAGGGCTTCTATGAGAAGCGCAGCCTGCAGCGCAACGGCCAGGAGGTCGTGGGCGGCTACAACCCGACCACACTCGACGGCCAGACCGTTTACTACCCCAACGAGATCGGCTCGACGCTGTTCACCCAGACGCGTGAGCGCAAGGGTGGCGTGATCGACTTCGAGATCAAGCCGACCGACAACCTCACGCTCGACCTCAACGGCTTCTACTCCAAGCTGAAGGCCGACAACTTCAACCGCAACTACATGTTGTGGACCAGCAGCGCGCTGGGCGGCGGCGGCGTGCTGACCGCCAACTCGATCCAGAATGGTGTGGTCACTAGCGGTTCGGTCACCGGCGGCACCGGCTCGTACGGCGTGTACGACCAGATTTCCCGTCCGGGCGCGGCGTCGGAGTCGAAGTACCTGGCCCTGAGCGCCGACTGGCGGGTCACCGACCATCTGGGCCTGAAGGGCCAGATCGGCACCACCCGCGGCACCGGCTCCAGCCCGACCCAGGACGTCATCGAGCTCGGCACCAACGTCGGCGCCGGCGGCAGCTGGGACATCCGCGGCCTGGGCAAGCCGATCAACTGGACGATGGGCGGCGACAACAGCACGCCATCGGCGATCAACCCCTCGGCCGGCTGGATCTTCGGCGGCCAGGGCATCAAGGTGAAGGACAAGGAAGACTGGGCCCAGTTCGATGGCGAGCTCGACTTCGACGACGGCGCGCTGACCTCGCTGGAGTTCGGCGCCCGCTACGCCAAGCACGAGCGCGGCAACCCGTTCGAGGTGGCGCAGGGCCCGGCGGGCGACTGGACCAACCTGGCGAACTACCCGACCAGCTGGTCGAACTACCCGGGCGATTTCAACGGTTCGCTCGGCGGCAGCTTCCCGTCCAACATCTGGTACTACTCGCCCGGCCAGCTGGCTGACTTCGACTCGAAGTTCACCAATCGTGACCCGGTCGCACGGCTGTACTTCAACGACATCTACAAGGTGCAGGAGAAGGACTCCGCCGCCTACGTGCAGATGAACTTCCAGTCCGGCATCGTCAGCGGCAACGTCGGCGTGCGCTACGTCAAGACCAAGGAAAACATCGGCTACACCAGCACCGCGCCCGATGCCGAGGCCACCACGGTAAGCGGTCCGATCACTGGCTCGGCGTTCGGCACCTATTACTGGAACACCTACGAGCACAGCTACGACAAGTTCCTGCCCAGCGCGAACCTGAAGTTCGACATCAACGACGAATGGGTCGCGCGCTTCGCCGCCTCGCAGACGATGACTCGGCCGGACTACTCGGCGCTGGCCGGCTATGTCTCCGCCGACGACCTCACCCACACCGGCAGCGGTGGCAATCCCAAGCTGCGTCCGCTGATCTCGAGCAACTTCGACGCGGCGGTGGAGTGGTACTTCGCCCCGCGCGGCCTGCTGTCGGCCGGCGTCTATGCGATGAACCTGAAGGACTACGTCAACTTCGGCAACGAAGTGCGCACCTTCAAGGACATCCAGGCGAGCACCAACGCCGGCCAAGACGTCTTCGCCGACTACCTGATCAGCGTGCCGAAGAACACCAATGGCCAGGTGCGAGGGCTGGAGCTGAACTACATCCAGCCGATCGGTGAGAACTTCGGCGTGCAGGCGAACTACACCTACGCCGATGGTCACGCCACCGGCGACCAGCCGCTGCAGGGCACCTCGAAGAACACCTACAACGTGTCGGGCTACTTCGAGAACAAGCGCTTCAACGCCCGCATCAGCTACACCTACCGCTCGGAGTTCTACGCGGGCGTGAGTCGCACCGACAACTTCTACCAGCAGGGCATCGGCAACCTGGCGGCCTCGTTCGGCGTGCAGCTGACCGACTGGATGTCGCTGTCGGTGGACGCGATGAACCTCAACGATCCCAAGCTCCGCTACTACGTCAAGAGCGACGCGATCGGCAAGCTGCCCCACGCGACCTACGTCAACGGCCGCCAGTACTACGTGAACCTGCGCTTCAAGCTCTGACGCGTCTGTCGCGCCGCCGACTCGACCCCGGCGGCGCGGGCGGCACCGGCCATGGACGGCCACTTTTCCTCCCCGCGGGTCCGGAGATCGGGCCCGCTTTTTTTTGCGCGCGCATGGCAGCATCCACCGTGTACCCGCCCGCCGAACAGGAGACCCGCATGCGTTGTCGCCCCCCGCCGCTGATGCGGCTCGCCGCCTGCCTTGTCACGCTGACCCTGGCTGCCTGTGCTGCTGCGCCATCGACACCAGACGTGGCGGCCGCGGCACCGCGGGACCGGGCGCCGCTGTCGCTGATTCCGCAGGTGGCACAGCTTGAACCTCGCCCCGGCGCGTGGACGCCGCAGCACGCCACACCGCTGCAGTTCGCTGCGGGCGATGCCGGCGCAGACGCCGCCGCGCGCTGGCTGGCGACAGCCGTGCACGAAAGCCGCGGCCTCGGCTTCGTGGTGGCGGACACGTCTCCGGTCGATGGGCCGGCCATCCGCTTCGTGCGCGATGCGTCCGTCACCGCCGACGAGGGCTACCGGCTGGAGATCGACCCCCGCGGCGCGCAGATCCGCGCGCGCACCGATGCCGGCCTGTTCTACGGCGCGGTCACGCTGTGGCAGGTGATCACCTCGCGCCCGGCGGGCGCTCCGCTGCCTGCGCTGGCGATCAAAGACGCACCGCGCTTCGGCTGGCGCGGCCTGATGCTCGATTCGGTGCGTCACATGCAGACCACCGCCGAGATCCGCACGCTGATCGACCAGATGGCGCGGCACAAGCTCAACGTGCTGCACTGGCACCTGGTCGACGATCAGGGCTGGCGCATCCCGATCGCGCGCTATCCCCGGTTCACCCGTATCGGTGCCTGGCGCACGCCACCGCACGCCGGTCGCTACGGCGAGCCGCTGCGCTACGGCGGCTTCTACACCCGCGAGGACATCCGCGCGCTGGTGGCATACGCCGCGGCGCGGCACATCACCATCGTGCCGGAGATCGACCTGCCCGGGCACGCCACCGCGGCGGTCGCTTCGTACCCCCGCCTCGGCGTCACCGGCAAGCGCGTGGCGGTGTCGTCCGACTGGGGTGTGAACACCACGTTGTACGACCCGAGCCCGGCCACCATCACCATGATGGAGCAGGTGCTGGACGAGGTGATGGCGCTGTTCCCGTCGCGCTACATCCATCTGGGCGGCGACGAGGCGGTGAAGGACCAGTGGCAGGCGTCGAAGAAGGTCCAGAGGCAGATGCGCCGCCTCGGCCTGAAGGACGAAGAAGCCCTGCAAGGCTGGATGATGGGCCAGCTCGGCGACTACCTCGCCCGCCACGATCGCCGCATGATCGGCTGGGACGAGATCCTCGACGGCCACGTGCCGGCTACCGCCACCGTGATGTCGTGGCGCGGCAGCAAGGGCGCGGTGACCGCCGCCCGCAAGGGTCACGACGTGGTGCTGTCGCCCGCGCCGGACCTGTACTTCGACCAGCTGCAGAGCGCGCGCGCCGACGAGACCACCGGTCGCCTGCCGGTGAAATCGCTGGCAGACATCTACGCCTTCGAGCCGGTGCCCGCGGAGCTCACGCCGGGCGAGGCAAACCACGTGCTGGGTGCGCAGGCCAATGTGTGGACCGAGCACATGCCCAGCTTCGCGCACGTCGAACACGCGGTGTTCCCGCGCCTGGACGCGCTGGCCGAGGTCGACTGGACGCCGGTCGCCCGCCGCGACTGGAGCGACTTCCTGACCCGCCTGCCGACGCAGCTGGCGCGCTATCACGCTGCCGGCATCGGGTATGCCGACAGCGCCTTTGCGCCAGAAATCGCCATCGATGCCGACGCCGCGCTGGCCAGCGGAAAAGCCACCGTCACCCTGACCAACCAGGCCCGCCACGGCACGCTGTACTACACGCTCGACGGCAGCGAACCCACGGCGTCGTCGGCGCGCTACCACGCGCCGTTCGAGGTGCGCCTGCCGGTCACCGTGCGCGCCGCCGCGTTTGCGGCCGACGGCAGCGCACTGGCCGCAACGCGCTCGCGCCGGTTCGATCGCGCCGCGCTGCTCACGCGCCAGGGCAGCGAGCTGGTCAACTGCCCCGGTAGCGGCTTTCGCCTGCGCGTGCAGCCCGAAGCCGATGCCATCGCGCTGGCGCCGGTGTACACGCTGCCGTTGTTCAACAGCTGCCAGCAATGGCCGGCCGCACCGCTGGACGGCATCACCGCCTTGCGTGTGACGCTGCAGCGGCTGCCCAACAACTACGCCCTCGCACACGAGGCAAAACTGGTCGTGCAACACCCGCGTGCCACGCCGTTCGGCGAGTTGGTGGCGCACGTGGATAGCTGCGAGGGGCCCGTGGTGGCGCGCTGGACGCTGCCCGATCCGGCCCACGCGCCGCGCTCACAGGCATTCCACGCCGGTATCGTGCCGATCACCGGCCGCCACGATCTGTGCTTCGTCATCACCGCGCCCACCAAGGGGCCGTTGCATGCGTTCGACCGGGTCGAGCTGGGGGAGGGCATGCCGTGAGGCTGGCGCGGGTGCTCGACGATGCGGCGGATGCGGGCCTGCCCGCGACAGTCGCCGGGGGATCCCGGCCGCGACCGGAACGTCGGCGCAGGAGGCCGCTGTGACGCGAGCCGCGCCTGCGTCCCGCACCGTCGTTGCCGTCCGACCGGCGCACGCCGGGCCGCCGCATCACCGAGCCGGATCGCGCGCATGACCACCGGCCGTGCCATCCATCCAATCGACCGGCCTCCGTTCCCGCGCCTCGCCTCGGTCGATGCGCTGCGCGGGCTCACCGTGGCGGCGATGCTGCTGGTCAACGACCCGGGCGACTGGGGCCACGTTTACTGGCCGCTGGAGCACGCCCGCTGGAACGGCTGCACGCCGACCGACCTGATCTTTCCGTTCTTCCTGTTCGTCGTCGGCGTGTCGATTGCACTCGCGCTCGGTCCGAAGCGTGAGCGCGGGGCCGCCCGGGCGCCGCTGTGGCGCGGGGCGATGGTCCGGGCGCTGCGCATTCTTGTGCTCGGCCTGGCGATCAACCTGCTCGCCGCCTGGCTGATGCCCGGCGCGCACCTGCGGTTGCCGGGCGTGCTGCAGCGGATCGCGCTGTGCTTCGCCCTCGCGGCGACCTGCGCGCTGTATCTGCGTCCGCGCAGCCAGCTGGCGCTGATCGTGGCGAGCCTGGTCGGCTATGCGTGGCTGCTGCACCGGGGTGGCATGCTGCCGTGGGAGAACCTGATCAGCCGCAGCGACAGCGCCGTGTTCGGCCGCTTCGTCTACCAGACCGACCCGGCCACCGGCCGCGGCCACGATCCGGAAGGCCTGCTCGGCACGCTGCCGGCCCTGGCCACCACGCTGCTGGGGCTGGCAGCGGGCCGCTGGCTGCGCGGCGGACGCGCGCACTGGCTGTGGCCGGCCGGGGTGATCCTGCTGCTGGCCGGCGGCGCGTGGTCGCTGGTGCTGCCGTTCAACAAGAACCTGTGGACGCCGTCGTTCGTGCTGTGGACTGCCGGCTGGGCCACGCTGGCGCTGGCCGCGTGCCACGTGCTGGTCGACGGGCGCGGCTGGCCGGCGATCGGCCGGCGCTTCGGCGTCAACGCCATTGCCGCGTACGCCGGCTCCGAGCTGATGCAGATCGTGCTGCCGTCGACGGGGCTGCAGCAGCGGCTGTACGACGAGGGGCTGGCGCGGGCGCTGGTTCCGCTGGTCGGCCCGTACGGGGCGTCGCTGGCGTGGGCGCTCGGCTTCGTCGCGCTGTGGTGGCTGATCGTGTGGGCGATGGATCGACGCGCGATCTACCTCAAGCTCTGACGCTGGCGGCCGGATTTGCGCTCGCTCGCTATCATCGACGACCCCACCCGTTCCCGAGGAGTCGACGATGAACCGTTTGCCGCCCGTGCTGTGCCGCGCGCTGTGCTGCGCCGGCAGCGCCGTGCTGCTGGCCGGCTGCGCCGGTGCCGCCACCGTGCCCGCTGCCGCCACGCCGCACGCGGACGCCGCCGCGACCATTGAGGTGCCGGCGATCGCGCGCCCGGCCGGCGAAACACCCGCGTGGTGGTTCCGCGCCGGCGCGGCACAGGCCGCCGCGGCCAGCGCCCAGGCCCATGCCGGCGGCCAGCGCGCGAAGAACGTCATCGTGTTCCTCGGCGACGGCATGAGCCTGCCGACGATCGCCGCCGCCCACGTGCTCGCCGGCCAGCGCGCCGGTGTCGACGGCGAAAGCTACCGGCTGAGCTTCGAGCAGTTTCCCTTCAGCGCACTCAGCCGCACCTACGAGACCGACCAGCAGACGCCGGACTCGGCCGGCACCATGACCGCGATCATGACCGGCGTGAAGACGCGCGCCGGTTTCATCGGCGTATCGCAGCAGCCGCGCCGCCAGGACTGCGCCGGCAGCCGCGGCCAGGAGCTGGTGACCGCGCTGGAGCTGGCCGCCGCGTCGGGCATGGCCACCGGCGCGGTGAGCACCGCGCGGATCACCCACGCCACCCCGGCGGCCACCTACGGCCACCTGCCCGAGCGCAACTGGGAGGTCGACGCCGAGCTCACCGCCGACGCCAGGGCGCAGGGGTGCAAGGACTTCGCCGCGCAGCTGGTGGACTTCCCGGGCGCGGGGCTGACCGTGGCGATGGGCGGCGGCCGTACCGAATTCCTGCCCGCCGGTGCGGTCGATCCGGAGTACACCACCGCGGTCGGACGCCGGCTCGACGGGCGCAACCTCGTTGCCGAATGGTCGGCCAGACACCCGCAGGGACGCTACGTGTGGAACCAGCGCCAGCTCGACGCGCTGAACCTGGCGCACACGCCGCAGCTGCTGGGCCTGTTCGAGCCCTCGCACATGAACTACGAGCACGAGCGTCCGCACGATGCGGCGGGCGAGCCGAGCCTGGCGCAGATGACCACCGCCGCGATCGACGTGCTCAAGCAGAACCCGAACGGGTTCTTCCTGATGGTCGAGGGCGGCCGCATCGATCACGCGCTGCACGCCGGCAATGCGTACCGCGCACTGGACGAAACCATCGCCTTGGCCGAGGCGGTGAAGGCGGCGCAGGCCGCCACCAACCCGGCCGACACGCTGATCGTGGTCACCGCCGACCACAGCCACACGATGACCTTCGCCGGCTACCCGCGCCGCGGCAATCCCATCCTGGGCAAGGTGCACGGCGCCACCAGCAGTTACGACGAGGAGAGCGCACCGGGGCTGGCCACCGACGCCACCGGGCTGCCGTACACCACGCTCGGCTTCGCCAGCGGCCCCGGCTACATCGGCGCCAGCGACCGCCAGGCCGAGGGCCCCAAGCACTACCCGCACACGCCCAACCAGATCAGCCCTGCCACCCAGGGACGCCCCGACCTCACGGCCGTGGACACCACCGATCCCGATTACCTGCAGGAAGCCACCGTGCCGCTGAAGTCCGAGACGCACGGCGGCGAGGACGTGGCGATCTTCGCCACCGGACCGGGCGCGGCGGCCTTCCATGGCGAGCTGGAGCAGAACGCGATCTTCCATGTCATCGTGCAGCACACCCCGCGACTGCGCACCGAGCTGTGCCGCCTCGGCAGCTGCAACGCCGCCGGCGTGCCGGTCGACCGTCCGCTGTATTCGCGCTGGCTGCAGCAGGAAGGCGGGGGCAGGTAAGCGCCGGCCGAACCGCGCGCGATGGTGCGACTGGCTCGCAGCGGGGCGCGCGCGGTTCGAACTCATCGCGGGCACCTGGTTCGAGGGCAGGCCCGCTTCCCGCCGGGGGGACAGCTCATCCCCCGACCCAGCGCGTTTTTGCCGTGAGACCTGCATGAGGGTATTTCCGCTTCCGCAGGGATGATGGCCGCGGAGTGTGCGGGTGCGGCGAAGCCTGCCTCCCCTCGACGTCATTCCCGCGCACGCGGGAAGCAACGCTGCTCTTCACGTCCGATCCCGCGGCTGCCGTCGGCCCGCAGTGGATACCCGCTTTCGCGGAAATGGCGGCCGGGGAATGTGCGGTGCGACGGAGCCTGCCGCGCCTCGACGCCATTCCCGCACGAGGGAGTAGTCCATGCTGCTCTTCACGCCCGATGCCGCGACTGCCGCCGGTCCGCAGTGGATTCCCGCTTTCGCGGGAATGACGGCCGGGGAGTATGCGGATGCGACGCGGCCTGGCGCGCTTCGACGTCATTCCCGCGCCTGCGGGAATCCATGCTGCTCTTCCACGCCCGATGCCGCGGCTGCCGCCGGCCCGCAGTGGACTGCCACTTTCGCGGGAATGACGGCCGAAGAGTGTGTGGGCGCGGCGAAGCCTGGCGCGCCTCGCGTCACTCCCGCACGCGGGCGTAGTCCATGCTGCTCTTCACGCCCGATGCCGCGGTTGCCGCCGGCCCGCAGTGGATTTTCGCCTTCGCGGGAATGACGGCTGGGGAGTATGTGGATGTGGCGGGGCCTGGCGCGCCCCAACGTCATTCCAGCGCGCGGGAATCCATGCTGCTCTTCCACGCCCGATCCCGCGGCTGCCGCCGGCCCGCAGTGGATTCCCGCTTTCGCGGGAATGACGGCCAGGCCGTGTGCGGGTGCGGTGGAGCCTGGCGCGTCTCGACGTCATTCCCGCGCATGAGGGAATCCATGGTGCTCTTCACGATGCTGCTCTTCACGCCCGATCCCGCGGCTGTCGTCGGCCCGCAGTGGGTTCCCGCTTTCGCGGGAATGACGTCCATGGAATGTGCCGGTGCGGCGGCGCTTGGCGCCCCTCGACGTCATTCCCGCGCACGCGGGAATCCATGTTGCTCTTAGCGCCTCGCCCTTGTGCCGCCGGCCTCGACCCCTCTGCACCCTCGTGCGGGGACCGACGACCGACTGCCGCGCCCTCTCCCGACCGGGAGAGGGCCAGGATGAGGGGAGCAATGGAGCGAAGAGCGGGCTCACGTGCCGCGATCGGCCTGCAACCGTGCCCGCGTAGCACCGCTGGCGTCCCCTTGGCCGAAATCGTCCGCGCGTCGCCTAAGCTGTCTCACCTTCCTGCTCGGATGCTGCCGATGACATCGACGTTGCATGCCGCCGCGACACCACTCGCCGCGACGGTGCGGGTGATCGGCCACCGTGGTGCCAGTGCGCTGCGGCCCGAGCACACGCTGGCCGCTTACGCCAAGGCCATTGCCGACGGTGCCGACGTGATCGAGCCGGATCTGGTGATGACCCGCGACGGCGTGATGGTGGCGCGCCACGAGAACGAAATCGGCAGCACCACCGACGTCGCCAGCCACCGCGAATTCGCCGCGCGCGAGGTCACCCGCGTGATCGACGGCCAGCGCATCACCGGCTGGTTCACCGAAGACTTCACCCTGGCCGAGCTGAAGACCCTGCGCGCGCGCGAGCGGCTGCCCGAGCTGCGCGGCACCGCGTATGACGGCCAGTTCCAGATCGTCACGCTGGAGGAGATCATCGACTTCGTCGCCGCCGAATCGGCCGCGCGCGGGCGGGTGATCGGGCTGATCCCGGAAATCAAGCACGGCAGCTGGTTCCGGCACCTCGGCCTGCCGATGGAAGACGCGCTGCTCGCCACCCTGGCCACCCATGCGTACACGCGCACCGCGCCGGTGGAAATCCAGTCGTTCGAGATCGGCAACCTCAAGTACCTGCGCGACAGGCACAGTGGTGCCCGCACGGACGGCGCGCACTCGAACGTCACGCGCTCGAACATCGCGCATTCGAACATCACGCTGCTGCAGCTGATCGACGAGCCGGCAATGCATCCGGGCGACGTGCTGGCCGCCGGCGGCTCGCTCACCTACGCGCAGATGACCACCCCGGCCGGACTCGCGGCGATCGCCCGCTATGCCGATGCGATCGGCCCCGACTTCCGCGCGATCATTCCCTACACCGCCGACGGCCACCTCGGCACGGCCACGCCCCTGGTGCGCGACGCGCATGCGGTCGGGCTCGAGGTGCACCCGTACACGTTCCGCCCGGAGAACGCCTACCTGGCAAAGGAGTTCTGGCAGGGCACAGACCCGCGCGCCTTCAACGAGGCCGGGCTGGTGGCGCAGATCCGCCTGTATCTGGACACCGGCATCGATGCGTTCTTCACCGACCACCCCGCCGCAGGCCGGCGCGCGCTCGCAGGCAGGTGAGCGATAGCGGGTAAAAAAAAACGCCACCCGTTGCCGGGTGGCGTCGTTGCCTCAGGTGGAGGCCGGGCGAACCCGGCCCCGGTCACGCACGATTAGAAATCGTACGAGACGCTCAGGCGGGCGTAGCGCGGGGATTCAAAGAAGATCCCCTGGTTGTACGTGTTGGAGACGGTGTACGGGGCCTCCTCGAACGTCGTGTCGGACTGCAGCGCCTTGGTCTCGTTCAGCACGTTGAACACGTCCAGCCCGAACGCCAGCTTGTGGTCGGCGAACGACGGACGGTACTCCACGCCCAGGTCGAGCTTCTTGGTCCACGGGTTGGTACCCGCAGCGCCCGGAGCCGACGGCGAACCGGCGCACCAGTGGTAGTTGGAGCCGTAGCTGACCGGGTTGGACTCGTCGGTGCCGTAGTAGCCCAGGCAGCTCTTGGGCGAGCCGGACTGCACGCGCACCGCGCCGGAGAACATCCATTCCGGGTTCAGCTGGTAGCTGCCGCGGATCTTCAGCTGGTGGCGACGGTCGTTGGCCAGCAGGCCGTACGAATTCTCCATCAGCGAGGCGGCATCCCAGTCCTGCGTCTTGGAGACGTCGTCCTGGCCAATGTCCGACTTCACCTGGCCTTCCGTGTTGCCGTAGCTGCGCGAGAAGGTGTAATCCACGCGTGCCTGCCACTTGCCGTCGAACGGATGCTCCAGGTACAGGTCAAGCGCGTAGTACTTGCGCTTGGCGCCTTCGCTGAAGCCCCAGTCTTCCTTCGACATGCGGATCAGCTCGGAGCCCGAGCCGTCGGCGTAGTTCACCTTGAAGGTGTTGGTCTCGCCCGGGTTGAAGATGTAGCAACCGCGGAAGTCCAGCGTGCTGGAGTCGATCCCCGAAGCGTCGGCCTTGTCGGCCAGGCGCTGGATGTCGCACACGTCGTCGATCGCGGTCTGCAGCTGGCGGTAGGTTGCCTTGGCACCGGCCACCCACTCGCTGCCCAGCGCCTTGTCGAAGCCGACCATCACTTCGTCCTGGTACTGCGACTTCAGGTTGGTGGCGGCCACCGTCTGCGGATCCGGCGCGATGCCGTACTCGTTGTTGGACGACACCGGGCCCGGGCCGATGCTGGTGAGGCCGGTCGGGTTGCCGCTGGCATCGATACCGGAGTAGGTGAAGTACTCATCGGTGAAGGTCGAAGCCGAGGCACCGCGGATCGCCACGCTGGCGGGCAGCGCCAGGTAGTAGCGGCCGAGGTTGCCGTACACCTTCAGCGAGGAGTCGCCGAACACGTCCCAGCTCACGCCCAGACGCGGCGCCCACTGGTTCTTGTTGTCGACGTAGGCCTTGCCCTGGTTGTTGTAGTTGGTGAACTCGTCGTCGCGCAGGCCGAGGTTCAGCACCACGTTGTTGCTGACCTGCCAGCTGTCTTCGACGTAGTACGCCTTCTGCGTTACCGACATGCTGGTGATGTTGTCCAGGATGTAACGGTCGACGTAATAGCCGTCACCGCCCGGTGCGCCCACGCCCTGGTTCGGGTCGAGCGCCTCGTTCGGCGAATTGGTCTTGCCGTAGATCCAGGCGTAGCCCGGACCGGTCATGCCCTGGCCCTCATTGGACGAGGCGTAGTACATGTTGTCGATACCGGCCGACAGCGTGTGATCGCCCAGACGGTATTCCAGATCCGCACGCAGGCCGCGGGTCTTGTTCTTGGCGTTCGGGTCCTTCGCGTACAGCGCGGTCTGGCTGTTGCGGATCGGCGTGCCGCCGGTGAAGGCCGGGTTCTGGTTGTACGACGCGTACAGGTACGGCTGGTCGCTCGCACCCGGCACCGCCGAGTAGTCCTCGTTCTTGCTCACGCCATACTGCGCGCTGAAGGTGAGGTCGTCGGTGATGTAGCTGGTGTACTTGCCGATGTAGTAGCGCGACGACATCTTCGTCGAGGTGTCGTTGCCGAAGAAATTGCCGGTCTGCGCGTTGTCGTAGTTGTACCGGTACAGCTGGCCGGCGTACTCATCCTTGTTGTCGATCGCGGTCAACTCGAGGATGTTGTTGTCGTTGATGTTCCAGTCGAGCTTGCCGTAGAACTTCGGACGGCTGTACTGGTAGTACAGGTTGTTCGGGTTGGACGACTGGATCGACGAGGTCGACTTGCCTTCTTCCTTGTTGGCCTCGGCGGCCAGGAAGATGAACAGCTTGTCCTTGATCAGCGGACCACCGACGTAGGCGCTGTAGGTGGTCTCCCAGCTGCCGTCGCCCTTGCGCGCGCGGTACAGCGTGCCCGGCAGCGTGTCGTCCTGGTAGGTGTAGCCGGCCGGCAGCTGCTGGTTGGGGAAGTACACGTAGCTCGGATCAGCCGCGAGGTACTTCGGCGACCACTGCACCTGCGCACCGAAGTGCCACTCGTTGGTGCCGCGCTTGCCGACCTGGTTGATCACGCCGCCATCGGAGCGACCGTACTTGGCGCTGTAGCCGCCGGTGAGCACCTGCTGCTGGTCGATCGCGCCGTACGGCAGGCCCACGCCACCGGTCGCATTGAGCGGGTTGGTCGTGTTGTAGCCGTTGATGTAGTAAGCGTTTTCGCTGACGCCCGCACCACCGAAAGAGACGGCGTTGTTGAAGTAGCCGCTGCCGGCCACGGTGCCCGGGGCGAGCAGGGCGATCGACTCGGCGCTGCGGTTCAGCGGCAGGCGCGCGAGGTCCTGCGAGGTGATGACGGTGCGCGAATCGACCGAGGTAACGTCGATCGAGGGCAGCGCGCTGGCCGACACCGAGATCGCGTCCAGGTCCTGTGCGTTGGCCGGGGCCGCGCCCAGGTCGACTTCGATACCGCCACCGACGCGCAGGAACACGTTGTCACGCGAATCCACCGGCTGGCCGCCATTGAGCAGCGTGACGGTGTAGCTGCCCACCGGCAGCGAGCTTGCCGAGTAACGACCGGAGGCGTCGACTTGCACTTCGCGGGTCAGGCCCGACGTGCTCTGGATCTTCACCGTCTGACCCGCACCATTGGGCACCTGGCCGAAGATGGCACCGGTGGTGGACTGGCCAAATGCTGCTCCGGCCAGACTCATGCCCACGGCCAACGCCAACGCCGAGCGGCGATTAAACAAGATGTGCTTCATTGTTATTTGAACTCCAAAAACAGCGACAGCCGTGGCCAGCGCAGATGCGCTTTCCAGTTTGGCTTGGAGACAGCACGCGGCTCTCGGGGAAAGAACCTGCCGTGCAACGGCATCGTCTAGCTTGGGGGATCGACGATGTAATCCCGACGTTAAGCGAAGCGGTGCCTAAAACGCAACCAACCTCTTGCACTGTTGCCGCTAGCGCCTTGATGCCGCTTGATTATCTGTGCCACTCAGAGGTGGCCGCCGCCCCGTTTTCAAACGCCAGGAGCGCGGCTGCAGCGCGCGCCAACGGGGCTCGATCCCTTGACCATGGTGCTTCGGCACCGCCGTCGCCGCAGCCAGCCCGTGGTCCGGGCGCGGCGGTCCGCTCGGCTCGTTGACGCGAAGGCGGGTCGAGCGCATGTTGCGCCGGGGCGTCGTGCACGCCGCCGCCCGTCACCAGCGAGGCACCCACCGCCATGCAAACCAAAGTGGCCGCAGGCACCATCGTCTTTGCGGTCTGCTTCGTCGGCTTCGCCTTGGTCATCCAGGTACTGCTGGATGACGCGGGGGTCGACGCACCTATCCCGGGCATGGTTGGCGCACATCTGATTGCCACGCCGCTGGCCTTGCTGGTCGGCAGGCGGGCCGGTCGGCTGTCCCACGGGTCGGTGGTGGTTGCCAGTGTCATCGTGACGGTGGCCGCCTGCGCCGCCGTGGTCCTCCTGCTGGATGCCGTCGCTGCGCCGGCAGGCTTCCGCGTCGGCTGGGGTCACCTGTTCGAGCCCATGCAGGCGGGCCGCACGATTTTCATCGTTGCGACGGCGCTGCTGGTCCCGCAGATCTGGCTCGGGTTGATCGGCCGGATCGCGCCCGGAGCCGTGACTAGGCGCTCGTCACTGGAGGGCGCGGCGTGACGGCCGGTTTCGTCGATAGCTCGCGGGCCCGCCACCACGGCGCCAGCGGGTCGGGCTGGCCGCGGCCGTGACCGAACGTCTTGCCTCCTGCAGTTGTGGAAAGCTCACTGCACGCACCCGCGGCGAGCCGGTACGCGTTTCGGTATGTCACTGCCTGGCATGCCAGCGGCGCTCCGGCAGCGCGTTCGCCGTCCAGGCCCGGTTTCCGGCCGAGGCGGTGGAGATCACGGGCGACAGCACCGCGTTCGCGCTTACCGGCGACGAAGGCACCACCGCGCGATTCCATTTTTGCCCCCGCTGCGGCGCCACCGTCTTCTACCGGATGGATGCCATGCCCGGCTTCGTTGCCATCCCCGTCGGCGCATTTGCCGACCCGGGCTTCCCCGCGCCGAGCGTCTGCGTCTATGCGACAAGGCAGCATCCGTGGCTGCGGCTTGCAGACGGGATCGAATCCATCGAGTGATGTGGCGCAGCGGCGCGGGAGCGGGCGGTACGGCGGGCGTTGCTGCTCCCCGAGGGTGTCCAGGTCGTGATTCACGGCGCGCGTGCGTCCGCACCGGCTGCTTACTGCCGCGCTGGCCATTGACGTCGGCGAGGTCACTTGCGCAGACGACACCAGGCTTGCGCTCAACGTCACCACCTTGTCAGCCAGCGCGACGTCGGCGTGCGCTTCGATGGCCCGGTTGCCAGTGATTCCCGTGGCATGCTCCAGGGCCTGCTCGTCAGCGCCGCGCACGCGAGCGCGCCGATAGCCAAGGTCGTTCCAGCCGTCATCACCGCGCGTGGCGACCCTGCGGCCGCCGCTATGATCGGCCCAATCAATCACCACCGGTTGCCGGCATGAACGCTGCTTCGCCCGCCACCACGCCGCGCCGCATCACTCCACTGCTAACCCCGGCCATCGCGCTCACGGCGGCCGGGGCCATTGTCGGCGCACTGTGGATGCAGGCCGACCCGTCCGGCCCCGGGCGCTGGCTGCACTGGTTCTGCAAGCCACTGGCCACCGTACTGGTCATCCTGCTCGCTGCGCGCGTCACCACACCGCTGTCCCCGCGCTACCGCCGCCGCATCCTCGCCGGGCTCGGCTTCGCGCTATGCGGTGACGTGCTGCTGATGCTGCCGGCCGACCTGTTCGTGCCGGGGCTGGCGATGTTCCTGCTCGGCCACCTGTGCTTCATCGCCGCGTGGCTCGCGGACAGCCGCTTCGGCGTGCGCCCGCTCGGCCTCGTTGCCTGCTGGCTCGCCGCCATCGCCCTGCTGACGGCACTGTGGTCCGGCCTCGCGCCCGCTTTGCGCATACCCGTCGTGACCTACGCGCTGACGCTCGCCACCATGACCGGACAGGCCATCGGCCGCGCCTGGCACCACGCCGCCGCACGTGACGCACTCGCCGTGCCCGCGCGTCGCGCCGCCCTCGGCGCCGTGCTCTTCATGGCCAGCGACAGCCTCATCGCCATCGACCGCTTCCACGCCGCACTACCGTTCGAATCACTGTGGATTCTCGGCAGCTACTACCCGGCGATCTGGCTGATCGCGCGGTCGGTTTCCTATCAAGGTGAGGCGGTGGAGACGATTCGCACCTAGTTGGCGAGCACTTGAGCGACCACTTGGCCGTGATCTCCTCAACGCCGGGGCCCAAGCGCTAGATACGTGAGCCTGACCGGATTAGCTGCTTTGAGGGGCAGTGCACTGGTTCGTCTCGAACGAGTTGTCCCGCATTGTCACGGCGATATCCAATGGCCCCAAAGCTTCGCCGCCTTGGTGTGAGTTCGGGCTCCGGCATATAGCTTCTCAATGAGTTGCTTTGACTCGTTCGGTGCGATTTCTTTGCCCCCTATAGATACAACAGGCTCGCCAACCAGCTTGAATTGTCCGGTTGAGAAGGGCTGGAATCGTTGTACGAATATGACCGACTGAGTCATCCCTTTTGCCTTGCCCTCAATAGTCAGCACGTCAACGTAGCGCCCGGACTCAAGCACTTGACCCTCCCGAGCGAAAACCCACTCGTCGAAGGAGCCTTCGTTTTCTCTGAGCGAAGCCTTCCCTCGAATAATTGCTCCTTCCTGTGTCTCTGCCTCGAAGCGAAGCAATTGCCGTTGCCCTGCCGTCTCAACGACCGCAAGGGGCACAAGATGCTCCCCTTTTGGAAGATCTGACACGCTCCAAGCGGCGTGCGCGAACACAAATCCAGCCAATATCAGAAGTGAGTCGGGAATGGCCATGTGGCTCCTGGTGCAACGTTTGAGTTGAGACAGGAAGGAACGGGGTCGGGCTTACTTCCCAGCACTAAATAAGTGAACCTGACCCCATGAACTGTTTTGCCAGAACAATCGCGACCGTCGATTGCGATGAGCTTGCCGGGCAAGTTGATGAGATGGGGCGCCAACTGCTGTGCGGTTGAGTCAAACTGCGATGGGCGAATGGGCATATATGGCTAACGCTGGAGTTAAGCGGCGCGCGGTACGCGCGTCCGCCTTGAACGAGTTGTTAGGCCTTACGCGAGTGACCCGGGGAACCATGCTGGCCTGGAGCTGTACTCGGGGTTCTCCGTGAGAAAGGTTGCGCTATAGGCCCTAGCAAAGTCCAGCCAAGCCTCAAAGCTAGGGAGCTCTTCGTAGTGGCGAAACCTCGCGTCTGGCTCCCACGGGTTCGTGACAACAACCTTGTTGCCCCCTGTATCAGCAGCAACGAAGTAGCACAGCAAGTCTCGTTGAACCGCCTGAGCGAAGGGCACTAAGCAATGCCCAAATACGGATGAGGACTCTTTGACCGCCCACGCCAAGTTACCAGCGAATATCCATGGCGGAAGCCCAGGGATGGCGACTACGTTAGGCGAGCACGCATCAGCAAAATGCCTATACGAAGCTGGGTATGTGAACCCCGCTGGTAATTCCGACTCTGCAAGGTAGTGATGGCTTTCCATGTGCCTAACGCTGGAGTTAAGCGGCGCGCGTCAGCGCGTCCGCCTTGAACGAGTTGTTAGCCCGCGGAGCTGCCATTGGCGAGCGACATGAGCTGCGCAGTTGTGTACTGAACGCTACCAGTTGCGAGCTGCTCGAGCACCTGCGGCAGCCATGCTAGGCCGGCACGACCGAGTTGATGGATTAGCTCTTGATGGTCAGCCGAGGTGCGAAAACTTTGGGGAGTGAAATCGTAGTAGAGCTCCGAAAACGAGCTGCCATACGTGACCTCGAAATGATGCTGACCCTGCTCGATGCGGTGAGCTAGCTCAAAGGTTTCGAAGCCGGGTGGGTTGTGAAGGATAGTGGTGCCTTTCATACGGCTAACGCCTGAATTAAGCCGAGCCGCGAAGCGGCTTCGGCTTGAATGAATTGTTAGCGCTCATTCCAGATCATCTGGCTCGTCGTCTGCGGGTATAGATGCTAGGAACTCGGCGAACGTCTCGTCGCCTCCGTCCAAGCGCACCGGCTCACAGAATTTTACGAAGTAAACTCTCGACTCTTGGTCGAAGCGCGACGCGTCAAAGCACGCAAGGTTGTCATGCCCATAGATACGCATGAAGGGAACTAAGGCGATGTTGGGAGACACCCGCCTGGCGTAGCCGACATAGCTCTCGACGTTAACTGTGTCCAGGATTGTCCAGCCGTAGTTGCGATCCCCTACATGGCTGACGCCACTCTCCGCAAACTCTCGGTAGCTCTGTGGGTAAGTAAAGCCAGGCGGTAGCAAGTGCTGCGGTAGGAAATAGGCCGGCACGTATTTGAAAGTCTGTCCCATGAGCGCTAACGCTGGAGTTAAGCGGCGCCAGTATGGCGTCCGCTTGGACGAATGGTTAGGGCCCACGCGGTTGGACTCGCTGGAGCTTGTCGCTTACGACCGTGTAACGTTGTTCAAGCTCTGGGCCAACTTGCCCAGGGCGACAATACCAAACGGTACCATTGACACAGCTAGGCAGTCGGGTGGCGTCGGCTGCCAGCTGTTCTAGGTCTTGTGGCGAATGCGGTTCCATCTCGTACTCGACCCCGGCTCCATGGGCTCTCACACGCATACGTGACAGCGGGTGAGGTCCCTCGTCGCCGCCTACGGTAGTGCTCATCCAAGCATCGTGCATGAGCCTGTTCCGGATCTCGATGAGGCTGATGAGCTCACGCCGCAACTGTCTTAGGACGGCTTTGTCTCCCGGAGTGATCTTCTCGCCCCAGTAGGCGTAGAACACCGAAAAGAACGAAGACATGATCGGGTACGCCGTGCGGTCAGCGAGCGCAGCTTCGATAAGAATTCGGGCGCGGCCGTTGGCGCCGAGAAGCTGAATAGTTGACGATTCGAGTGATCCAAGGATACCCGAAAAGGCAACAACAAAGTGCCCCAAAGCCACATAGGTGGTTCGATCGAGTACCGCCTGGGCTGTTGTCACATGATCCTCGCCGACTTCCTGTGGGCCCTAACGCTTGAGTTAAGTGGCGGCGCAGCCGTCCGCCTTGAACGAGATGTTAGACGGCTTACTTGCCATGATGAGCTGCCAGAATTATTGCCTTGAGCTCTGCGGTCGTGATGCGTTGTAACCGCTCGTATACGGGGCGAAACGAAGCATCATCGCCCCAACCCTCGCCCACAACACTGACGCCCTGGCCCTTTGGTGAGATGAAGAAGTAGCCGAACTGACCATTGATAACTTTGACAGGCACGACCACCGCTGACTTGCCATCCGAGCAGGCGTAGATGTTCCAAGTAGACGCGGCGAATTCCTGCTGTACGGGGCCAGCCTTACAGTCAAGCGAAGCCCCTGAGGAAGGGGCGGCAGCCCACACAAAAGGTGACGCAAACGCGAGAACAAGGCCGCCAATGTTTGCGAGTGAGTTCATCAGTCGAGCCGTCTAACACCAGAATTAAGCCGAGCCGCGAAGCGGCTTCGGCTTGAATGATTTGTTAGGGCTCATTGCCGGTGCCTCCTAGCTTGCGAGACCGGCGTAACGCAAGAGCCTCTTTGAGCGGAACATCAGGTTGCTTGCGCCAATTGTGCCGCTTGGCTGAAGCAACAGCAGATTCAACTGCTTCTGGGTCGGCAGGCGCGCTGCCGGACAAGGCAGAAAGCTCCTGATGTACCGCCTTGCGATGAGATTGATTGACCCATTGCTTCCGCTTGGCGATGGCGTCGCGGCCTCCCCACTGACTCTCGGCAACAACGTTACGCCGATCGTTCTCAAGGCTCAGTGCTTTCTTTTCCTGTGGAGTGCGTGGACGTTTCATATGAGCCCTAACACCTGAGTTAAGCCGCGCCGCGAAGCGGCGTCGGCTTGGACGAATTGTTAGCCCCCATGGACTTTTCTGCCACGCTCGTGGCCAAGCAGGAAGCCCCTTTCTTGCCAGCGCGCCTGGGTAAGCTCAACGACCCAGCTGGGCTCGGCAAACTTTAGATGCAGATCTGAGTCGTTGCAGAAACGATATTCTACCGCCGGCTCAGCGAGCTGTACCCACAGATCATCCCAGCCAAGCCGCCCAAGACCCCGCTCCTCTACGGAGTCGACGGCCGCGACCAGTTCGCCCAGCGCTATTTGCTCGTACTCCCACTTGGCCGTGGGGTAGTAGCCATTACCCCAAGCAAAGCCGAACAAGACCTGGCAGCTCGCAACGCCCCGAGAGGACAGCGCTTGCACGAGCCAAGAGAGCTCATCATCGAGCTCCTCGCGAGACAGCGGGCGCGTCAGCAACTCTCCAGACATGGGGCCTAACGTTCGACATGAGCGGCGGCTGGAAGCGGGCGAAGCCCGCTGGAAGACGTCCGCTCGATGGAGGGGTTAGGCGACGCTCGCCTATACATAGGAACGGTACCTTCCATTGACGATGCTCCACTGCCCGCGCTGACGCAATGACTCCATTGCCTTTTCGGTAGCTCGATGAACCGCCACTTCACTACCTCCAACCGAATCCCAGCCGAAGGCGCAAAGCGTAAGCGAGCAACCGCGATACGGGCGTGTGCCGCCCGCACTGACAAGCGAGTCAACGACCGCCTCACCAATGGTGTGCTGAATGCGGAGGCAGTATTCCGAATCGAATTCAACGGGCCAGGCGACCGAGAACTGCAGGGCCAGAGCATCAGCCGGAACAGCACTGAAGCTAACGAAGGCATAGCTAGACGGATGACCGCGCTGGCGAACAAATTCATGCTCGACTGTCACTTCGGCAATCAAGCGGAAGTAGTTGTGCGAGAGCTTTTGCTCCGACCAATTCGCAATGAGAACCTGCTCGTTCACGGCTGTGGCGCCTAACGCTTGAGTTAAGCGGCGCGCGGTACGCGCGTCCGCTTGAATGAGTGGTTAGGCCGGACCAGTGGCATCGGAGAAAGGCCTGAGGGACCCGATGGACGGTAGCGTCTTTGGAGCTTCGCCAGCAAGGCCATAAAC